>DASTYU010000024.1:0-12358 GCA_035764655.1 Candidatus Limnocylindrales bacterium
GGCCTCGACGACGAGGTCCGCGAGGTCATGGCCACGATCGAAGCGGCCGTCGGCCGACGGTTCGGCGACACCGGCGACCCGCTCCTTGTCAGCGTGCGCTCCGGGGCGCCCGTGTCGATGCCCGGGATGATGGACACGATCCTCAACCTGGGGCTGCCGCCGGGCACGACCGGATCGAACCGGGAACGACTCGAGGCGATGTTCCGCGCCACCGTTGGCGCCGAGGTTCCCGACGACCCATGGGCACAGCTCCGGCAGGCCGTCGAAGCCGTCTTCCGGTCCTGGAAGGGCGACCGGGCGCGTGCCTACCGAGCGAAGGAGGGGATCGCCGACGACATGGGGACCGGTGTCGTGGTGCAGGCGATGGTCTTCGGCAATCGTGGCCCAGCCTCGGGGACCGGCGTGGTGTTCACGCGCAACCCGGCAACCGGCGAGCGCGCGCTCTACGGCGACGTGATGTTCGATGCGCAGGGCGAAGACGTCGTCGCCGGCACGCACGCCACCCAGCCGATCTCCGTGCTCGACGAACGGATGCCCGAGCTCGCGGCCGAGCTCCGCGAGCACGCGGACGGGCTCGAGCGCCACTTCGCCGACATGTGCGACATCGAGTTCACGATCGAGGACGGCCGCCTGTGGATGCTCCAGGTGCGAGTCGGCAAGCGGAGTCCGCAAGCGGCGCTGCACATCGCCCGGGACATGGCCGAAGACGAAGCGTTCCCGCTGACCCGGGCGCAGGCCGTCGAACGCGTCGAGGCGTTGCTCGTCAACCCGCCGACGATCGCCACCAGTCGGAGCAGCATCCTCCGGCCGCTCGTCATTGGTCTGCCGGCCTCGCCGGGCACCGCGAGCGGGGAGATCGTCACGAGTCCCGATGCCGCAGCGGACGCCGCGGAGGCGGGCCGAACGGTGATCCTCGTCCGCTCCCAGACCTCGCCCGACGACGTGCACGGGATGGCCAGGGCCGCCGGCATCCTGACCGCCACGGGCGGACTCGCCTGCCATGCCGCGGTGGTGGCCCGCGGCTGGGGGATCCCGGCAGTCGTCGGTGCCTCGGCCCTGCTGGTCGGCGACGGCTCGGCCGTCTTCGGCGACCGTGAACTGAGGTCTGGGGAGGTCATCACGATCGACGGCACCTCCGGCGAAGTGTTCGAAGGCGCGATCCCGGGCACGACCGAGCCCGTGCCTGAGGCGGCCATCCTGCTCGGGTGGGCGAGGGAGCTCGGTATGCCGATCGGCGAGGCCGCTCCGTCCCAGCCCCTCGCAGCGGGAACGCGCAGGACCAGCGTCGACGACGTCATCCGGATGCTCGGCATCAAGGGCTTCGCAATGACCCAGGGCGCGGCCGACGCGCTCCTGTCGACGCCGGACCGTGTCCAGCCGCTCCTCGACGGGCTCCTCGTGGACGGCCTGGTTGCGTCGGTCGCCGGCGCCTACCGCCTCACCGATCAGGGCAAGGCCCGCGCTGCGGAGCTCGTCGGGAAGGAGGCAGCCGCATGGGGATCGGAGCAGGCGAATGCTGCGCTCGACGCCTTCCTCGACCTCGATGGCCGCATGAAGGACACCGTCACGGCCTGGCAGCTTAAGTCACCGGATGTCGTCAACGACCACGCCGACGCCGAATACGACCAAGGCGTTGTGGATCGGCTGGCCGCGCTGCACGACGACGCGGTGGCGTTCACCGAAGCCCACGAGAACCCGACCGGCCGTCTCGCCGTCTACCGCGAGCGACTCAGTCGGGCCCTCGAAGCCACCCGCGGGGGGGACGGCCGTTTCGTTGCCTCGCCGCGCGTGGACTCGTACCACGGTGTCTGGTTCGAGCTCCACGAGGACCTGATCCAGCTCGCGGGCCGCACCCGCGAAGACGAGGTCGCCGCCGGCCGCGCGTAGGGCGGTTTTCCTGTGACCGATCAATCGTCGTCGGCGAAGAGGTCCTCCCTCGATGGAGTCCTCGGGTATGCGCGTGCGTACGCGCGCAAGTCGTCCGGGAGTCCGTCGACTGACGTGCTGTCGACTGCGAGCCGGAAGAAGAGCTCATTCATCGCCCAGAAGTGGTACAGGAACTGTTCGAAGGAGTCGCCGCAGACGGCGAGCGATCCGTGCCACGAGTCTGGGTCGAGTTCCAGGACATGCTCGGTCTCTCCATCATCGAAGCCGAGCGGCTCCGGACTCGCGACGACGGCTTCCTCGCCCGTAGGCCCGACGTACAGAAGCCAGTGGAGGACCCACTGCTGATCCGACAGGAAGTGGATCAGCGTCCCACCGCCCTTCACCCCGACGCGGAAATGGCCAAGGTCGAGGTAGCAAGCGGTCGCTGAACGAATGTGGCGTCGGAGCTGCGGGTCGTCGATGAAGCGGTGAAACGCAGAGGGCAGGCCCGCAGGCGGCTGCAGCGCGCGCAATCCGGCCGGCTCGGCGTCGCGCTCCGTCGGATCGTCCGGTCCCCGCTCGAGCGAGGGCCGGTGAGCGGGCGTGTCCAGGAGCCAGCCGAGACGGCCGTCGAGGTTGGGCTCAACCGCCGGCAAGGCGTCGAGATCAACGGTCCAGTACGTTCTGCTTCGGTTGGCAATGCCCGGCAGATCAATGGTCGGCCAAAGCCGCGGGAGCGCCCAGAGCATCGAGACGCGACCCGTCAGCGGCCCTTTGAGTAGCTGAGAGCGGTCAGCTTGTCCCAAAGCGAGCCGGCGTTGTTGTTCTGGATGTGATCCATCATGTAGCCCTGCCCGACGTCAACGGGGCCGAACTTGTCGTCGAAGCGGACGCGCTCGATCGTCTCGTCCCGCGACCAGCCTTTCGCGACGGCCTCGGCGACGGCGCCCTTCCACTGCAGCAGGACCTGACGCTGCGTGTTGACGTAGTCGAGCGTGACGACCGGTCCGTGACCGGGGACGAGGAAGTCCACGTCGGGCAGCGCCCGGATCCGCTCCAGTGCCTCGATCCACTGGTCCACATTCGAGGTCATCAGCCACGTCTGGCAACCCGAGAAGATCGTGTCGCCCGTGAACACGACGCGCTCCTCCGGAACGTGGACCGCCAGCTGGCCCGGTGTGTGGCCGGGCGTCCAGTGGCAGTCGATCGTGTGCTCGCCAACCCTCAGCTTCAGCAGGTCGCCGGTGAACACGACGGTGCCGCGCGGCAGGTCGGCGTAGTATTCGTCGCGGTCGGGAATGAGCGCCGCGCCCTCGGGATCGTCGGTCGGGATCGCCTCGAGCGCGTAGTCGAACGGGTCGAGCGCCGCCTTCGGGTCCATGAAGATGTCCCATAGCGCCTTGTGGTTGACGACCTCGCCCGCGTTGCGGAACCAGTGGTTGCCGAAGATATGGTCGACGTGGTTCTCGGTGTTGATGAGGTAGCGGATCGGCCCGTGCGACTCCGCCTCCTGGCGCATCGCGACCGCCTTCGTGGGGAGCTGTGGGGTGTCGATGACCACGACACCTGCGGAGGTCACCACGAAGCTCGGGTTGCAGCCGCGCAGCTTCGTGTTCGTGAAGACGTTCGGGGTGACCTGTTCCATCATCGACATGCGGCGCGAGGCTCCTTACTGGGTGGCGGTCAGCCCGCCGTCGATGCCGAGGATCTGGCCCGTCACGAACGACGCGGCATCTGAGACGAGGAAGACGGCCGGTCCGACGAGGTCCTTCGTCTCGCCGACGCGCCGAAGCGGAATGCGGTTGACGATGCCGGCCCTGAAGTCCGGGTCGCCGAGGAGCGTCGCGACCTGCGGCGTGTCGACGAACGTGGGCTGGATGGCGTTGACGCGGATGCCGTACTTGGCCCACTCGGTCGCCCACTGGCGGGTGAGCGAGGCGATCGCGCCTTTCGCTGCGACGTATGCCGAGTAGCCGGCGTTGATCCCGAGGTCCGCCCGGACCGACGTGATGTTGAGGACCGCCCCGCCGTTGCCGGCCTCGATCATCGCCCGGGCCGCGGCCATCGTCGGGACGATCGTGCTGCGAACGTTGAGTTCCATGATCCAGTCCCACGCCTCGCGGGGGTACGCCTCGGCAGGGTGGAGGACCTCGCCGGCCCCGCCGCCGACGGCGTTGACGACGATGTCGAGCCGGCCGAAGCGGTCGACGACCTGCTTGACGATCTGAGCGGCTTCAGCCTCGTCGGTGGCATCGCCCGCGATGGCCAGGCCTTCCGAGCCGGCGGCAGTGACGCGTTCAACTGCCCCATCGAGGGACTCCCGGGTTCGGCCAGTGACGGCGACCTTCGCACCGGCACTCGCCAGCCCCTCGGCCAGTGCCGAACCGATGGCACCGCCGCCACCCACGACGAGGGCGACGCGGCCGTCGAGGCTGAATGTGTCGAGCGCGGTCATCAGGCTCCCTTCGACGATTTGATCGATTATCGAGGATAGCACCGGCTGTAGAGCCCCGCCGCCACGAGCCAGCGGCCATTCATCAGCCCGGTAGTCGAAGTCAGAGCCTGTGGCCCGGATTGCCCTGACCTGGTGGCCACATACGACCCGGGCTGATCGTTGGCCAGTGAATCGGCCGGTTTTCGGGGCTGGTTCTTGCCTTTGATCACCCCGGCTGATATTTGGCCAGAGAACGGGTCGGTCAGAGGTTAAGGTGGATCCGGAGCGCCTCGTCGACCTCGTCCATTCGGGCTTGGGGAGCGATGCCCAGCCTCGCGCCGACGCGCTCGACGGCGATCGAGCGGACCTGTTCCGCTTGGGCCTTGGAGTCGCGCGGCAGACCGGTTTCAGCCGCGGGCAGCAACACTTGGAATCCATGAACGCGCTTCACGTTCGCGGTGACCGGGACCACCGTGATCACGCCGCGACCAAGTCGTGTCGCCGTGGCATTCGCGGTGTCATTGCTGACCACCACGGCCGGACGCCGCTTGTCGGCTTCCGAACCAACAACCGGCTCCAGGTCGACGGCGACGATATCACCGCGGCGCATCGGTCACGCCGTCTGCTGCAGTTGGGTCCCACACGCCGGCACCCTCCGAATCCCACTCCTCCCAGGCTGCCTGATACGCCTCGGCCAGCTCGGCGGTCCGCAACAGCCGGACCGCCCGATGCACCGCGGCCGAGCGCGAGTCGAGACCCTGCTCGCGTGCGTACTCGTCCAGGAATCGGACGTCCTCATCCGGGATGCTGACGCTGACCTTCATACCACGATCCTACTTGGGTAGGACGGGACAAGGCAACTGCTTTCCACTTGACGCTGCCCCGTAGCAAACGATTACTATGGACGCCCTCACCGCACCGCCGGAGGCGACGATGCCCCTCGATCTCGACGGCCTCATTCCCGCCACCGTGCTCCCGATGGACGCTGACGGCGCCATCGACGAGCCCGCCCTGCGGTCGTACATCGGGTGGGTCGCGGCACAGGGTCCGGTGGCCCTCGCGATCAACGTCGACACCGGCGAAGGTCCCCACCTCACGCACGACGAGAAGATCCGGATCATCAAGATCGTCCGCGACGTGACCGATTTGCCGATCGTCGCCGGACTGGCCGGCCCCTCGACCGATGCGGCGGTTCGCCAGGCGCGCGACTTCCAGGCCGCCGGCGCGGATGCCCTGCTCGTCTTCCCGATCCCGGCCTACCTCAGCGTGCCGCTCAACCCGGCCGTTCCGGTCGCGTATCACAGCGCCATCGCCGAGGTCGGGTTGCCTCTGATCCTGTTCCAGCTCCAGCCGGCTCTCGCCGGCGTGAACTACGAGAACGACGTGCTCGAGGCCCTGGCCATGGTCGACGGCGTCGTCGCGATCAAGGAGGCGTCGTTCGATGCCCGCCGGTTCGTCGACACCGCCCGGCTGCTTGAGCAGCTCCCGAGGAAGATCACGCTGCTGACCGGCAACGACAACTTCATCCTCGAGTCGTTCATGCTCGGGGCGACCGGCGCGCTGATCGGGTTCGGCGCCGTGATGACCCGGGAGCAGGTCGACATGATCCGGGCCTGGCAGGAGGGCCGCACTGACGACGCGATGGCCCTCGGCCGCCGCGTCCAGCGCCTCGCCGACGTCGTGTTCGCGGCACCGGTCGGCGACTACCGAGTCCGGCTCAAGGAGTGCCTGCGGATCCTCGGCGTGCTCGGGGCCGCCCATGTCCGCCGCCCGCTGCTCGGGATCTCCGACGCCGAGCGAGCCTATCTCGCCGACGTCCTTCGTGAGGTTGGCTTGCTGCGCGAGCCGGTCAGCGCCGGCCGGGTCGACTGATGGCGACCGAACCGGCCGACGTCCTGATCATCGGGGCGGGCGCTTCGGGTGGCGTCGTCGCCAAGCGCCTCGCAGAGGCCGGCTTCGAGGTGGTCTGCCTGGAACAGGGCGAATGGCTGGACCGCGCCGACTACCCGGGCAACAAGCTCGACTGGGAGCTGAAGGCGCGCAAGGACTGGGCGACCAGCCCGAACATCCGCGGGCTCGCGGCGGACTACCCGATCGTCGAGGAGGACACCCCGGTCTCGCCGCTGATGTACAACGCGGTCGGCGGCTCGACGATCATCTTCGCGGGGGCCTGGCCGCGCGCGTTGCCGTCCGATTTCCGGGTCCGAAGTTTGGACGGCGTCGCCGACGACTGGCCGATCGACTACTTCGAGCTGCTGCCGTACTTCTACCGGACCGACCGCGACTTCGGCGTGTCGGGGCTGCCGGGCGACCCGGCCTACCCGCCGGACACCGAGGACGCGCCGATGCCGCCGCTGCCGATCGGTTCGGCGGGGCTCAAGGTAGCGCGCGGCATGAACAAACTCGGCTGGCACTGGTGGCCCGAGTTCAACTCGATCAACTCGGTCGCCTACGACGGCCGCCGGCCGTGCGTCCAGCGCAGCACCTGCCAGTCTGGCTGCAACGAGGGCGCCAAGGCGTCCACGGACCTGACCCACTGGCCGAAGGCGATCGCTCGAGGCGCGCAGCTCATCACCGGCTCACGGGTGCGGCGCATCGAGACCGACCCCAAGGGCCTGGCCACCGGCGCCACATGGATCGACCGGGACGGCGCCGAGCACTTCCAGCCGGCGAAGGTCGTAGTCCTCGCGGCGAACGCGATCGGGACGCCGCGGTTGCTGTTGCTCTCCGCGTCGCCGGCCCATCCGGACGGCCTGGCCAACTCGTCGGGGCTCGTCGGCAAGCGGCTGATGATGCATCCCTTCGCGAACGTCGCGGGCCTCTTTGAGGAGCCGCTGATGAGCTGGCAGGGCCAGTTCGGCGACCTGATCGAGTCGCTCGAGTTCTACGAGACCGACGAGAAGCGGGGCTTCGTGCGCGGCGCGCGCTGGGGCCTCGCCCCGACCGGCGGGCCGATCAACACCGCCCTCCCGAGCCGGGCCGGCGAGCAGATCTGGGGGGCGGACCACCACGACCATGTCCGGACCCACCTGGGCCATGGTGCGAACTGGGGCCTGTTCGCGGAGGACCTGCCCGACGAGGCGAACCACATCACGCTCTCCTCCGCAGTCACGGATTCGTCCGGCATCCCGGCGCCGGAGGTGCACTACACGATGGCCGACAACGCCCGGCGCATGCTCGACTTCCACATCGAGCGGGCCAAGGAGTCGATGGAGGCGGCCGGCGCCTACAAGATCGACGTCGACCGGCTGATGCGCTACTCCGGCTGGCATCTGCTGGGCACGGCGCGGATGGGCAATGACCCGCGGACGTCCGTCCTGGATCGCTGGAACCGCGCACACGATGTCCCGAACCTGTACGTCGTCGACGGCTCCTGCTTCGTGACGTCGTCGGGGGTCAACCCGACGTCCACGATCGTGTCCATCGCACTGCGGGCCGCCGACCACATGGTCGAGACCCGCTTCGAGCAGCAGGTGCCGGCGTGACGCAGCAGACCGGAGCCCCGACCGACCTCGAAGGCGGCATGCCGGCGACGGACGGCGATGGCCGGGCCTTCGCCCTGGATGCGTCTGAGCGCGCGACGATCGCGGCGATCGCCGACCACCTCATCCCGGCCGCCGGCGCGATGCCATCGGCCGCGGACGTCGTGGACGATGCTCGCCTCGCCTTCGTGCTGCGCGCCCGGCCCGACCTGGCCGAACCGTTGCACGCCGCGCTGCGCGCCGGACTGGGCGAGGACGTTGGCAGTCGGCTCGCCCAACTGGCCGGCGAACCGACCAACCTGGCTGCCCTGCAGCTCACGATCGTCGGCGGCTACTACACCGACCGGCGGGTTCGCGAGCTGATCGGCTATCCCGGCCAGATGGCCATCGAGCTGCGCACGTGGGAATACCCGCAGTACCTCGAAGAAGGATTGATCGACGCCGTGCTGGCCCGTGGGCCGGTGTGGCGGGACCCGGCGACCGGCAATCGCGCCGTCGTCGAAGGGGCGCCGCAGTCGTATGCCGAACGGTTCGCCGAGGCCGCGCCCGAAGGAGGATCGTGATGGCCGCCATTGCCCCCGACACCACCGAAACGTCCGCGCCGGACTGGCTCGCCTCGTTCGTCGAGGCCTGGGAGCCGGGCACGGGCGAACCGGTCGAGGACCGCGAGCCGGCCACGGGCCGGCTGATCGCCACGGTCCGCGGCTCCACGAGCGATGACGTAGCCCGTGCCGCAGCGGTTGCGAAGGCCGCCCAGCCGGCCTGGGCCGAGACGCCATACCAGGAGCGCGCGCGGATCCTGCGCAAGGCGGCCGACATCTACGAGGCCAACCGGGCGGAGTTCGGGAAGTGGACGATGCGCGAGACCGGCGCGTCGCACAGCAAGATGCACCACGAGTCGAACTTCGCGTGGGGCGAGATCCTCGCCGCATCGACGATCCCGTGGCAGCCGTATGGCCAGCTCGTTCCGACCACGGTCAAGGGCCGCCTGTCGATGATCCGCCGGATCCCGGTCGGCGTCGTCGGCGCGATCACGCCCTGGAATTCGCCAAGCGTGCTCGGGATGCGGGTCGTCGCGCCGGCGCTGGCGCTCGGCAACGCGGTCATCCTCAAGCCGGACCCGCAGACGCCGGTCATCGGCGGGGCGATGTTCGAGGCCGTCTTCCGCGAGGCAGGGCTGCCGGAAGGCGTGCTCCAGGTCGTCGTCGGTGGTGCGGACGTCGGTGAGGCGCTGGTGACCGACCCGAACGTGAACCTCGTGTCGTTCACCGGTTCAACCGCCGCCGGGCGGCGCGTCGGCGAGCTCGCAGGGGCGCGGCTCAAGAAGGTGTCGCTCGAGCTCGGCGGCAACAACGCGTTCATCGTGCTCGACGACGCCGACCTTGCCGCCGCGACCGCCGCCGGGGCGTTCTCATCGTTCCAGTTCCAGGGCCAGGTGTGCTTCGCGGCCGGGCGGCACATCGTGCACGAGAGCGTGGCGTCGGACTACGTCGACGCGCTGCGCGACAAGGCGCAGCACCTGCGCATGGGCGACCCCTACCGCGAGGACGTCCAGCTCGGGCCGATCGTCAACGAGAAGCAGGTCAAGCGGGTCGACGACATCGTGCGGCGATCCGTGGATGGCGGTGCCCGGCTGGTCATCGGTGGCTCGCACGAGGGCCTCTTCTACCAGCCGACCGTGCTCGCCGACGTCACGCAGGACCTGCCGGCGTGGACCGACGAGATCTTCGGACCGGTTGCCCCGGTCACGACGTTCCGCACGGACGACGAGGCGCTCGCGCTCGCCAACGCCAGCGAGTACGGGCTGGTTGGCGCGGTCTACTCCCGGTCCATGTCCCGGGGTCTGGCCCTCGCGCAGCGGATCAAGGCGGGCATGGTCCACGTCAACGACGGCACGCTCAACGACGAGGCGACGATCCCGTTCGGCGGGACCGGGATGTCCGGCAACGGCGCCCGCTACGGCGGTGATGCGAACCTCGACAACTTCACCGAGTGGCAATGGGTGACGGTGCGCGACGAGCCGCCGACCTTCCCGTTCTGATGACCTCGATCAGCGAGGTCGCCCGCCTCGCCGGCGTGTCGACCGCGACCGCATCGCGCGTCGTGTCGTCCGCCGACTACCCGGTCAGCGCCGCGACCCGCGCCCGTGTCCTGGACGCAGCTCGCGAGCTCGACTACGTCCCGAACGCGCTCGCGCGCGGCCTGCTCAAGAGCCAGATCCCGGTGGTCGCCGTGGTCGTCCACGACATCACCGACCCGTATTTCGCGGAGGTCGTCCGTGGTGTCGAGGACGCGGCCTCGCCGGCGGGTTACCTGGTCATCACGTGCAGCTCCGAGCGGGATGCCGAACGCGAGACGTCGTACGTCCGCCTGCTCCGTTCGATGCGCGCGGCGAGCGTGATCTTCGCCGCGAGCGGCCTCGACGATCCCGCCTCGAACGCGGAGATCGAGCGCCACCTGGGCGCGATGCGCGCCGACGGCGCCGCGGTCGTTCACCTGTCGCCGCATGCCCTCGGGGCCGCCGACGTCGGCGTCGACAACGAGGCGGGCATGGCGGCGATGGTGGCCGCGCTGGTCGAGCTCGGTCATCGCGAGATCGCGTTCCTCGCCGGCCCGTCGACGCTGTTCGTCGCGCGGGCTCGCCTGGACGGCTATCGACGTGGGCTCGACGCGGCGGGCATCCCGTTCGACGAGCGCCTCGTCATCCACACCGGGTTCGACAAGGACGGGGGCGCCCTGGGGGTCGACACGCTGCTGGATGGTTCCGTGCGGTTCACGGCCATCGCCTGCGCCAACGATCCGCTGGCGATGGGCGCACTGGCGCGCCTCGCCGAGCTCGGGATCGCCGTACCCGGCCGCGTGTCGGTCGCCGGTTTCGACGACGTCCCTGTGGCAGCAATCACGTCGCCCAGCCTCTCGACGGTTCGCCTGCCGCTGCGCGAGATGGGCCGGCGTGGGTTCCGCGAGGCGGCGCGGCTGCTCAGCGGCGAACACCTCGAGCAGGCCGTCCTCCCGACCGAGCTGGCGATGCGCGGTTCGACCGCCGCACCACCCACGGCCGCCCTTCCGTGACGGGGGCGCTGGACGGGCGCGTCGTGCTCGTCACGGGGAGCAGCCGGGGGATCGGCGCCGAGGTCGCGGTCAAGGCCGCGGGTGCAGGTGCCACGGTCGCGGTGCACTACCGGGACGCGGCGGATGGTGCGGCGCGCACCCTCGAACGCGCGCGGGCGGCCGGCGGTGACGGCGATTGCTTCCGCGCGGACCTCGCCGATGGCGCTGCGGCCGAAGGGCTCGTCGAGGCCGTGCTGGATCGCTTCGGGCGGCTCGACGGGCTCGTGAACAATGCCGGCCAGACCCAGGTCGGGCCGTTCCTGCAGATGCCCCCGGAAGAATGGGACGCGGTGATCCGCACGGACCTGACGGCGGCATTCCACACCTGTCGGGTCGCGATCCCCGCGATGCTCGAGCAGGGCGGCGGGTCGATCGTCAACGTCGCCTCGCGGCTGGGCCAGATGGGCATCCCCGAGACGGCCGCGTACAGCGCAGCCAAGGCCGGGCTGATCGGGCTGACCCGGTCGCTAGCGCGTGAGTTTGGCGGGCGCGGAATCCG
Organism: Candidatus Limnocylindrales bacterium; assembly: GCA_035764655.1. Taxonomy (GTDB): domain Bacteria; phylum Chloroflexota; class Limnocylindria; order Limnocylindrales; family CSP1-4; genus DASTYU01. The sequence goes on from DASTYU010000024.1 coordinate 11,393, forward strand.
GGTCAACGCCGTCGCCCCCGGGTTCACGGTGACCGAGATGACCGCCGACCTCGCCGACACCGAGACGGGCCGCCAGCGCCTGCGCGACATGCCGCTCGGGCGATTCGGACGGGCAGACGAGGTCGCAGACGCCGTCCTGTTCCTGCTGTCCGACGCGTCGGCGCTCTTCCTCGGCCAGACGCTCAACCCGAACGCCGGCGGGTACATGCCGTGAACAACGGGGCGAGCAAGGTCATCGGCGTCCGCGAGGCGGTCGAAAAGGTTCGCGACGGGGCCACGGTCGTCATCGGCGGCTCGGGCGCCGGCCACGCGCTGCCACAGCGCTTCATCGATGAGCTGGCGGCCGTGTACGCCGAGGAAGGCAGGCCGCGCGACCTCACGACGGTTCGCGTCGTGGGTATCGGCGACTTCGCCGACCGTGGCTTCTCGCAGCTCGGGCTGCCCGGGCTCCAGCGGCGCACGATCGGCAGCAACATCGGCAACGAGCCGCGGCTCGGGAAGCTTGTCGAGGACAACCAGCTGGAGGCGTACTCGTTCCCCCAGGGCGTGTTGTCGCAGCTCATGCGCGAGATCGCCGCCGGACGGCCGGGGCTGGTCACGCACGTCGGGCTGGGGACGTACGTCGACCCGCGCCAGACCGGTGGCAAGCAGAACGCCTGCACGACCGAGGACCTCGTCGAGGTGGTGACGCTGCGCGGCCGCGAATGGCTGCTGTTCCACGCCTTCCCGATCGACGTCGCGGTGATCCGCGGCACGACCGCCGACGAGGACGGCAACGTCACGATGGACGGCGAGGCGGTCCAGGGCGAGATGCTGTCGATGGCGATGGCGGCGCGGAACAGCGGCGGGATCGTGATCGCGCAGGTCCGCGAGCTGGCCCCGCGCGGCAGCCTCCGCCAGCGCGACGTGAAGGTGCCGGGCGCTCTGGTCGACCACGTCTACCTCGATCCCGAGCAGTGGCAGACC
>DASTYU010000025.1:0-2206 GCA_035764655.1 Candidatus Limnocylindrales bacterium
CGCGGGCGATCTCGAAGCGGCCGGCGGCCGCGGCGCGGAACCCGTCGATCGTGTAATCGTCGAACACGTCGCGCCGGGCGGCGAGCAGCCGGCGCACCATCGGGTCCTCGCGCGGCACGAACTCGACGACCGCCCACGGCGCGAAGTCGGCGAACAGGCCGAGGAGCATCGGCAGTGGGACGTTGCGCGAGATCGCGAGGTGGTGGACGAGCGCCAGCGCGAGGATCACGTCGGGGTCCGCCCGCTCGAGCAGCGAGCGGCGCTCGCGGCCGGCCCAGCCCAGCCCGGGGCTGGGGTTCGCAACGTCCTGGACCAGGGGCAGGATGTCGGTCCTGCCCTCCCCCTTCAGCGCGCGGTAGTGCTGCTCGGCTGCGGCCGGATCGATGTCGAACGCGAGCACGCGCTTGCCGGCGTCGGCGGCGATCCGGCTGTAGCGGCCGGTGTTCGCGCCGAGGTCCCATGCCCGCGCCCCCGGGACCTCGCGGACGAAGGCCTCGACGAGCCCGGCCTTCGATGCCGTGGCCGCGTCACCGTAGCTCGTGTGGTCCGCGTAGTCCGACCATTCGGTTCCGGCCGGGGTCCAGTCCAGGCCCTTCACCGTCGAGCGCAGGTTGCCGATCAACCCGATGAGCCGGCTGCGCGCGATCCGCGCGCCCCGAGCCGCCTCGCCCTCGTCCTCGTTGCCGGCGTGGCGGCGCTGTGAACGGGCGTGCAGATGAACGTGCGACAGCAACCCGAAATTGAGTCGCGTCCGGGACGGCAGCAGGCGGGCCGCCAGGTCGAGCGGGATCCCGTCGATCTCCGTGCGCAGGAGGTTGCCGAAGCGGACATCGACCCGCGCCATCAGCGCGAGCGGGGCCAGGAAGTGCTCACAGAACTGGCGGTACGCGACCCACGGGACACCGTCCTCGTGGGGCTCGAACGACAGCGAGTCGATCAGCACCGGGCGCCCGTCACGGAACTGCACGTTGAACGCGGATGCGTCGCGCAGCGTCCAGCCGTCCGCGAGGGCGTCGAGCTCGGCATCGAGCGTCAGCAGGGCCGCATCCTTCAGCTCGCCGAAGGTCCACTCGTACGGATAGCTGACGAAGTCGATGCGTTCGGGCGCGATCACCGCGTGGGCGCCGGCACCCTGGGCGAGCTCCAGTGGAGCGGGTTCGTACGGAAGGAGCCGGCCGCGTTCGATCAGGCGTCGTTCGAGCGGGCTGCCGGCAAACGCGTCCCACTCGGTCGCGAACCGCGACTGGATCTGGCGGTAGGGCCGTCCGTCGCGCCAGAACACGAACCCACTGGGGTCGCGAAAGGAGCCGGGATCGCGCGTCGCCTCAGGGGCGACGGCGGGAGCGGCTGGGTCAGCCGCCCTTGGCGGCGTCATCCACGGATGAGGCGGTGCTGGAGGACGTGCTGGTGGTCGTCGACTCCTCGTCCTGCCGTCGACCGGGGATCAGGCGGGCAATCTGGCCACGGAAAAAGACGACGACGGCCACGATCGAGGCAATCGCGCCCTGGATGATCAGGCTTCCCGAGCCCGGATCGATGTAGGCGAGTTCCGGCATACGGTTCTTCTCCGGCGCGTGCTTGGCGATCGGCGACAGGAATCCGTCCGTTAACAGCGGTTCACCGGCCGATCATCTGGCGGCGACGATACCATGGCCGCGCCGGTCGCCGCGCCGGCCGTGGACCGCGAAAGGAAGTGGGTTGGGTTTCAGTCGTCTTGCCGCCGCCGTACGGACCCGACCATGGCCGCTCTATTCGCTCCTCATCGCCGCATATCCCGTCCTGTTCCTGTACGGGCAGAACGTCGGTGAGCTGACGCTCGACGAGTTGGTCGCCCCGCTGGCGGTCATCCTCGGCCTCACCGCGATCGTTCTCCTGGTGACCGCCCTCCTGCTCGGCGACGTGCGGCGCGCAGCCCTGCCGGTCTCGGCCGTTGCCCTGGCACTCCTCGTGTACGGCCACGGTGCCTTGCTCGTCCGGCCCTTCGGCTTGCCTCCGGCCCTGTACCAGGCTGCCTGGCTCGGGATCCTCGTCGCATCCGTCGTCGTCGCGTTGTTCGTCAACGTCGACCGGCTTCGCGCGCTGACCCGCGGGCTCAACGTGCTCGCGGCGGTGCTGGTCGTGCTCGCGCTGATTTCGATCGTGCCGACAGAGATCGCTCGACTCGGCAAGGTGACGTCCGTGGCTGCGCAGCCGACGTCGATCGGCC
>DASTYU010000026.1:0-4809 GCA_035764655.1 Candidatus Limnocylindrales bacterium
CCGGCGCAGCCGGGGATGACCATCGCGCTGACACGTGAACCGGGTCCGGGCGCCCAGACCCCGACCCTGCCGATCCTCACCGCCGGTGTCGCGGGGTCTGGCGCGGCCCCCTGAAACGCGCTAGCGTCATGCCATGAAGGGTGATCGGGTCGAGGCCGTGGTCGACACGGGCCAGGGCGTGCAGACCTTCGAGATCGAGGCGACCCGCGCCGGACGGCGCATCGAGGTGACGACCGCACGCGGCGTGGTCGAGGTGACCGAGGTCACGCGCGGCGGAACGCCGGTCCGCACCGGTCGCTTCATGGCGAGCCGCCTGATCGCGCTGGTGGAGCACCCGGCCCACGAGCAGGACGGTTCGCGCGTCGACGTCACGACCCGAAGGCGGATGAGAGGACCGAGCACGAGCGAGGGCCGGTAGGGAGCCCGATGAACGAGATCGCGAACATCGATCGCGCGATCCGACTCAATCTCATTGCGGGCGGCCTGATGCTCGCCGTCGTCGCGGCGCTGATCGCGCTCGTCGCGGCGGGTTTCGTGTCATTCGGACCGCGAGTGGTCGTCTGGCTCGTGTTTGGGGTGGTGCCCGCAGGACTCACGCTTTGGACCGCTCGGAGCATGCACCAGGACCGCAACGACCCGGCCGGCATCGACCGCAGGTACGAGATCACCGCGACGAGGCTCGGTGCAGCGGTGATCGTCCTCGGTCTCGCCGCCGTGGCGGGAGCGATCGTGTGGGGCCTGCTGGCCTGAACATCGTTGTTGTCAGGTACGACGGTCCATCGTCATCGGCGAGTTCGGCGACAAGACCGGAGACGAAACGGTCGATTCCAAGGCGATTTCTTGCCAGACACGAATGACATTCGTAGCTGTCAAGAACGGGATCTGATCAGCGCGTCATTCCTGCCGAACACGACAGGCATTCGTACGTGGCGGGAAGCTCGCCGGGTTCAGCCCGGGTTGAGGACCGCCTGGCCGCGGCCGTCGGCACGTGCCTGGCCGAGGGCCGTCGCGGCGGCCTCGAGCAGTGCCTCGGCATCGGTCCCGTCCGCGGGGAAGCGCGCGACGCCCGCGGATACGGTGACCGGCCGCCCGGCGACGGCCGGCAACGACACGATCCCCTCGATGACCCGGCGGGCAACCGTCAACCCGGCCGATCCGGGCGCGATCAGCACGAACTCGTCACCGCCGATGCGGCCGACCGTGTCGACGAGCCGGACCGACTCGGCGAGGACTGCCGCCACGCGCCGCAGGACGTCGTCGCCGGCATGCTGGCCGGCCTCGCGGTTCGTGGCCTGGAAGTCGTCGATGTCGAACAGGACGATCGACACTTCGCTTTCCTGGCGGCCGGCCCGGGCCAGCTCGAGCTCGAGGATGCGGCCGACGGTCCGCTCGTTGGCGAGCCCGGTGAGGGGGTCGGTGTGGGCCATGCGCTCGAACCAGTCGGAGCGCTCGGATGCCGTCGCCGCGAGTCGCGCACGGTCGACCGCGATCGCCAGCAGGTCAGCGAGCCCGCGGAGCACCGGTGAGTCCACGTCGGCCGGGGAGCCCTCGCGTCCGACCGAAAGCACGCCAAGGACGACATCGTTGTAGTCGAGCGTGACGACGAGCGGCAGCGAGCCGGGACCTGCCTCGACGCCCTCGGGCGCGATCGCGGCGGCCTCCTCCGTGATCCCCACAGCCCCTGCGAAATGCAACCCCGGTCGGTCCGGGTCCTGGAGGTAAACCGCGCCGTCGGTCGCGTCGGACGCCTGGACGACCAGCTGGAGCAGCGCGTTGAGCGTCGTATCGAGGTCGGAGGATCGCGCCACGGTGGCGGCCGCTTCGACGAGGATCGATTGCGGGTCGCGGGCGGGTTCGGTGACGTCGGACACGGGCGGCTCCTGGCGCGACGGAAGCATGGACCGGAGCGCGCATCGTACACCTCGCGAATCGCGGCAGCCGCCGCTCACCGGCCCGTGCCTGAGCGCATACTCCGCGCGATGAAGCTCATCGTTGCCATCGTGCACAACGAAGACGCGGGAGCCCTCGTCGATGCCCTGCTCGACCGCGAGTACCGCGCAACGCGACTCCACAGCTCGGGCGGCTTCCTCAAGCAGTCGAATGCGACGATCATCGTCGGCGTGGAGGACGACCAGGTCGACGCGATCGTCGACATCGTCCGAATGACCTGCACCTCTCGCACACAGATCGTCAACCCGATGCCGCCGATCATGGAGCCAGGCGAATTCTTCATGCCGTACCCGCTCGAGGTCGAGGTCGGCGGGGCGACCGTCTTCGTGCTGCCCGTGGAGCGCTTCGAGCGGCTCTGACGCTAGACTTTCTCGCACGCTCACCGAAGCGAGGCGCGAGGAGGGGCAGCAGTGCTGGACCGAACGGAATCGACCGGAATCCACGAATCCTCCCTGGCTGCGAACCGGCGCATCTTCCGTTCGAAGGTCGATTCGATCCGGTCGACCTATGGCTTCGAGGACGTCTCCCTGGCTCCGGGCACCGAAACGGTCGAGCCGTCCGACGTCGACCTCGCCCAGTTGTTCTGCGGTGTCGAACTGCGAATTCCGATCCTCGCGTCGGCCATGGACGCGGTCGTGGACGCGCAGTTCGCGGGGACGCTCGCCGGCCTGGGCGGGCTCGCGGTCATCAACCTCGAAGGCATCCAGACGCGCTACGAGGACCCGGATTCAGTGCTCCGCGGGATCGCGACCGCGCCCGATGACGAGGTGCAGGACGGCCTGGCCGCGGCCTACCAGGCGCCGATCCGCGAGGACCTGATCGCCCGGCGGATCGATGAGATCCATGCCGCAGGTTCGCCTGCTGCCGTCGCCGCGACGCCCGCGGCCGCGCGCCGCTTCGGGCCCTTCTGCGCGGAGCACGGGGCGGATCTGTTCCTCGTCCAGAGCCAGGTTTCGTCGGCCCGCCATCTCGCGTCGGGCTACGACCCGTTGTCGCTTTCGGACTTCACGCGCTTCATGCCGATCCCGGTTGCCGTGGGGAACACCACCTCCGCGGAAGCCGCCTTCGAGCTGATGGAGCAGGGTGCCGCCGCCGTGTTCGTCGGGGTGGGCCCGGGTGCCGCGTGCACGACCCGGGAGGTCCTCGGCATCGGCGTGCCGCAGGTCACCGCGATCAGCGACGTTGCCGCGGCGCGCGACGCCTACTTCGCCGAGACCGGGCGGTACGTCCCGGTCGTCGCCGACGGCGGGATGCGCCGCGGTGGCGAGCTCGCCAAGGCCGTCGCCGCAGGTGCCGACGTCCTGATGCTGGGCTCGCCGCTGGCGCGCGCCGAGGAGGCACCGGGGCGTGGCACGAACTGGGGGATGGCTGCGCCCTCGCCAACGCTCCCGCGAGGGACGCGGATCAAGGTCGGGACCGCTGGCACGCTCGAGCGGATCCTGTTCGGCCCGGCACACGTGACCGACGGTTCGGAGAACCTGGTTGGCGCGCTGCGCCAATCGATGGCGGCGCTCGGCGCGCGGACGATTCGCGAGATGCAGGCCGTCGAGCTGATCCACGCCCCGTCGGTCCAGACCGAGGGCAAGTCCTGGCAACGCGGCCGCTGAGGAGCGCCGCCGCCGCGACGATCCCGATGGACGACGAGCTCGTCGCCTTCGGGAAATACGCCCGGCTCGAGACCACGGGACGAATCACCGGGATGCAGCGCGTCGTAACGGTGGGTTTCGTCGAGGAGCCGGATGGCTCGATCCTGGTTGCCGCGCGGCCCGGGGCGCACTGGGCCGAGAACCTGTTCGAGGACGCTCGCTGTCGCGTCACGGTCGGCGCGCGTACGTGGAATGCCGTGGCGGAGCCGCTCGAGGGCCCTGCCTTCGCACGGGCAATCCGCGAGCAGATCCTGCGCTACGGGACGCCCGCCGAGACCCTCGGCCACGGATTGGCGTTTCGCCTTCGCGCGGCGGCGGCATGAGCCTCAAGGTCGATCTCGAAACCCGCATCGGCCGGTCGCCCGCGGCAGTCTTCGCGGAGCTCGTCGCGCTCGATCGCTATCCGCAATGGCTCATCGCGACGGGCGTGACAGCGGTCCAGCTGGTCGACATGGGACCGCTCCGGCCCGGCACGCGCCTTCGGATCGCGCAGTCGGTTGCCGGCCGGGCGACGACGCTCGAAGGGTCCGTCACGGGCCTCGAGCCTGATCGACGGTTCGCGTTGCAGGCGAAGGACCGCGAGGGGATCAAGGTCGGCATCCACGCGGCAGTGGCGCCTGACGGTGCCGGCACCGTGCTGCGCTGGTCGCTGCGAGTGGACCTGCCGTTGCGCTATCGGATGTTCGAGGGGATGGTTGCGCCGCAGGCGCGCCGGGCTGCCGCGCTGGACCTCGAGGCATTCAAGCGCCGGCTCGAGTCGGTCGCCGAGGATCCCGCATCACGCGGAGGCTCGGGTGTAGGAGCCGAGGCAGAGCCGCCGGAGCCAGCGTGACACTCCGAGGGCCCCGGAGGTCATGGCCAAAGGCGTGTCGCGTGAATGAACGTCACAACGTCAGTCGCTGGGCGAATATCTGGCCATGAGCGGGCACCTGCAACGCGGGCATGGACATTCGTCCATGCGCATTCGGGTGCAGACGTCGATGGGGCGGCCTGCGGTGCGCGACTAGATTGCTGCCATCGGAACAGCGTTCCGCACAACTGAAGAACAACTGAAGAACAACCGAATACCTGGCCCGTCCTCCGTGGCCGGACGCCGAATGCCCACTGCGTCCGGCCATTTTCTTTGCCGATCCGACCTGCCACCCCGCCCAAGGAGCCCGCGTCCCATGTCCGTCGCCACCACCGCCCCGACTGCTGCCGTGCCGGCGCATGC
>DASTYU010000027.1:0-12424 GCA_035764655.1 Candidatus Limnocylindrales bacterium
TTCGCCTTCGAGTACGCGGTCGCCAACGGCCGGCGAAAGGTCACGGCCGTGCACAAGGCGAACATCATGAAGCTGTCCGACGGGCTGTTCCTGGAGAGCGCCCGGACGGTTGCGGCCGACTACGAGGGCCGCGTCGAGTTCGAGGACCGCATCGTCGACAACATGTGCATGCAGCTCGTCCAGAAGCCCGAGCTGTACGACGTGCTCGTGCTGCCGAACCTCTACGGCGACATCGTCAGCGACCTCGCCGCAGGCCTGGTCGGCGGGCTGGGCGTCGCGCCCGGCGCGAACATCGGCACCGAGGCCGCGGTCTTCGAAGCGGTCCACGGATCGGCCCCCAAGTACGCCGGCCTCAACAAGGCCAATCCGACCGCCCTGATCCTGTCGGGCGCCCTGATGCTGCGCCACCTCGGCTATCCCGATGCCGCTGCCCGCCTCGAGGAGGCGCTCCGCGCGGTCGTCGCCGAGGGCCGCAGCGTGACCTACGATCTGGGCGGCAACGCCGGCACGAGCCAGTTCGCCGACGCGATCATCGAGCGCCTCGCGATCGCGCCGGCCGTCGTGTCCTGACGGCGAACGGACGGGCTGAGCCATGAGTCTCGGAGGGTCGATGCTGCTTCGGTACCGCGGCGGAGAGGGGATGCTCGCCTGGGCCTTCCACCGGATCTCGGGCGTGGCGATCTGGGCCTTCCTGGTCCTGCACGTCGTCGACATCTTCCTGGTGGGTGCCGCGCCCGACACGTACGACACGCTGCTCGCCATCTATGCGCACCCGATCGGCATCGTGCTCGAGTGGCTGCTCGGCGCGGCAGTCCTGTACCACGCTCTCAACGGCCTGCGGATCGTCATCATCGACTTCTGGCCGGCGCTCACGCGCTACCACCGCGAGCTGTGGTACGCCAGCTGGGCCCTCTTCTTCCTGATCGGCATCCCGGTGACCGTCGTGATCTTCGGGCAGTTCGCGCGGGCAATGGGCTGGTGGGCGGCATGACCGCGCGCTACTCGCGGTCGGGTCGTGTGAAGCCCCAGGGGAGTGGCTTCGAGGTCGCGTCGTGGTACCTGATGCGCCTGTCGGGTCTCGCGCTCTTCGTGCTGGTGCTGACCCATTACCTGATCCTGCACGTCATCCACGAGCCGGCCGCGCAGGACGCCGACTTCATCGCCCAGATGCGCTGGAGCAACCTGTTCTGGCGGGCCTTCGACTGGCTGATGCTGATGCTCGTGCTCTTCCATTCGTTCATGGGCATGCGCACGGTCGTCATCGACTACGTCCGCGGCGGCTCCCGCACGGTCGTGCTGAGCGTCCTCTACCTGCTCGCCGTCGCGTTGTTCGTGATCGGCACGCTGGTGGTCATGACGCTCCCCGCGGCACGCGTCGTGCCCGCGTGACCGGCACGATCGACCACGACGCCCTCATCGTCGGCGCGGGCGGCGCCGGGCTGTGGGCCGCGGTGGAGCTGGCGAAGGCCGGTGTCGACGCCGCCGTCCTGACGAAGCTGTACCCGACTCGCTCCCATACCGGGGCGGCCCAGGGCGGCGTGTGTGCCGCGCTCGGCAACCTCGAGGAGGACCACTGGGAGTGGCACATGTTCGACACCATCAAGGGCGGCGACTACCTCGTCGACCAGGATGCTGCCGAAGTCCTGGCGCGCGAGGCGATCGAGACCGTGATCGAGCTCGAGCACATGGGCCTGCCGTTCAACCGGACGCCGGAAGGGAAGATCGATCAGCGGCGATTCGGGGGACACACCCGGAACTACGGCGAGGGCCCGGTTCGCCGGGCGTGCTTCGCCGCCGACCGAACCGGCCACATGATCCTGCAGACGCTGTACCAGCAGGCCATCAAGCACGGCGTCACCTTCTACGACGAGTACCACGTGGTGGACCTGCTGACCGACGGCGGCGATCTGGGGGATGGCGGCCGGGCCGCGGGATTGGTGGCCTACCGGATCGCCGACGGCTCGCTCGTGACCTTCCGCTCCAAGGCGACGCTGCTCGCCACCGGTGGGTTCGGACGGATGTTCCGGATCACCTCCAACGCCTGGTCGCTGACCGGCGATGGCATTGCCCTGGCCTACCGCCACGGCGTCCCGATGGAGGACATGGAGTTCTACCAGTTCCACCCAACGGGGATCGTGGGGATCGGGATCCTGCTTTCCGAGGCGGCTCGCGGGGAGGGCGGATACCTCCTCAACGACGAGGGTCAGCGCTTCATGGAGCGCTACGCGCCCACGCTCATGGAGCTGGCCCCGCGCGACATGGTCAGTCGCGCGATCTACGAGGAGGTGCGCGCGGGGCGGGGGATCGATGGCAAGGACTACGTGTACCTCGACGTCCGTCATCTCGGCCGCCAGGTGATCGAGGAGAAGCTGCCCGATATCACGGACTTCGCGCGGGTGTACCAGGGCGTCGAGCCGCTGACCGAGCCAGTGCCGATCCAGCCCACCGCGCACTACGCGATGGGCGGCACCCCGACGGATCTCGTGACGCGGGTGACCCGGGACCCGGCGGGGACCGTGGTTCCCGGGCTGTATGCGGCCGGCGAGACGGCCTGCGTCAGCGTCCACGGGGCGAACCGGCTCGGCACCAATTCGCTCGTCGACCTGCTCGTGTTCGGCCGGCGGGCCGGGCGCCAGATGGCGGCCGACGTCCGCGGGTTCGACTTCGCCGATATCCCGGCCGGCGCCGCGGAGCCGGTCCGTGGCGAGCTCGAGAAGATCCGCGGCACCAAGCGCGGCGACACGGCTGCCCGGCTGCGCTCCGAGCTCGCCGACGTGATGATGGACAACGTCGGCGTATACCGGGACGAGGCGCTCCTGACGGCGGCCCTGGTCAAGGTCCGCGAGCTGCAGAAGCGCTACCGGTCGGTGTGCGTGATGGACAAGGGGACGGTGTTCAACACGGACCTGCTCGAGGCACGCGAGGTCGGCTACCTGCTCGACTGCGCCGAGACGACGGTGGTGGCCGCGCTGGCCCGCACGGAGAGCCGCGGTGCCCACGCCCGCGAGGACTACCCGAAGCGGGACGACAAGAAGTTCCTTGCGCACAGCCTGGCCACGCGATCGGAAGGCGGCCCGGCGATCAGCTACAAGCCCGTGACGATCACCACCTTCAAGCCGAAGCCGCGGACATACTGAGTCCGATGCAGGTCGACCTCCGGATCCTCCGCTACGACCCCGAGCGCGACGCCAAGCCGCACTGGGAGGCGTATGCCGTCGAGTCCGATCCCAAGCTGGATCGCGTGCTCGATCTGTTGCACCGGGTCAAGTACGAGCAAGATGGCACGCTCACCTTCCGGCGTTCGTGTGCGCACGGGGTGTGCGGTTCGGACGCCATGCTGGTCAACGGCCGCAACCGGCTGGCCTGCAAGATCCGGATCGAGCAGCTCGGGAAGCGCCGCATCACGATTGCCCCGCTGCCGGGCCTGCCCGTGATCAAGGACCTCGTGGTCGACATGGACGGCTTTTTCGACTCGTACCGCAGTGTCCAGCCGTTCCTCGTCAACGAGCGGCAGGCGCCGGAGCGCGAGCGGCTGCAATCGCCCGAGGACCGTGCCCGCTACGACGACACGACCAAGTGCATCCTGTGCGCCGCCTGCACCAGTTCCTGCCCGTCGTTCTGGTCGACGCCCACGTACGTCGGCCCGGCGGCGATCGTCAACGCTCACCGCTTCATCTACGACTCGCGCGACGAGGCGGGGGACGAGCGGCTCGAGATCCTCGCCGACAAGGACGGCGTGTGGCGCTGCCGCACGATCTTCAATTGCACCGACGCGTGCCCGCGCGGCATCAAGATCACGCAGGCGATCCTGGAGGTCAGCTCGGCGATCGTGGAGCGGCGCGCCTGAGCGAGGACACCTTGTTCCCCGAGCTGGACGTGGCCGCGACCGAGCCCGCCACGGGTTTCGTGATCCGGACGGACGGCGCAGCGCGTGGCAACCCTGGTCCGGCGTCGTTGGGTGCCGCGCTGTACGACCTGCGACGTTCGGACGCTCGCGATCCGACCGCCCAGCCCGACGCGTGGATCTCCGAATACCTGGGCGTGCAGACCAACAACGTCGCCGAGTACACGGGCGTGCTACGCGCGCTCGACCTGGCATACGAGCTGGGCGCGGCCGAAGCGCACCTCCTGCTCGATTCGAAATTGATCGTGGAACAACTCTCCGGACGATGGCGCGTGAAGGATCCCAAGCTCATTCCGCTGTGGACGACGGCCCGCCAGCGACTGGCCGGTTTCGCCCGCTGGAGCGCGGCTCACGTGCCCCGTGCACAGAACGCCGTGGCCGACGCGTTCGCCAACCAGGCAATCGATCGGGTGCAGGGCGGTGGCCCCATCGTCCTGGTCCGGCGACCGGGGGACATGGGCTAACGTCTGACTGCCAGTGGCCGGCACGTCTTGGCGTGCGCGGGCCGATCAACACGGGCAGTTGAGGGGCAGATGAAGAACCGGGCCCGATGGGCAGGCCTCGCGGCGCTCGTCGCCGCGCTTGCCGTCGCCGGGTGCTCGTCCGGCGCCGCCGCGACCCAGCCACCGAACCTCAGCGGGACGACCTGGCGGGTGATCGAGATTGCCGGCGAACCAACCTATGGCAGCAACCCGCCGACGATCTCCTTTCGCAACGGCCGGATTCGCGGCGACAGCGGCTGCAACACGTTCAGTGCCGACGTCTCGCTGGAGCAGATGAGCATCGACGTCGGGTCGATCAGCTCGACGTTGCGCCTGTGTGAGGGCGACGTTGCCACGACCGAGACGCTGTTCATGCGCGCCCTGATCGGGGCGAACGCGCTGTCGTTCGACGAGAAGGGCAATCTCGTGCTCAACGGCGACGGCGGGGACGTCCAGTTCGTCGCGGCGCGCTGAGGCCGACGCGTTCCACGAACGCCTGTTCGAATTTCGTTCGATTCTGGTAAAATTCGCCGGTCAGCGAGGCCGTCGGATGGTCGCGCGCCAGGTCGGGGCAACCCCTGGACGGCGTGAGGAAAGTCCGAGCTCCGCAGCGCAGGGTAGCGGGTAACGCCCGTCCGCCGTGAGGCGAGGACCAGTGCCACAGTGACGATGCCGGTCGGCGGCGCGAGCCGGCGAGCGGAGTGAAACGCGGCAAACTCTACCCGGAGCAAGGCCAAATAGGAGGGCGCAACCCGGCCTCGGTCGGGGGAGAGGTGCGCTGCCCAGCCCTCGGGTCGGCCGCATGAGCCGTCGGGCAACCGGCGGCCCCAGATGGATGGCCATCCCCGCGGCGTCAGCCGCGGGACAGAACTCGGCTTACAGACGGCCCTCGCTGGCGCACCCCCGCTTTCGTGCGTGCAAAGGCCCCCACACAGACGATCCGCCGACCGTACGCCGCAGACGAACAGCCAGTGTCAGACTCACGACGGGTTCCGCGCGAACCCTCGTCACCCGTGCGAGACGAACGGCGACCGGGGCCGCTCTGTCGAAACGGAGTAGCGCCCTGTTGGTGTCTCGCCGCGCCACTTCCTCCACGCCGGCGACTTCCCCGGAACCCCATAGCCCTTTATGCTCCGCCCGACCAGCGCGATGCTCGGCAGCCGTCACCGACGCCGCCGCATGGAGGGTTCATTCTTGGACACGTCCCGCCGCCTTCGACGCGCCTTCGCGCTGCTCCTGAGCGCCTCGCTCCTGGCGATCACCGCGGGGGCGGTGTCGGCTGCCGCGAAACCGAAGATCGACGTTTGCCACTTTGACCAGAGGCTCGGCACATACACCTTGACCACGATCCCCTCGTCCAGCCTCGCGAAGCACCTGGCGCATGGCGACGGCCTCCCCGGGGAGGGCGCGTTTGACGAGAACTGCCAGCCGGTGCCACCCGCGCCGCGTGTCTTCGCTGTCGCGTTCTCAGACACGAACGGCAACCACGCCTTTGAGAGAGGTACCGACCGGCTCATCGCGGCGCTCGTTGACGCCAACGAGGACGGGATGGTCAGTGTCGGCGATGCGGTCGAGACCGACGCGTTCCCGTTGACCTTCGACCCGGTCGCCGATTTCGGGGAGTTCACGGTGAAGTCCGCGCCCGTGACCAGCGTGACAGGTTTCACACCCGACTCCGTCCAGGTCACGTCGACCGCCACGGTCATCACGTGGGCGACCGGCTCCGTCGATGCAGTCCAGTGGTTCCCGGCTGGGGGCGGACCCGAGTCGGCGCTCGTGGACAACACCAACGCGCTCTTCGAGCAGACCGACATCATCTCGATCAATGAGGGCGCGGCGCTGGGCGCTGTCCCCGGCGACGTCCAGCTGTTCGGCGTCGATCAAACGGACAACGCGTTCCTCGACATCAGCCTCGACCTGCCCTGAACCGGCGTCAGGCTCCAGCGGCCCCCGGCCTCGGTCGGGGCCGGACCCTGTCCGCCATGGCCGACCCCGCGTAGCGCGAACGCGCCGGCCGCTGACGGCCGACGGGCTGGAACGGGTCACCAAGCGATATCCGGGAACGTGGACGTGAACACGCTGCCCGCAATCCACGCTGAACGGCCAAGCCTCATCTATTCACATCGATTCTGGCCGCTGCCATGGTCTCGGTCGCTTGAGGCTCCGGCCCCAATTACAGCGCAACGGCGACGACTGCAGCCGTCGCCACCCCAACCCCAACCCGAAATTGACGTTCGGTGGTCGGTACGGGCACCCCATGATCGCGACGCATGTGGCCGCGGGTGCGAGTTGCCTGCGACTCTATGCGGGCACAGCCATTGCAGGGGTGGTGATCAGAAGCCAAGGAGTCGCACGAATCGAACCGCAAGCGTGCGTGGTTGTGTTCGGCATGAGTCTGGCGTGACTCGCGGGTCCGCGCGCCGAGGGGGACGGTAATCAGTCCTCGTCGGGGCGGAACGTGTGCGCCGCCACGCACGTGTTGCAGATCGGGAGCGCCGACTCGAGGTCGCCCAGGGGGATCGGCACGCGCCGGTCGGGGTACAGGCACTCCACGTCGAACGTGCGGTCGGGGGCCGTGTCCACGTGGATCAGGCGGCGGAACGTGCAGCGCTTGATCCGGTGCGGGGCAAGGTGAAACGCCTCGCTCGGCTGATTGATCACCGGAAGCGGCAGGGCCATCGGAGCGAACTGACCTTCGTGACGGCTTCGGATGGACCATCCATCCGGGTTCAGGCGCCGGACACTAGCACCCGGAATCGCCTCCCGACAAGACGATAAACGTACTAGACTGCGCGCCGGTCTACGCGGCGACCTCGCTCGGAGGGGTGAGTGACAGAGGTTCCGGGGTCGGGTCAGAGTCCCCGGGGGAATAACCGACCGGTCGAAACAGAAGAACCGGCGAGCAGCGCGGGGAGCCCGTCCGAGCACGACGCGACGTCGTCCATGCACGACATCGACGCCGCGTTGACGACGCTGCGCGTTGGAGATCGCCCGTCGGACGATGCCGGCAATCCGTGGCTCGAGCGGCTCGACCTGCGCTCCGCCGACCCACATGTGTGCCCGTTCCTGCGCGCGCTCGACGATCGCGATCAGTTGGCGGTGCCGATCGACGCGCCGGACGCGCTGAACCGCTGCGCAGCGCTGCGCGAGCCGATCCCGCAATCGCTTCGCCAGCAGGAGCTGGTCTGTCTGACGAGCGGCCACGTGAACTGCCCGCGTTACCTGCGCGGTGCAATGGCCGCAGAGACCGCGGAGGCCGGGCCACGTCGGGCGGCCCTGAGCCTCAGCGCCATTCGCCGCCCGTCCATCCATCGTCCGTCGCTGTCTCCGGCGATCTTCGCGGCCACGCTCGTGCTCATCGCGGCGTTCGCGGGTTCCGTCGCATTCGTGGTGGCCCGCGGCGGGTTGACGATGCCGGTCGTAGCGGGAGAGCGCCCGATCCCCAGCCCGTCGGCACTCGCGGCCGCGCCGCTGCCGGACCCCAGCCCGACCCCCACTCCTGAACCATCGCCGATGCCGACACCCACACCCGAACCGACCCCGACACCGACACCAAGCCCCACGCCGAGCCCCACGCCGACCCCGACGCCGGATCCGACGCCCACCGCGAAGCCGGCGGGGGACCCGATCCTCGCCAGGTTCCCCGAGCTGCGCCGCTGCCCGAACCGATCGAAGTGCTACATCTACATCGTCGAGCCCGGGAACAACCTGTTCAGCATCGCCCGCTACTACCGCGTGTCGTACGACCGCGTCCTGCAGATGAGCCCGTGGATCACGGACCCGGCCAACATCCGCGCCGGCGACGAGGTCCGCATGCCGACCCCGCAGCGCCCCGCTCCGTAGGAGCCGCCAGGCGCGGCTATCGCTGCGTTGCCCTCCGTGGTGCGACACGGCCGCAGCGCCCGCCCTGATTCGTGGTGCGAAACACCATTGACGGCTGGCGTTCGTGCCGTAGAATACCGTTAAGTGGCACGAAGTGGTGCAAAGTGGGGAATCAGGAGAGCCTCCCCACGGAACCACCTCGGCAGCCCACCCGCCTGCGACATGTGCCCGCGCACGAAGGGAATCCCGACTGGTGTTCACCGGCGAGTACCGGCACACGGTGGACGACAAGGGACGGCTCGCCGTCCCCGCAAGATTCCGCGCGCAACTCGCAGAAGGCGCGTTCGTATCGCGCTGGCTCGATGCCTGCCTGGCGATCCACACCCGAGCTGGGTGGGACGCGCTGGCGACCCGCGTCGCCGAGCTGCCGATCACCGACCAGAACGCCCGGCTGTTCCAACGTTTCATCTTCGCGGGCGCGATCGAAGCCGAGGTCGACCGACAGGGTCGGATCCTCGTGCCGGCCTACCTGCGCGAATCGGCCGGGCTCGACGGTGATGCCGTCGTGGTCGGCTCGCGCGACCACGCCGAGATCTGGGCGCCCAAGCGGTGGGACGACTACCGCCGCGCGCTCGACGACTCCCAATCGCTGGCCAAGGCCCTCGAAGGGCTCGGGATCTAGCGGGTGGGCTACCACATGCGCTTCCAGGGTCCGCTCGGGATCCGACCAACGTTGGTGGAGGAGAGATGAAGGAAGGGCACCTGCCGGTGCTGGCGGAGGAGGTCCTCGCGATGCTCGCGCCACGCTCCGGAAGCCTTCAGATCGACGCCACCCTCGGCGGCGGTGGGCACACCGAGCGGATCCTGGAGGCGGCCAAGCCTGATGGCCGCCTCCTGGGGCTCGATGCCGATCCGGCCGCGATCGACCGGGTCGACCGACGCCTCCGCTCTCGCTTCGGCGAAAGGCTCGTCCTCCGCCAAGCCAACTTCCGCGAGCTCGCCACGGTCGCTCCCGACGCCGGATTCGATGCCGTCGACGGCTGCCTCTTCGACCTCGGGCTCTCGAGCTTCCAGCTGGCCGACACGGACCGCGGGTTCGGGTTCCGCGCCGGAGGCCCGCTCGACATGCGCTTCGACACCAGCCGGGGCGTGCCCGCCGCGGAGCTGCTGGCCACGCTGGACGCCGCCGAGCTGACGGCCCTCTTCCGGCGCTACGGCGAGGAGCCGCGGGCGAACCGGATCGCGCGCGCCATCGTCGACGCCCGGCGCGAGGTGCCCGTCGCCACCGCCGAGGAGCTCGCCGCGCTCGTCGAGCGGGTTGCGCCACCGAACCCGCGTCAGCCGCGGAGAACACACCCGGCGACCCGCGTATTCCAGGCGCTGCGGATCGCGGTCAACGAGGAGCTCGAGGCGCTCGAAGCCGGCCTTGCGGCCGCGGTGGACCTGCTGCGGCCGGGCGGCCGCCTCGTCGTCCTCAGCTACCACTCGCTCGAGGACCGCATCGTCAAGCGCTTCTTCGCCGCGGAGCGGCGCGGCTGCGTCTGTCCGCCCGAGCTGCCGGTCTGCGTGTGCGGCCGGAACCCGCGGCTCAGGCTGCTGACCCGCAAATCCGTCACGCCGACCCCCGAGGAGGTCGCCACCAACCCACGGTCCCGGAGCGCGCGCCTGCGCGCGGCCGAGCGTCTCGCAGCGTAGCCAGGAAGGAGGAGCCCCCACCATGAGCCGTCGGCACCAGACGAGTCGTCGCAAGGCGTACGGCCGTCGCCAGCACGAGGTGCGCGAGCGCCACGATCGCCGCCACCACTCCGAACTCGAGCACGAAGCGGAAGGCTGGGGCTCACCCGGCCAGGCCGATCCGTTCGGCTTCCTCGACCCGCGGATGCCGCGCCTGCACTACGCGGCCGATTGACCGATGGCCGTTTACGAGGGCGCGCGACCGCGTTCGATCCTCCTGCCCCGCCGTCAGCCGCGCGCCGAGGCGCCGGCTCTGCCCCGGCGGCGCATGCGCGGCACGGTCCGGGCGCGCCGGCGTGCCAGCCGCACCAGCATCGTGCTCGGGGGGATCGTCGTGGCATTCCTGCTGGCGTTCTTCTCGTTGGCTCAGGACGTCCGCGTCTCGGCGACGACCTACGACATCGACCGCCTGCAGCTGGAGCGTGACCGCCTCCTCGCCCAGCAGCAGGAGATCCACTCGGACCTGGAGCGGCTCGGACAGGAGCCGGCGATCCGCAAGCTGTCGATCGACGCCGGGCTGACCCAGCTCGGCGAGCCTCTCGTCCTGCCCGGTCGCTGAGCCGTATCGACCGATGCTCGGACGTACGGATTCGCGCCTCCGCCTCCTCGTCCTGCTGGTCGTCTTCGTCGTGGCGTCGCTGGCGCTCGTCAGCCGCCTGGCGTTCTGGCAGGTGGTCGAGCGCGACTGGCTGCTCGAGCGGGCACTTGCGCAGACGACCGTTCGCATCGAGACGCCGAGCCGGCGCGGCTCGATCTACGACCGCAGCGGAACGGTCGCCCTGGCGACGACCGTCGACCGGGACCGCCTCGCCGCCGCGCCGAGGGACATGACGCCGGACGAGCGCCGAAAGACAGCCGACGAGCTGATCCGCATGCTGCGGCTGGACGAGGCCGGCGCCGCGACGCTCCGGACGAATCTCGCGAGTGACAAGGCGTACGTGATCATCGCGCATGGCGTTGCGCCGTCCACGTCGGAGCGGATCCGCGAGGCCCTGGCAGCCGGCCGGATCGCCGATGTCAGCCTCGAGCCCGAACCGGTTCGCGTGTACCCGCAGGAGGGCGGGGGGCCGGAGTCAACGCTTGCCGCGCACCTGCTCGGCTTCGTCAACCGGGAAGGGATCGGTCAGTACGGCGTCGAGCAGTTCTACCAGGACACGCTCGCCGGGACACCGCGGGTGGCCATCGCCCAGCGCGACATCACCGGGCGCGTGCTCAGCGATACAGCCCACGTCGACCAGGATGGGCTGCCCGGCACGGACCTCAATCTCACGATCGACGCCGGGCTGCAGATCACCCTCGAGCAGGAGCTGCTCGCCGCGTGGATCGCCGACCAGGCCAAGAACGTCTCCGCGGTCGTGCTCGATCCATACACCGGCGAGATCTACGCAATGGCCACGTACCCGTCGTATGACGCCAACGACTACCGGGCGATCGCCTCGAGCGACCCGTCGCGCTTCATCGATCCGATCGTCTCGAGCGTCTACGAGCCGGGCTCGGTGCTCAAGATGTTCACTGCGGCCGCCGCCCTCGAGAAGGGCACGGTGACGCCCGGCACCCGGATCAAGGACGTGGGCACGCTGCGGCTGGACAAGGGCCGCACGAAGATCGACAACGCCAACCGCCAGGGCATGGGCTGGTTGACGTTCGAGGACGCCATCGCGTGGTCGCGCAACGTCGTCGCCGCCAAGGTTGCCCTGGGTCTCGGCAAGACGACCAAGAAGGCGGCCGCGACGCTCCACGAGATGTGGGTCCGGCTTGGCTTCGGGCAGCCGACCGGAATCGATGTCGCCGGCGAGGTTTCGGCCGAGGCGTACGTCCGCGATCCGGCGATCACGCCGTGGCGCCAGATCGACCTCGCCAACGGATCATTCGGACAGGGCGTCGCGGTCACGCCGATCCAGCTCGCAACGGGTTACGCGGCGATGGTCAACGGCGGGAAGCTGATCCAGCCGCACGTCGTCAGGTCGATCGGCAATCGCGACATCCCGATCTCGACCGGCACGCCCGTCCTGTCGGGCAAGCTCTCGAAGCAGCTCACGCGACTGATGGACCATGTCGTCACCGAGGTGCCGTTCTACCGCGATCGCACGCTGATCCAGGGCTATCACGTCGGTGGCAAGACCGGCACGGCCCAGATCTGGGACCCGAAGGCCAACAAGGGCCGGGGCGGCTGGAAGCACAACAAGTTCAACTACTCGTTCGTTGGCTACGTGGCCCGCGAGAAGGGCCGGCCGGACCTCATCGTGGCCATCCGCATCGAGGAGGGCCGCCCGACGACCCTGCGCGTCGGCCAGATCGAGATGCCGGTGATGTCGTTCGCGCTGTTCCGGCGCATCGCGCACGCCGCCATCACGACCCCGGACCTTCTCACGCTCCGCGACGCGAACCTCCAGGTCACCCCGGCCCCAACAGCCCAGTGAGCGTGCGCTATGCGACACTCTCCGCCGTGACCGACGCCCACTCGTCGCGCCCGGACGTCCCG
>DASTYU010000028.1:0-9714 GCA_035764655.1 Candidatus Limnocylindrales bacterium
GGGGCCGATCGACGAGGTTGCCCGGGTCGTCCAGCTTCTGGAACCCGACCGGATCGGCCATGGCGTCAAGGCGGCCTACGACCCGCGCGCCATGGCGATGATCAGGGAGCGAGGCATCGTGCTCGAGATCTGCCCGACATCCAACCTGAACACGCGGGTGGTGTCGGGCTGGGACGAGTTCCGCTGGATCTTCGACACGTTCCGGCGCAACGATGTCCGCTTCACGATCAACACCGACGGTCCCGAGATGCTCAAGACCTATATCCGGGACGAGATGGCCCAGCTTGGACGGCTCGGGATCCTGTCGGTGGAGGATCAGCAGCGGGCCGCCGAAACGTCGCTTGCCGCCTCCTTCGTGCCGAACGTCTCCGACGTGCCGGCGCCGCGCCTCGAACCGGCTCACCGCCTCGTCGTCGAGCGCGAAGAAGCCTGAAGGTCGCTTCTAGCCGCCCAGGTTTCCGCCATCTGCGCACCGGGTGCGTGGTAGGCGCGAACTTCGAGTCCCCGACCGCGCGAATGAGCCGTCCTCGCCTATCTTGCTCCGCGAATCGGGCGTTTCCGCCGTCCAGTACGCATGCCTTGCGTAGGTGGCGAAATCCGGTGGGCCGTCGAGCGTCAGTCCGAAGCGCTGCCCACCCGGTACGTGCAGCAGCGGTCGCCGCCGGCGATGTGCGTCTCCCGCTCAACGTCCGGGCCGAGGACGGCGCGGAACAGCTCCAGCTCGGCGCGGCATGCGGCCTTCGCGTCCGTCGCCACGTGGTGGATTGCGCAGTTGTGCTCGACGATGCGGATGGTGCCATCGGACCCGAGGATCGCCTCGGCGAGGTATCCCTGCTCGTCCTGGATCACGGCAAGCTCGCGCGCGCGGTCCTCAACCGAGGCATTCGCGGGCAGCTGCCCCGCAAGCCGCTCCCGGACGCGCTCCGTGGTGGCCCGCCGGCGCGCTTCGAAGACGTCGTCGACCAGCGCTTCTCCGCCGACGGCACGGATTGCCGCCAGCAGCCCGGTCGCCAGGCCGTCGTACGCGTTCGGGAAGAGGTCTTGCGCGTGCTCCGTCACGTCGTACACGTGACGCGGCCGCCCCACGCCGTGACGGACTGTTTCGCGCCGGACCAGGTTCGCCGCCTCGAGCGCGCGAAGCTGCTGGAGCACGCCGGTGCGGCTGGCCCCCAGGGCCGCGGCCAGGTGGTCGGGCGAGGACGGCCCCTCGCGGCGGAGCCGAACGAGCAGTTCGCGGCGGAGGGAGGAGGCACCCGGGACGGTGGCCGACCCGCCGGTGGCTGCGAGTCCCGGATGGGTGACGGCGCCGGGAGCCGAGTGCTGCGGCTCGGGCATTGACGAAGGCTAGCGCATCGGCGCACGCGGTGCCGTCGGGCGATGGTAGGCTCGGGTCGATGGACTACGACCTCGGGCCCGAGCACGCCCTGCTGCGCGACACCGTTCGGGAGTTCATGACCAGCGAGGTCGCGCCGGTCATCGACGAGCACGAGCGCGAACGGCGCTTCCCGACGGAGATCGTCCGGCGCATCGGCGAGCTCGGCTGGCTCGGCATCCCGATCCCCGAGGACGAGGGCGGCGCCGGGCTCGACACGCTTGCCTACGCCGTCGCGATCGAGGAGATCGGTCGCGTATGGGGCTCGCTCGGGCTGATCGTCGCCGCGCACACCAGCCTCGGTTGCGGCCCACTGCACCTCGCGGGCAGTGACGAGCAGAAGCAGCGCTGGCTGGTCCCGATGGCGAGCGGCAAGGTCATCGGCGCCTATGGACTCACCGAACCGGGCGCCGGTAGCGATTCGGGTGGCACGCGCACGACGGCACGCTTCGAGGACGGCCCGGACGGCGGCAGTTGGGTGCTCGACGGCACCAAGCGGTTCATCACCAATGCCGGCCAGGCGGGCACGTACGTGGTGACCGCCCGGACCGGGAGCGACGCGCAGGGTCGCCCCGAGATCAGCGCGTTCATCGTCCCCGCGGACACCCCGGGGTTCAGCGTGGGCCGTCTCGAAGAGAAGCTCGGCCTGCACGCGTCGGCGACGGGCGAACTGCGCTTCGAGGGCGCCCGGATCCCTTCTGCGAACCTGCTCGGCGAGCAGGGGAGCGGCTTCAAGACGTTCCTCGCCATCCTCGACAGCGGGCGGATCTCGATCGGGGCGCTGGCCGTCGGGCTTGCCCAGGCCGCCCTCGACGCGTCGATCCCGTACGCGCAGCAGCGCGAACAGTTCGGCCGGCCGATCGGCTCGTTCCAGGGCGTCGCATTCATGGTCGCCGACATGGCGACCGAGATCGAGGCCGCGCGTCAGCTCGTGTACCGCGCTGCATGGCTCAAGGACCAGGGCCGCGACTATGGGCTCGCCGCCGCGCAGGCGAAGCTGTTCGCATCCGAGGTGTCGAGCCGAGCCACCAACAACGGGATCCAGATCCACGGCGGCTACGGCTACGTCGCGGACTATCCCGTTGAGCGCTTCATGCGCGACGCGAAGCTGACCGAGATCGGTGAGGGGACGAGCCAGGTCCAGCGCCTGGTGATCGCGCGACGCATCCTCGACCTGAGAGTCGTCTAGCTCGATTTCCGCCATCTACGCATGTGGTGCGTATTAGGCGCGCTGGGAGGGCGACTCGGGCGACCAGGTAGTCGTGGGCGGCTAACTCAACGAAGCCGCAGAGACGAATTCGCGTCTGGCACGCACCGGGTGCGTAGATGACAGGAATCGGGCCGCTGACGGGAGCGGCGTCCGGCGCCCGTCAGACCTGGACGAAGCGGACGATCAGGCGGTACTGGCTCTTCGCGCCGACGCACGTCTGGAGCGTCAGGCTGGGGCGCGACTGGGCCGCGTAGGCAAAGGCGCCGTTCGTGGGCGTCGTGACCTTCCACCAGATCAGCTTGTAGGTCCGGACCTTGCCCTTCGAGTCTGCGTACGAGACCTTCATGCCCTTCTTGAGGCGGCCGCTGACGTACGCATCGTGGAGCGGCTTGAAGACGCTGTGCGCGTGCCCGAACAGGTACACGTTGTTCCTTCCCGCGCAGCCCCAGCGATAGACGACGTTGCCCGGGTAGGCCTTGCTCGAGCACGAGAAGAAGTACACGGAGCGGTTGATGCCGAGGGCCGGGAACGACATCCGGTTCTTGCCGCGGACGCTGGCCGGCGCGGAGCTCGCGGAGCCACCGGAACCGCCCGACTTCGCCTTCGGCTGGCTCTTGGCCTTGTTGACCGACGCCAGGACCGGCTGCTGCAGGACGCGGACCGGGGCGGCGGGCTCCGCGATGGGCGCGACGTTCGCTTCGAAGACCGGCTGCGCGTCGTCGACAGAGCGCTCCCGTACGCCGGCTTCGGTGGCGAGCGGGACGAACGAGGTCGCTGCCGCGCTGCTGCCGTCCGTCGATGCCGAGCGGGCGAAGACCGCGGAGGCGACCGCGACCGACTCGACGACGAGAAGGAGGGCGAGGGCGAACGGAAGGAGGATCCGGCGGTAGGGCACGCGGGCGGGGCTCATGCGCGCACCATCGCGAACCACCCCTCGCGGCACCCTCACCCGGTCGTCCCACCGGCGATGGGAAGGTGGAGCGGTCCCGGTCCTGGACCGGGACGAAGGTCATCGTGCGGTCGGGTGAGGACCGCGCGGGACGGGTGCGGTCCGGGTCAGTCGCCCGTCCCGGACGCCTCCGTCAGGGCATCGCGAAGTGCCGCCTTGAACTCGGGCGCCCACGGCCCCTGACCAGCCAGGACGAACGGCGAGGATTCGATCGATTCGAACGTCTCGGGGTCGGTGACGAAGCTCTGCGCGCACTCGTCGACGGATGCCCGCAGGCGCTCGTAGACCTGGCGGTTGCGGAAGATGAAGAGGTACAGCCGGACCTGTTCCGCCTGGTCAAGCCCGCTCGCGTCCAGCCCGATCGCGGTCGGGTTGAGCACCGGGTCGTTGCAGCCGGCGTCGCCCGAAACGAGGTGCTCGATGGCGATCCCGCGCCGCACGATCTCCGATGCGATGCCCTGGAAGTCGGCCGGAGTCGGGGCCGGCGGCGTGGTCGTCAGGACGCCGCACGCGGCTACCACGAATGCCGTCGCCAGCACGACGGGCACGACTGCCAGCCGGCCTGCCGCCGGGCGGGTGGGGGACATGGCGCGAGGCTAGCACGGGCGGCCCGAAGGGGCCGCTCGGTCAGCGTTCGCGCGCTCGCCGCTTGGCGTCCCGGAGGCGCGCCAGCGTGTCCGAGGAGGCCGGTGCGGGGGCCGGGGGCGTGTCCTTCGGAGGCTGCGCAGCAGCAGGGGGAGCGGGAGCGGCCGTCGCGGGCGCCGGCGGTGCCGACGCGGGTGCAGCAGCGGGCGCCGCCTCGGGCTCGGCGCGCAGGGCGCTCCGCGCTCCGGACGACCCCGCCCGGTTGCGCGCGGCCAGCAGGCCCTCGGAGACTGCCGGACGCGGTGCAACCGTCTTTCGCCGCCCGACGCCGGCCACCCAGCCGCGCGCCGCGCCCAGCTCGCGTCGCCCGATCGATACGCGCCGGAAGGCGATGTCGAGCGGCCACAGGATCAGCGCAAGGACCAGCAGGATCGGCCACAGGTCGGTGAACCGGCTGGTCGACGTCAGGTCGTGCGTCCAGACCTGCAGCGGGTCCTCGATGGCGATCCCACCCGTTGCCGCCCGAAGCGCCGTGAGGAACGGCTCGTTCGGACCGAGGATCCGGTATTCGGCCGCGGTCGGCGACACGAGGCCGAGCGTCCGGCCAAGCGCCGCGGTCCCCGGCCGCTCCTGGGTCACCCGCACCGAGTAGGCACCCGGTTCGATCTCGCCGAGATCCTGCTCGTAGACCCCGGGCGCCACCTGCACGAGGTCGACCGTGTCGCCCTCAAGCGTCGGCCCGACGATCGCGGCCGTTGTCGAGAAGAAGTCACGTGGCGAGCCGTCTTCCTCGACGCTCTCGATGCGCAACTTCGTGTTCGCCCCTTCAGTGACGAAGCTCGCCTCGATCCCGCCCGATTCCTCGCCCGGGAACGTCCAGCTTACGAGCTGGCTGAAGAACCGGTTGAACCCGTTCCAGCGGACCCAGTCGGCCGCCCACCGGCCGGTCGAGTCCGACGTCCACGCCACCGACCGGCCGAGGCCGTACTGCCACTGCGCCAGCAGCGGGTCGTCACGCGCCGTGACGAGCACGGTCTGCGCGGCGGGTTTGGCGGTCGTGCCGTTGTACCCGCGCAGCTGCGGGAAACCCTGGTCGAGCCCGCGCAGGATCGGCGACGAGGAGGTCATGATCGGGAAGAAGTTCTCTTCGACGATCTGCTGCCCGGACACCTGCTGCGTCTCCTTGAGGAAAATGTCCGGGATGCTCGCCGGGTTTGCCGCGTCGTAGTAGCGCCCGCCGCCCTTGTCGGCGAGACCGGCCAGGAACTGGTTCTGCGAGCCGCCGCCCGCGCCGACCGTTGAGAGCGTGATCCCGGCCGCCGCCATCCGGTCGAGAAGACCGGCGTACTGGCCGGTTGACGACCAGCCGTCGGTGAGCAGGATGATGTGGCGGCGCGTGGCCGTGGCGCCCTCGAGGTCGTCGACGGCGGCCTCGAGGCCCTCGAAGATGTTCGTCTGGCCGTCCGGCCGAATGCCCGCGATGGCGCCCTGCAGGTCGCCGACGTTGCCCAGCGGCTGGGTATGGACCACCCAGTGCGCCTGCTCGTTGAAGGCGACGACGCCCAGCTCGTCACGATCGGTCAAGGCCGCCGCGGCACGGAGGATCGCCTCCTTGCCGATGTCGGTCTTGCGCACGCCCGCGATGCCGGTGCCGGGTCCGCCACCCATGCCCCCGCCTGCGGTGTTGCAGTGGCAGGCGTCCATCGATCCCGACTTGTCGATGACGACCACCAATGCGACATCCGGTTGCTTCTGCCGGTCGCGCACGCCCATTTCGACGGGGAGCGTCTCCTCGAGCGGGGTGCTTTCGTACCCGCCGGCGCCGTAGCTGCGCGGCCCACCGACCATCACCAGTCCGCGGCCCAGGTCACGCACGTAGGCCTGCAGCGTCGCCAGCTGGCGGTCGCTCAGGCGGATTCGCGGTACGTCTACGAGGACGACGCTGTCATAGTCGAGCAGCTGGTCGAGCTCGGGCAGCGTCTCGGGCACGATCGTGTCGACCTGGTGGCGCTGGCGCTCGAGCGCGTCCACGAGATCGTCGGCCACGATCTCGTCGCCGGCGAGGACGAGCGTTCGCGGCTCGCCCTGGACGATTGTGTTCGAATCGGCGCGGTTGTTCTGGCTGAACGTGTCACGCCCGGCCTCGACGACGACCCGGAAACGGTGGAAGCCGGCCTCAACCGGCTCATATGAGAAGCGGACGGTGTTGGCGCCTTCATCGAGGTCCAATCGTTGCGGCTCGCCGGCCTGGATCCCGTTGACGAACAGGCGGACGGTGACCGGCTGGGCGACCGAGGAGCGGATCTCGGACACGATCCCGATCTCCTCGCCGAGGCGGGTCGTCGACGGGCTCGATGCGCGCTCGACGAGGATTTCGTCGTTGGCGCCGAGGCCGATCTGGCGGGTCTCGATGCGCACGCCGCGAGCCGCCGACAAGGCGGCTTCCGCCTGCCCGCTCCCGGTCGTGTCGTTGCCGTCCGACAAGAGCACGATCCGTTTCTGGGCGTCGTCCGGGAACAGGGCGGTCGCCAGCCGCAGCGCTGCACCGATGTCCGACGCGGATCGCACCGGGGCCGAGGCGATCCGGTCGATCTCGGCCAGGTCGCTGGGCAGCCGTTCGACGAGCGCCTCCTTGCCGAACGCGACGATGCCCGCGACGTCGTCCTTGGGCATCTCCTCGAGCGCGGCTCGCACGAATGCGAGGCCGTCCTCGCGGCCGCCGCTTCCGATCGAATCGGACAGGTCGACCACGAACACCGTCGCGAGCCGGTTCACAGGGAGGACGACCTGCAGCCCGGCGAGGCCGAGCACGAGCGCCGCGAGCAGCAGCGACCGAATGCCGAGGGCGATCCTGCGCCTTCCCGCACCGACCCTGCGTCGCGCCGCGATGTGCAGCCCGATCGTGATCAGGAACGCCGGGACGAGCAGCAGCAGGAACAGCGGCGCTTCGAAGGCGATGCCCATCTACGCGCTCCCTCCGGCGCGCCCGAGACGCGTCGCGAAGCCGCGCCGGATGCGTGCCAGCGCGTCGCGGTGGTAGACGGCCCATTCGATGCACAGGCCGACCAGGACGACGAGCAGGATCGGGATCCACAGCTCGTCCCGGGTGGTCGGTCGCTCGACCGCTTGGCCGCCCGCGCTTCCGGGAGTCGCACCCGGCTGCTCACCTGCGGCTGCACCCAGCTCGACCAGGCCACGACCGTCGCCCGGGGTGATCGTGGATTCACGGACATCGAACATGGCCACGACGAACGAGCTCGGCGTGTCCTCGTCCTGGGCCACTGCCGGGGCGCCGGAAGCCGAGGGAGCCGGAGTGGCCACTTCGGATGGCGCAGGCGAGGCGTCCGGATCGAGGATCGGGGTGACCGTGTAGACCCCGGGCTTTTCGGTTGCGCTGAAGGTGACCCGCGAGCCGCCGTCGACGCCCTGGACCAGCTCGTGGACGGACCCGTCCGGGCCGGTGACACGCAGGCCCGAGACGTCCGGCCGCATCGTGAGCTCGACCGGGTCGCCGGGGTGGATCGAGCCGATCGGCGCCGATGAGCCGCCGAGGAGCTCGCCGGTCAGGTTGGCGAGCAGCACGGGGAAGGCCACCTGGAGCGGCAGGTCCGACTGGCGAGGATCGAAGGCGAGCACGGCCGTGCGCAGGCCATCGCGCTCCCCGACGTACAGCAGCGGCGCGCCGCGCGGGCCGGGGATCACGGTTCGCGCCCAGTCGGGCAGCGTCATCCGTGCCGATTCCGCGATGTGCAGCGTCGACAGGTCGACGAAGCTCAGGATCGGCTCGTCGGGGTCGAGGGTCCCGAGTCCCGGGTTCGTCAGCGTGCCGTTGACCTGGCCGAGCGGGCCCGACTGCTCCGGCGCGATGGCGAGGATCGGCACGTCGGGGAGCTCGGCCGGGAGGTCGCCCTCGAAGATGACGAGGTCCCACCGCTTGCCCTCGGGGTTGTCCGGATTGCGCGCGTAGTCGGCCGGTGTGCCGAGCCACAAGTCGACGTTCGGCAGCTTCGACAACGCAGTCTCGAGATACGGGTCGCCCTCGCCGACGACGAGGATCACCCGTTCGCGGGTCGGCGGGACGATGGCCCAGCCGTGGTCGTCGAGAGCCAGCTGGTCGGGATCGCCGGTCGCTTCGGTGTCCGCCGCCGTCAGCCGGACCTCGAGCACGTGCACCACCCGCTGGCTGCCGTTGGTGATGTCGTCGATGACGATGTCCTGCCGCGTCTGCGGGTCGAGCGTCAGGTCCTGGGCCTCGATGAGGATCCCGTCGCCGTAGACCTCCAGGCGCCGCTCGGCGGGCTCGAGATCGAGGTTCGCGACGCCCACGAACGCGGACTGGGTCAGCGCCGACGGGTCGGTCCGCACCGCCAGCGCGACGATCGCCTGGTTCTTGCGATCACGACCGACCGGCAGGACGGAGATCGGCGCATCGACCTCGGTCGTCGGCGTGCTCGCCAGCGCGCCGTCCGTTGCGACGAGGATCTGCGCGTCGCCGGAGCGCCGGGCCAGCTTCGAGGCGAGCTCCAGCGCGTCACCGAGATCCCCGGTCGTGCTCGTGGGTTCGAGGCTGCTGATGGCTTGCCGGACGCGACCCAGGTCGTTTGTCTCGTTGGCCACGATCCGCGCCGTCCGCTCGGCGGCGATGACGCTGACCTTGCCGCCCGTCGGCAGCTCCTTAAGCGCCTCGATCGCGGCCGATTTCGCGCCTTCGAGCCGGTTCGGCAGCACGTCGGTGGCGCCCATGCTCGCCGACGTGTCGACGACGAGGATGATGTCGCGGGCCAAGCCGGCCGGTCGCTCGAGGAACGGGCGCGCGGCGAGCAGCACGAGGATCAGGACCAGCAGCAACTGGAGCAGCAGGAGGAGGCTGCGCCGCAGGCGCTGCCACGGCGCATTCGCCTCGACGTCGGTGAGCAGCCGCGTCCACAACAGCGTGGACGGCACGGTGGCCTCGTCGCGACGCAGCTTGAGCATGTACATCGCGATGACCGCCGGGATGAACAGCAGCCCGAGCAGGGCGAGGGGGTTCAGCAGCGGCATCGGCGGTTACCCCACGACCCGCCGGCGACGCAGCTCGGCGAACATCAGCTCGGCCAGGTTCGTGTCCGACGACAGGTCGACATAGCTCGCCCGCCGACGTGCGGCGAGGTCGGCGAAGCCCTGTTTCCACGCGGCAAGGCGCACCTTGTACGCGTCGAGCGTGCCGAGATCCGCGGTGACGTCAACGCCGTCGCCCGTCTCAGCATCGACGAGGCGGAGGTCGCCTTCGAGCGCCGGATCGAGCTCGTCGGGCGACAACACGTGGATGATCACCAGCTCCGAACCGGTGGCCGCCAGATCCCGGATGACGCGGTCGGCGGCGGGATCCAGCAGGTCCGACAAGAGGACGACAACACCGCGGCCGGTCAGCTGGGCCGCGGCATGCCGGGCGGTCGCCAGCAGGTCGGTGGGTCCGGCCGCGGGTTCGACCGCCGAGAGATCGCTGAGCAACCGGAACACCCGGCCCGAACCACGCAGACCCGTCCGTCGACGTGACACCCGGCCGGCCATGACGCTCAGCGACACGCGGTCTTCACTGGCCAGCGCGATGTAGCCCAG
>DASTYU010000029.1:0-7118 GCA_035764655.1 Candidatus Limnocylindrales bacterium
ATGGCGAAATACGGCCCGGTTCCCGTATCCGGTGTCGGGAACGGGAGCGCCAGTTCGAGGTTGTGGACGTTGCCGGTGAACTCGGGCACGGGTCGGCCTCTGTCAGATGGCGATGACGTGGAGGATGGGACCGTCGACCACGTGGCCGACAGCGTCGCGGACGCGGACGCGGTAGTCGTACTCGCTGCCGGCCGTGACCTGCGTGTCGACGAGGGCGTAGTCGCCGGGGGCGGCCCACGGCCCGAGCGGCCGCCACATTGGGACGTCGCTGCGCCGGAGGACCAGCGATTCGAGGCCCGGCTCGGCCGTCCATGCCAGCGTGACCTGGCCGGGTGCGCGATCCGCCGGCTGCCAGACGGGCGGCTCGGGCGGACGGCGTTGCGGCAACTGGACCACGAGGCGGGCCGAGGCAGGCGAGCGCTGGCCGTGCTCGTCCTGGGCGACGAGGCGGTAGTAGACCGGGCGGCCGGCCGGCGCCCCGGCATCGAGGAACTGGACGAGCCGGCCGGGCGTCACGTCGCCGGCCGCCAGTTCGACCACGTTGACGATGGCGCCCGCCACGTCGCGGGTGAGCACCACGCCCGACAGCTGGCCGCCGCCCTCGGGCTGCGGCGCGGCGAACAGCGGCGTCATCGAGCGCGTGTCATCGGCCGCCCCGGGATCCTCGGCCCGATAGAGCCGGTAGCCCGCGAGACCGCCGGCCGCATTGGGCACCCAGCGCAGGATCACGCCTCCGCTCGCCGGGTAGTCGGCTCCGGCCCACACGGGCGGCGACGGCGGGCCGCCGGGAACGTCGACGATCACGCAGGTCGCGCCCGGCGGCGACGGCGGCCAGGGTGCGACGTTGCCGGACCGATCGATGGCGCGAACCCGGTAGACGAAGCGGTTGGCAACGCCGCCCGGCAGGGCGTCGCGATGGTGCAGCGGGCCGCCGCCGGGGCGCTCGAGCGGTGCCGCAGTGACGAGCCCGAAGGCCTCGATGTGGTCGAGGTCGAGCGCCAGCTGCTGGAGCTGGAGCCGCTGGTCGTCGTCGCTCATTCCGCGATGATCGGCGAGGGCGATCCCGGCGGACGCCAGCAGGTCGAGGTCCATCGCCCGGTACACCTGGTAGCCGATGCCGGGCTGGGCGGTCCATGTGACGGTGAACCAGGACGTGCCGTGGTAGTCCGCCGGCGTCGCCAGGTTGACCGGCGGGTAGACGATCGCGGGCACCGTCGGCGGCGTTCGCCACGTCGCGACGATCGAGGCGGGCGGCGCGATGCGACCGTGGTTGCCGGCCGTGTCCACCGAGCCGATCCCGAACGTCGCGACGACCCGCGTCCGTTCGAGCGAGGGTTTCAGGACGATCCCGCGGAGGCGCATGCGGTAGTGCCAGTGGTCCTGGCCGTCGACGGTCTCGGTGTCGCGGACGACCTCGACGTCGCTGGCGGTCAGCCCGACCGGCAGCGGCATCCGCAGCGAGCCGTCGGCGGCGACACGGAGCGCTCCCGGCGGCGCGGTCGGGTCGGCGAGGAAGCCTTCCCAGTGGGCCGGCTCCTCGAACGTTCGGAAGGGGGGGTACGGCGCGCGGGCCGGCTGGCTGGCGGTGGCGGAGGTGCCCCGACCCAGCCGGAAGGTGACCGGGCCCACGAGGGGCGGTGCGGCGGGGTTCGCGCGGACACGGAATCGCAGCGTCCCGCCGTCATCGGCGAGCGTCAGGACGGTGCACTCCTCGCCTTCACTGCGCAGGGAACCAAGGTCGATGCCGGTCTGCGCGACCGGGAAATCGGGCCCCACGGGCGCGATGTCGGTCGTGACGTCGTACTCGCCCGCCGCAACCTCGGTGACGCTGCCGATCCTTCCCAGGACGTGGTTCAGGGTGCCCGGCAGGTAGTACAACCGGAATTCGTCGAGGTCCGGGAACTGCAGCTGCCGGCTGGCGGGCCAGATCCAGCGCACCGCGACCGCCGGCCGCGGCGGCTCGCCCGCCAGCACGTCGCGGTTGGCCCATGCGAGCAGCGCTCCGCCGGCCCGGTCGGGATCGGCTGGATCGGCGTACTCGGCGGCCAGGTTGAGGGGTGGGCCGGGCGCGACCTCGTCGCTGACGACGACCGAACCGGGCGCGGATGGATCGCTGGTCCGGCCGAACAGGTCGCGGCCGAGGACGCGGTAATGGAACGTTCCGTAGCCGGGTCCCCGGTCCACGAAATAGCCGGTCTGGAAACCCGGTTCGCCTTCGTCGGGATCGGCAATGATCGCTGGCACGACCTCGGGCTCGGCCCCGGGCTCGAGACGCCGCCGCGAGATCAGCTCGTACGGTCCGGCCGCCGGCGCGTCGACGGATGTCCGTTCGATGAGGTACGCGAACGGGCTGCGAACGGGATCGGTCAGCTCGCACACGGATGGCCGCCGCCAGTTGACGGTGACGTCCATCTCGAACGGGTTGAGGACGCCATCCGGCGTCACATGGGCCGCCCCGATGCGGGAGGTTGCCGTCACGTTGGACGGCGGTTCAAGGGCCGGCTGCGCCTCGAGCCCGCGGTCGTAGACGACCCAGCACAGGCGTCGCTTCTCTCCGTCGATCGGCCAGCTGGCCTCGATCTTGTAGTCGTAGCGGGCATTCGGATCCTGCTCGCGATGGACCCAGTACAACCCGAGCACCCGGGCGAAGTAGGGATCGGCCGCCGCGGTCAGGGCGTCACGCACGACGTCGTAGCGCCACGTCGTGCCGTCCCCTGGGTCCTCCGCTGGCAGGCGCGTCACGAACTGGCCACCGGCGTTGAGGGCCTGCTCGAGCGAGGCGCGCAGCTCGTCGAAGTCGGGACCAAGGAGGCGCGCATCGAGCTCGGCGCGCGACGGCGCTCCTGGCGGGAGGTCGGCCTGGTCTGGCAGCCGACCCTTGGCCACCTCGCGGGCCGTTCCCGCCTCGGGGCCGCACGAATAGCCGGGCACGGCGTCGACCGGCAGGCAGATCGGGCCGCGGAGCAGCTTCCAGCCCCTGTCGCATTCGTCGGCGGGGATGGGACTCCACAACGCACCGACCAGCACCGCGTTGCAGCCGGCGACCAGGACCTCGTCGATCGCATCCGCTTCGACGGTCAGTTGGAACGGGGTGCAGGTTGTCGCCGCGGGCTGGAAACCGATCTCCCGGAGGCGCTCCAAGGCGGCCGCTCGGTCGGCATGCACCAGCGCGCGGAGCCGGTCGGGACCGCCAGGTGCCGCGGCGACGCGGCGTCCCCGCGTCGCTCGGCCGGCGAGCATGACCTCGGCGCCGTCCAGCCTCGTCAGCTCGTCGGCGACGCGGTCGTCAATGATCCGCCGGACACAGGCCGCCAGCCCGCTCGCGGCGCAATCCGCCACCCGGCCGGCGTGCCGGGCGCGGACGGAGATGCCGCCGCGCTCGGCCACCCCGAACACGGTCACCCGCCGGACCGGCGCGAGTGGCGTGCCGAACGAGGGACGGAACCGGAGCACCAGCGGCGTCGAACCCAGGTCCAGCCCGATCTGGTCGCAGCGCCGGCCGGCCTCGACCCGCCGACCGTCGGCACGGTGGACGGTGACGCCGTCCGCGACCCCTGCCGGCGCAGCCTGCTGTTCGAGCTGGTGGGCGAGTTGCGCGAACGACACCTTGCGCAGCTCGTCCGGTGCGGCTGGCCTGAAGAAGAGCCGGAATCCGTCCGTCGGGAACCCGAGGTCCGGGTCGAACGACCAGCGCAGGTGGATGCCGTCCTGCGCCTCGTCGTCCCCGAGGAACCCCGCCCCGGTGAGCGTCAGCCGCGGATCCTGGAGGAGCACCTCTGTCATCGTCAGGCCTCCGGATCCACGATCGGATCGGGCGTCGTCGGCACGGCGAACGGCCAGCTGCCGGCCTCGTCCGTGGTGTCGCCCTGCCGGCTCAGGTCGGGGAGCCCGGCGACGCCGCTGAGCCGATACGTCGCCTCGAGGCGGTACTGGCCGGGCGCCAGCGCGACGGCCTGGCCCGCGGGATCCACGGCGATGAGCAGCCCGCGCGAGCCATCGACCGAGCGGACGAGTCGATGGCTGACTTCCGGCCAGCTGACCACCGTCCGTGGGCCGGTCGGCGTCAGGACGAGCCGGACGCGCTTGCGTCGCAACCGCAACACGGTCCGGTCGGTTGCGAACAGCGGCTCGGGCCCGACGATGCTGAGTGCCCGCGCCTCGAACCCGGCCGGCTCGCTCCACAGGATCGTGACCTCGGGTCGCTCGGGGAGCGGTCGGATCGGGTAGCCGAGATCCGTCTGCCAGATCGACCGCCAGGCCTCGTCTTCGGCGGCCCGGTCCGCCGTTGGACGCAGTCGACCGGCAATAGTCGTCCAGTCGACGGCCGCCGGCAGCCGCTCATGCCACGGCAGCGCCCGGAACGCGGCCAGGTGCTCGGCGAAGGTCCGGTAGCGGCTGGTCACGAAGCTCCAGCGGTAGACCGCTTCGGGCAGCCCGCCGCCGGTCACCCGGACCTCGTACGCCGTCGAGGTCGAAAGCCGCGTCCGGTACGTCGTCACGTCGAAACCGGCGATGCTGTCCAGGTCGACCGGGATGCAGTCGGCGGCCTCCAGCGCATCGACGAGCATGCCGACCTCGGCGGTCAGGGCGGGGGTGGGCGTCTGCTCGCGAACGGCCGTGGGTTCGACACGCTGACCGCTGGCGGTGAACAGGTCCGCCCGGAGCAACGCGCCCGCGCGCTTGTACATCGCCTCGACGTAGGGCTGGTTGTAGACGATCCGCAGGTCGTAGTCGGCGTAGAACGGCCGCGCACCGTCTCCCGGGGCCACCGAGGCGACATACGGGGTGAGATCCGCGGGGGCGCCGCCCGTCCCGACGGTGAGGGCCTCGGTCGCCGTGCCGTGGTCGGTCCACGGATCGTCGAGCGCCGCGGTGCTCTCGGTCCGGATATCGAGCTCGACGCGGTAGGTGGCGTGCGGTTCGTGGATGAGCTTGGCGCCGAACGGCTCCTCGGCAGTCGGCGGTTCGTCGATCGTCAATGGTCCCAGCACGTGGAGCCAACGCTCCCGCTGCGCCCGGGCGTCCAGGTCGTTCGCCAGCGCGCCCACGCTGGCGTAACAGAACCGCGACAGGGCGTGAGACTCGCCGCGGTCGCGCTCCGGCCCACCGCGCGGATGCACCTGGACGACGACGCGATTGAACGGTTGGTCGCCGGTGTCGATCTCCCAGTCCGGGCCGTCCTCGATGAATGCCGTCACGACCTGATCGTCCGCGAACGCCACGACCGCCAGGAACGTGAGGTCCTTGACGTGCTCGACGCGTCCTTGGGCCCGGACGCTGCGCGGGATGTCGATGCTCACACCTTCGAGGGTGGCCCCGTCCGTGACCGGGCCGTCGGTCGACGCCTGGCCGTCCATCCCGCCCAGGAATGTGGTGCGGGCAAGGCGGAGGACGTGCTCCTTCGCATCGTTGCCGCCGGCCGTGACGATCGCGAGGGGCACCTGGACCGGCTCGCCGACCTGGTCCTCGACCTTGTCGCCTCGGGCGAAGTTCGGCCACGGCGTGAACGTCACGGTCGCGTACGCCGGGTCCGGCCGGTAGCGCAACTCCGGGTCCTTCACGCCGAGCGGCACGATGTCGAAGTCGACGCAACGGTCGGTCGGCGGCAGCGCGCCGCACGGCCAGTTGGTTCCATCGAGCAGGAGGTCTGCCCACGACCGGCGCTCGGTTCGTCCGGGCCAGGCCAGGTTGCCTGCGGCCGGGAATGGCGTCAGCCCCCACAGCACCAGGCTCTCGGCCTGCGGCCCGTTCGCATCGCCGTGGCCGAGGGTCCACTGACCGAACAGGTCTTCGGCGGCGGCGTGCGGCGCGCCACCCGCGGGTGTGACAAGGACCCGGACCGCTTCGAGCGTGTACCGGTAATAGGTCTCGCCGACCAGGTCCGGGTGGGCCAGGTCGACCGGCGTCGGGGCGCCCGCCCACGTCGAGCGCATCGGGCGCTGGAAGGTGATCGCGACCCGCCCATCGAGCGGCATCGAGATGCCGGCCAGCGTGCCGGTCTCGCGCTCGTACAGGCGCTCGCCGACCACGCTGTAGCCCGGGCTGACCGACGCCCCGTCGACGAGCGGCGTGATCGGCGGCGGCATGCCCGTCTGGTCGCCCCACTCGAAGGGGATCTCCTTCTTGATGTCCGGCAGCGGCCACGGCAGGCCGAGCTTGACCTTGACCTTGCCGCCGAAGTACTCGTCGTCGTCGCCGACCGGCGCCTCGACGGCGAGGAGCGCGTCGACCAGGAGCTCGAACCCGATCCCGAAGACCTTGACGCTCGCCTCGCCGTGGAGCGAGACCTCGGCGAGCATGTAGAACGGGCGGACAGACACGGCAAGGTCGCCGGCGATCCAGACGACCAGCACCCCCCGAACCGGGCCCCACTTGCCGCGCTTGTCGATCCCCGTTCGGTAGCCGACCACGAACGCGGTGCCGGGAAACGTCCGCTCGGCCAGTTCGATGTCGCGGCCGCTGACGACCAGGTAGGCGTCCCAGTCGAGGAGCCGGAGGGCCTTCGCCCGCACGCGCCGGCTCATCGGCTCGGGCCACCCGACGGCGACGTGCCAGTCGTCCGGCCGGTGACCGGAGAAGACCTCGCCCGCGGCATGGACGTCGAGGAGCAGCCCGGATTCCGGCAGCTTGTACTCGACCTCGAGCGCGAGCAGGAAGTCGCCCACGTTCCAATCGAGGGCGGCGAAGGCGCGGATCGTCGTCGACCGCGGCGGCCCGGTGTGCGGCTCGCGCGTCCGCAGGATCCGGAGCCGGCCCTCGAAGATGAGCACCGGTCCCGGCGACACGATCGCGAGGAACGCCTTGAGGCTCCACGCCTTTCCGTCGCTCGACCCGATCGTCACCCCGGCGCCGCCCGCCCAGGCGTCCTCGGCCGGCACCCACTTGCGGGCATTGATCACCGAGTACGGTCCCGGCGACGCGGCGTACCAGTGCTGGTACCAGTTGAAGTCATCGCCGTGGTTGCCGGTGAGCGTCTGGTCGGGGGTGACGTTGACGCCGGCCAGGAGCGCGGCGCCGAACCACGACACCGACGCGAAGATCGGGATGCCGCTGCCGAACTCGGCGTCGAGAGCGACGTAGCCGAAGCGCGTGCCGTCCTTGGTCCCGAAGAGCAGCCC
>DASTYU010000030.1:0-8169 GCA_035764655.1 Candidatus Limnocylindrales bacterium
CCACGAGCGCGGCCGCGACCGGGAGCACGGTCCGGACGCTCACGATGCCACCACCAGGCGCGGGCGGGACTCCTCGCCGGCACCGCCGGACTCTTCGCCGAGATGCGACCGGATGAGCCGGGCCGTCCGCGACACCGCGGCCTCGTCCATCGATGCGAGCGAGCGCGGCCGGACAAGGTCGACCGTGATGTCCGCGGCGACCCGGCCCGGACGCGGCGTGAGGACGACGACGCGATCGGCCACGACGATCGCCTCGGGGATGGAATGCGTGACCAGCACGATTGTCGGCGCGGTGCGCTCCCAGAGCGACAGCAGCTCGAGATCGAAGCGCTCGCGCGTCAGGGCGTCGAGGGCGCTGAACGGCTCGTCGAGCAGCAGGACCTCCGGCTGGAGGGCCAGGGATCGGGCGATTGCCGCGCGCTGCTGCTGGCCCCCCGACAGCTCCGCGGGTCGAGCAGCAGCGGCGGCCGCGTCGAGGCCGGTCAGGTCGAGCAGGTCCCGCAACCGACGTTCGCGTCGCTCGCGCGGCCAGCCGGCAAGCTCCAGCGGATAGGTGATGTTGTCCGCGGCGGTCCGCCACGGCAGCAGCCGCGGCTCCTGGAACACGAGCCCGATCCGCGGATCCGGCCCGGTGACGCTCGTCCCGTCGAGATGGACGTCGCCGCGGCCCGGATCGAGCAGCCCCGCGATGACCCGCAGCAGCGTCGACTTGCCGGAGCCGTTCGGGCCAATGAGCGCGACGATGCCACCGCCCGGGACGGTGAGATCGACGCCGTCGAGGGCCAGCAAGGGCTCCCCGTTCCGTGCCCTGAAGGCAAACGCGAGGTCGCGCAGCTCGATGGTTCCGCTCATCGGACCAACAGCGGTTCGGCGGAGGTCAGCGAGCGCAGGATGGGCGCAGTGGCCGGGTACAGGGCACGGTACGCGGCATACAGCGCGTCGTACGTGGGAGCGTGCTCCGAACGGGGCTCGAGGTGGCGGTCGATGGCGGTCATCGCGGGGATCGCGGCCCGCACGTCGCCGAACCCGCCGATTCCGACGGCACCGAGGATCGCCGAGCCCACGACGCCGGTCTCGAGCACGCGCGGAACCGCCACCCGAAAGCCGGTCACGTCGGCCTTGACCTGGTTCCAGGTGTCGCTCCGCGCCGGACCGCCGCACACGCGCAGCTCGTCGATCCGGATGCCCGCCGCAAGCATCGGTTCCGCCACGTGGCGGAGCGCCAGCGCCGAGGCCTCCACGATGGCCCGCGCGACGTGGCCGCGCCGGTGGCCCAGCGTCAGGCCCGCGAGCACGCCCCGAGCGCTGGGATCCCACAGCGGCGAACGCTCTCCGGCGAGGTATGGCAGGAACACGAGACCGTCTGCGCCCGGCTCCGTTTCGGCGACTTCGCGCAGCAGGGTCTCCGTCGTGGCGGTCCCGCCGAGGATCTCCGTCCGATACCAGTCCAGCGCGCGACCGGTGGCCGCCATCGCCGCGCCCACGCTGTACAAGCCGGGCAGCGGCGCCGGCGTGACAAATGCGCCGGGCACCTCGATCGGGCGGTCCCAGTACACCCCGAGGCCACCGGCCGTGCCGCCCGGGTCGTACGCGTCGCCCGGCTCGAGCAGGCCGGCCCCGAGGTAGCTCGCGAACGCGTCGACGGTTCCACCGACGACCGGCGTCCCGGCCGGCAGCCCGGTCGCCGCGGCGGCACCCGGGCTGAGCTCGCCCACGATGGCGCCCGCGGCCACCGCGCGTGGCAATCGAGTCCGGGGAACACCGGCAGCCTCGACGTCCGCCGGCGTTGGCACGAGCTGGTTGGCGACGAGGGACGCGGCCGGGACCCCGGTCAGGCGGAACGCGAGGTAGTCGGACGTCGTGAGATACCACGCCGTCGCCGCGGCCACCTTCGGTTCGTTGCGCTCGACCCACAGAGCGGCCGGCAGCCCACCCAGGGCCCAGCCGCGAACCCCGGTCCGGGATGCCAGTTGCTCCGCCTCCGCGCCGGCGCGTGTGTCGAGCCACGTGATCGCCGGCCGTGTGGGATGGCCGGTCTCGTCGACCGCGACCAGCGTCGGGCCGTGCCCGTCCGCACAGATGGAAACGACCTCGGCGACGTCAAGCGCGGCAAGCTCCCGGGTCGTCTCGACCACGGCAGCCCACCAGGCGCCCGGATCCTGCTCCGCCCAGCCGGGCTCACGCCCGAGATCCGTGGGATACCCGGCCCGTGCCGAGGCCAGCAGCCGCCCGTCGAACGTGACGAGGCCGGACTTCACCTCGTTGGTGCCGAGGTCGATCCCGAGGATCGCGCGCTCACGAGCCATCAGGCGTGCGCTCCCGCCCCGGCGGCGAGCGTCTCGCGGTCGAGGGCGACGACGGCCTCGGCCGTCTCGACGTCGGTCACCAGCGTCTTGACGACGCCGGCGCGCAACGCGCCAAGGATCGGCCGCACCTTGCCCTCCCCGGACCCGATGCCGATGGACATTGCCAGGCGCCCGAGGCCGCGGGCATCGAACGCGATCGCCCGATCGCGCAGGTCGGCGCACACAAACCGGCCGTCGAGGTCGTACGGCGCAATGAGCACCTCGCCGACCGCGTCGGCAGCCTCCAGCTGGGCCTCGACCTCCTCGCCGACGGACACCGCGCTCCAGCTGCGGCCGCCGATCCCGAAGCACGCCAGGTCGAGCCGCTCCCAGAGGTCGAGCACGTTTCGGACGCCGGCATGGCCAACCAGGGCCTGACGCGTTCCGGCGTCGTCGAGCAGCCCGGGCGACATCAGGCCCTGGACCTGCGCTCCCAGCGCATCGGCGACCCGCCGGAAGGGCTCGCGGCCCGGCCCCGCGGTCCAATGCCCGCCGGCGAGCGGGACGACCGTCGCCGGCACCTGCGTCGGCGTGTCTTCGAGGGCATCGGCCAGCGCCGAGATCGAGGCCCCGTCGCCGATCCCGACGATCATGCCGTCGCGCACGACCCCGCGCAGCACCTGCGCAGCGAGGCGGCCGACCATCCGCCGGGTCAGGTCCTCGGGCCCCTTGATCGTGGGCGCGAGGTGGACGGCATCGAGATCGTACGTGCGCCGAAGCTCGTCGCCGGCCGGGGACTCGGCCGTCGTCCGATCGACGATCCGGATCTCGACGATCCCCTCGGCACGCGCGCGCTTGAGCAGCCGCGACACCTGCGGCCGGGTCACGCCCAGCTGCTCGGCGATCGCGTTCTGGGTCTCGCCGAGCTCGTAGTAGAGACGGCTCGCCTGCACGAGCTGCTCGAAATCGCCGCTCATGCCGGTCGATGCACGTTTGTACTGAACAGATGTGCCGAGATCACCCGCCCATGATCGGGTGACGGCGGATGCCCGTCAAGGGCGGGCCCCAGGGG
This sequence comes from Candidatus Limnocylindrales bacterium, assembly GCA_035764655.1. GTDB lineage: Bacteria > Chloroflexota > Limnocylindria > Limnocylindrales > CSP1-4 > DASTYU01. Next base: position 3,358 of record DASTYU010000030.1, read on the forward strand.
GACTCAGGCGAGAACGCGGCCCGGGTTGAGGATGCCCTTCGGGTCGAGCGCATCCTTGATCTGGCGCATCACCCGGATCGCGTCCGCGCCGCGTTGCAGCTCGAGGTAGTCGCGCCGCGCGACACCCACGCCGTGCTCCCCGGTGATGGTGCCGCCGAGGGCGATCGCCGCCTTGTACAGGTCGCCGCGCGCCGCCTCGTTGACCGCCTCGGCATTCGGGTCGTCGCGTTCGAACACGAACGTGGGGTGCAGGTTCCCATCGCCGGCATGCCCGAACGTCCCGATCCGCACGTCGTGCTTGGCCGCCACCGCTTCGATCGCCACGATCATGTCGGGCACCCGTGCGCGCGGCACGCCGACGTCCTCCATCCGTGCCGTGCCCAGCCGTTCAAGCGCGTGGAACGCCGCGCGACGACCCTGGCGCAGCCAGTCCGCCTCCTGCGGATCCGTGGCCTGCACGACCTGGGTGGCGCCCGCCGCCTCGCACACGACGCGCGCCCCGTCGATCTCGACGCCGGCCGCGGAGCCCGGCAGGTCCGACTCGACCATGAGCATCGCGGCCGCCTCGCGATCCAGCCCGAGCCCCTGCATGTCGTCCACCGCTCCGATCGTGAAACGGTCCATCAGCTCGAGCGTCACCGGAGACAGGCCGGCCCTGGCGATGCCCGCGACGGCCTCGCCGGCCGCCTCCAGGGTCGCGAAGAACGCGATCAGCGTGGAGCGCGGCGGCGGCATCGGCCGCAGGCGGAGCGTCGCCTCCGTCACGAGCGCCAACGTCCCCTGCGAGCCGACGATCAGGTGGGTCAGCGAGTAGCCCGCCACGTCCTTGACGTTCTTGCCGCCCGTTCGCAGCACGGTGCCGTCGGCCATGACGACCTCGAGCCCGAGCACCGAATCCCGCGTCTGGCCGTACTTGATGCAGCACAGCCCGCCCGCGTTCGTGCCGAGGTTCCCGCCGATCGAGCAGATCTCGAAGCTGGCCGGGTCGGGCGCGTAGAACAGCCCTTCGGCGGCGACCGCCTTCTTGAGTTCGGCGTTGATGATCCCGGGCTGCGTCACGACGACAAGGTTGTCCGAGTCGATCTCGAGGACCTTGTCCATGGCCGTGAACGCGATCGTCAGCGCGCCCTCGATCCCCGCCGCGCCGCCGGACAGGCCCGTGCCCGCCCCGCGCGGCACGATGGGCACGCCGAACTCGCCGCACAACTTGACCAGCTCGGCGACCTGGCGCGTCTCTGTCGGCAGCGCCACGGCGCCCGGCAGGCCGGTCTGAAGGTAGGCCGTCTCGTCGCGCCGGTAGCTCTCGCGGTCGGTCGCATCAGTGAGCAGGCGTAGCCCGGGGAGCCGGTTGCGGATCGCATCCACCAGCGCCTCGGTCGCGCTCGTGGCCACCTCGGTCATGACCGCAGTCTAGGACTGCCGTCGGACTGGCGGCCATCCCGCGGCGCAGTAGGCTGAGGGCATGCACCGGCCCCCGCAGCTCGCGATTCCGGCCCTTGCCGCGGTCCTGGGCTTCGGTGCGGCCATCGCGCCGATCCCGGCCGCGTCGCCGGCCCGCGCCCAGACGATCGTCGGCCAGGGGCACATCGTGCCGGGCAGCGTCAACCGCACCAGCCTGGCGATCGAGGCGAGGTACGACGCGACGATCCGGATCGGCTGGGAGTCGCGCAACGTCAAGGTCCACTCGATCGCGACGATCGTGAACCTGTCGGGTGACGGCATCGATCGCGTGGAGCTCAACACGGCCGCCGCGCGGCTCGGTGGCATGGCGCTGACAGCCGCATCCGTTGATGGCGCGGCGGTCGACGCTTCGGTCAGCGACCAGACGATCATCGTCCCGCTCGGTGGCGTGCTGCCGGCCGGTGGCTCTGCCGTCATCGAGGTGCGCTACGCCGCCCGACTCAAGTCGTCGCTGACCGGTTCGAACTGGATGTTCACCAGGACCAACGGCATCGCCAACCTGTATCGCTGGCTGCCGTGGATCAGCAAGCGGACACCGTTCGACCGGCCGAACTACGGCGACCCGGTGGTGACGCCGACCAGTCCCTACGTTCGGGTCCGGATCGTGCCCGACCGCACGTTGCGCTTCGCGACGAGCGGCGAGAAGGTCGCGTCCGAAGGCGCGAGCCAGACGTTCGAGGCGCGCAACGTGCGCGATTTCACGATCACCGCGTCGCCCGATTTCGTGACACGCTCGACGACGGTCGGGTCGACGAAGATCGTCGGCATCGCACGCAGCAGCACCGTGGCGAACCGGTTGCGCGACGAGGGCGCGAGGGCATTCGGCAAGCTCAAGGCCAGGCTGGGGTCCTACCCCTATCCGACGTTGCGGGTGGTCCAATCGGCCGGCGGCTACGCGATGGAGTCTCCGGCGCTCGTATGGCTGCCCTCCGGACTCGACGCCTCGCGCTACCGCTACCTCGTCACGCACGAGGTCGCGCACCAGTGGTTCTACGGGCTGGTCGGCAGCAACCAGGCCCGCGAGCCGTTCGCCGACGAAGCGGCCGCCGACTTCGTCACGCGCCACGTCCTCGCTTCCCGCCGGGGCAGCTCGTGCTCGACCGCCGAGCTGGACCACTCGATCTACTACTACTCACGCGCGTGTTACTACGAGGTCATCTACATCCAGGGCGGGAACCTGCTGAACACGGCCCGAACCCGCATGGGCTCCACCGCCTTCTGGGCCGCGTTGCGCGGGTATATCGCGGACAACCGCTACAAGCTGGCCGGCACCAGGACGCTCCTGGACGCGCTCGACGACGGCACGCCGCTCAACCTCTCGAAGCTGTTCCGGCCGCGCTTCCCCAGCCTCTACTGATCGGTCGCGCCGATCCGACGGTCGGCTGCGCGAGCGTGCGGCATCCAACGCCAGCCGGTGGGGATCAGGGGGCGCCACGCCTGCCAGCCGGCAACCAGCCAGCCACTGACCGCCTCCTGCGCCCAACCCCAGGTGAACCCGTATTCCTCGCGCAGGGCCGGGGGCAGCAGCCCGACCGACGGCCACAGCGTCCAGGCATAGCTTTCGACCGGAACCCGGTCGAGCAGCGGGCGGAGCACGTCGCCCACCGCAGCCGGTGCCAGCTTCGCCAGCGGCGCGAGCGGCGGCCGCAGGATCGAGCGGGCCAGATCGCGCGCGACCGGTGAGGGATGCACGGGGCCGTCGGCCGCCAGCATGCCCGCGTAGTACCCCTCGAACGCGCCCAGGTTCGCCGGAAGAAGCGCATCGGAGATGCCGAACGCGCGTCCGAGCGGCTTGGTCTCCTCGTAGAAGCGCGCCCGGCGTTCGGGCGACAGCGGCTCGAGCCAGGCCTCGTAGGCGGCAAGCGTCGACTCGATCAGCGTCGCGTGGACCCACAACGACAGTTCGGGGTCGCGCGCGGCGTAGCCCGGCCCGCTGATCCCGCGGTGCAGCTCGTTGAGACGCCGGATTTCGGCTCGCGCCGCACGCGTCGAGCCGTACACGATTGTCAGGTAACTGCGCAGCGTGCCGTCCAGCCGCCGCCACGGGTCCTCGCGGAAGTTCGAGTGCTCCGCCACCCCGGCGGCCACCGACGGGTGGGCGATCTGGAGGAGCAGCGCTCGCGGACCTGCGCCGAGCAGGAGCATGGCCTCGCGATCAAGGCGCCAGGCCTCGCTGTCCGGGCCGAACAGGCCCGGATCGCCGCGGTCGGTGGTCAGCGCTCACCCGGTCGTCGCCCGACGACCCACCACGCCAGCGGGAACACGCCCGCGGCGATGGCCAGCTTGATCAGGTCGGTGATGAGGAACGGGGTGAGTCCCGCCGCGATCGTGTCGGCGAGGTTCATGCCCGTCGCGGCCATCAGCCAGGGCAGGCCGAACACGTAGATGATCACGTTGCCGATCGCCATCGCCCCGACGGCGCCGGCGATGTTGCGGTCCCAACCGAGCTCGGCCAGCCGCCCGACGAGGCCGGACGCGATGACGAACCCGAGCAGGTAGCCGCCGGTCGCTCCGAGGACCAGCGTCCCGCCGTCGACCGACGCGATGTGCGACACGCCCGACGCCTGCTGGGCGTACACGGGCAGGAAGAACCCGATGACCAGGTACAGCGACGTCGCGAGGATCCCGCGGCGCATGCCGAGCGCCCCACCCACGAGCAACACCGAGAACGTCTGCCCGGTGAGCGGCACGGGGCTGCCCGGGACGGGGACGGCGAAGTTGGCCGTGAGGGCAATGAACAGGGCTCCGGCCACGATGAGGGCGATGTGGCGGGCCCGGGCGCTGATTCGTTCGCTGACCCGGATGGGGACCAGGAAATCGGCGATCGTGATGCCGCGCTGGTCGGCGGTCGTCCGATCGAGTCTGGGCAGGGCGATCGTCAACTGCGACTCCCGTTGGTCGGTCACGCGTCTGGCGACCGGCCACCCGAGTCTAGCATCCGAGCCCGTCCGTCAGACGGCTGGCAGGAGCCGAGCGAGGCCGACGATCAACGACACGAGCATGGCGGGCGCGGCCGATGGCGCGTCCGTGGCCGCTCCGGACTTGCACGTCTCCGCGAACAGCACGGTCCAGTAGTGCCGGCCGTCGGCGCCCTTGGACGACCCGATCCCGATCGCATCCCACGCCGCTCCCAGGATCAGCGCCTTGTGCCTGGGCGAGGCGAGGAACATGGCGTGGATGCGTTCCTCGGCACCGCCGTCCGGGCCGGACAGCCAGCCGATGTTCTCGCCGGCGACCACGTAGCAGTACCCGCGCTCGCTGAGCTCATTGAACACCTTCGTGCCCCGCGGCGGGATGTCGTGGCTGAAGTAGCCGCGCTCGGCCATGTCCGCGCTCCGCCAGCGCGCGATC
>DASTYU010000031.1:0-16855 GCA_035764655.1 Candidatus Limnocylindrales bacterium
TCGGCGAGCAAGAGAGCGAACGAAGGGCTCCCCGTTCGCTGGACCGCTCGCTGGGCGAGCAGCGGCGCGCCAACCAGCCGGGGACGCAAACGGGCCGCCGGCCCGGAAGCCGGCGGCCCGTGGGACGCGCGAACGATGGTCAGCCGATCAGCGCGGCGCGCTCGTCGACTTTCTCTTCGATCTCGACCTCGGCCGGCGTGGCCGGCGGCTCGACGTCGAGCAGGTAACCGATGCCCTGGAACGTCCGGATGCGGCCGGGCTCGCCCGGGGCAGCGCCCAGCTTGCGGCGGACCCGTGACACCCAGACCCGGAGGTACTGGAGGTCGTCTCGGTACTCGGGCCCCCAGACCTTGGTCAGGAGCTCGGTGTGCAGCACGACCTTGCCGGCATTCGCGGCCAGGTGCTGGAGGAGCAGCCACTCGGTGCGGGACAGCTGGACCAGCTCGCCGCCACGGGTGACCATGCGCCGCTCGAGGTCGATCTCGACGTCGTCGAACTTGACGACGCCGGCTCCCGGCTGCGCCCCGGACGATCGCCGCAGGACCGCGCGGACGCGGGCGGCCAGCTCGTCGGGGTGGAACGGCTTGGCGATGTAATCGTCGGCGCCGAGGTCGAGGCCCTTCGCCTTGTCGGCGGTCGAGCCCTTCGCGGTCAGCAGGATCACCGCCACGGGGCGGCGCTCGCGCAACTGGCGCATGACCTCGATGCCGTCGAGGTCGGGCATGACGATGTCGAGCAGCACGATGTCCGGACGGACTTCCTCGGCCTTCAACAGGGCTTCTTCGCCACCATTTGCGGTGACGACCCGGAACCCCTCTTCACCGAGCGCGATCGATACGAGCTTGGTGATGCGTGGTTCGTCGTCGGCGACGAGGACGAGCGGTTGGGTGCTCACGCCTGACCTCCTCTACAGACGTCCATGGTGATGGACGACGCGCCCGACGTCAGCAGGCGCGTCAGCCAGGTGGTGCGAGGGATCACGAGGGAGCCGGCTCCACCGGTTCTTCAGCCGGGACCTCGATGTTCACGTCCGGGTTGACCTCCTGGGTGGTGGTGCCACCACCGTTGGAGCCCGGGCCAAGCGCGAAATACCACAGGCCGGCGAGCACGATGATCACGGCGATGATGCCAAGGATCATGCCTGCGCTCGAGCCTGAATCGCGAACGACGACGGTATCGCGATCGTCGTAGTCATCAGCCATTGATTGGGCCTCCTTCCACTCGACCCTCTGCCACTTCGCTGGGGAGCGAACCAGCCTTCCGGTCGCGTATCCGGACCCCATCCTCGGCAAGGCGCCGTGCCGGGCGCGGCCCGTCGACATTGCAGAACCGTTGCACCGGCATAACAAACGCCGGCCACCGATCCGGTGCCGTCAGGTCCGAACGGCCGACGGATCCAGCTCGCCAGGTCCGGGCGATTGGGCGTTCGCGCCTGCGGCACGGCTCGCCAGGTCGAGCGCGTCCGGGAGCGCCCGGCCATCGAGCAACCCCGTTGCCAGCCCGGCCAGGAACGCGTCGCCGCTGCCGACGGGATAGGGCCCATTCGACGCTGTCGGCTCGAGCACGACGTTGAGTTCAGGGCCGGCCACGGCGGTACCGTACCGGCCGCGGGTGACGATCGCGACCTCCGCCCCACGGTCATGGAGTTCGCGCGCCGCGGCTAGCGCGCCCTCGTCGCCGGCCAGCGGCGTCCCTAACAGTCCACTGGCCTCGGCCTCGTTCACCTTGACCAGCCATGGGCGCTCCGTGAGCGCGCCCGCCAGGCCCCCTCCATAGGCGTCCACGAGCGCGCGCACGCCAGCCTGCCGCGCAGCGCGACACAAGCGGCCGAAGGCCCCATCGTCGACGCCCGGCGGAATGCCGCCGGAGATCGTCATCAGCTCGGCGCCACCCGCGAGCTCCTCGGCCACGATACGTTCGAGCTGCGCCCACGCCTCCGGGGCGACGGGTTGGCCGGGGTCGTAGATCTCGGTCAAGCCGTCGGTTGCGGGATCCCGGACCGAGATGCATGTCCGCGTCTCGCCCGACGCCCACGCCGCCCGGAGCAGCAGCCCTCGCTGCGCGAGCTGCTCATCGATCCACTTGCCGGCGTGTCCGCGGAGGATCGTGACCGCCACGACGTCCGCCCCAAGGGTGTGCGCCGTGCGGGCGACGTTCAAGCCCTTGCCGCCTGGCACAGCCACCGATACCGTCGGCCGGTGGATGGCGCCGGGGATGAGCTGCTCGACCTCGTAGACCCGGTCGATCGCGGGGTTGGGCGCGACGCACACGAGACGACTCATCGCTCGGGCGCGGGCGGCGTCGGTGTCGAAGCGAGCGGCCGTGACTCGAGCCGACCGGCCTGTTCCTGTGCCTCATTTCGTTCGGCCTGACCCTCCGTACCGCCGCTCGCACGGACGGACAGCGACCCACACGCGACCGCGAGGCGCAGGCACGCCTCGGCCGACTGCCCGTCCAGCCAGCCCGCGAGGAACCCCGCGTCGAACGCGTCGCCGGCACCGATCGCGTCGACGACCTCCACCTCCGGTGCTGCCGCCCGGTATGCGTCGTCTCCCGCGACCACGAGGCCGCCCTCATGACCCAGCTTGACCGCGACGACCGGACCGAGTGCGGCCAGCGTCCGGGTGGCGACCACGATGTCGTCGCCGGTGTGGCCGGCGATTCGCAGCGCCTCCTCCCGATTTGGCAGGGCCAGGTCGCACTCCTGCAGCACCGCGCCGATCCCGCCGTCCCATCTCCCGCCAGGGTCTCCGCCCGGGTCAATCGACGTCGTGAGCTCGAGCCCGCGAGCCCGGGCGAACACGCCGGCGAGGCCCGCTCGCAGCCCATCCTGGAGAAAGACGCTCCCCACATGGAGATGGGCCGCCCGCGCGAGGAGCCCGTCTGGCAGGTCGTTCGCGGTCAGCGCCGACATGGCCCCGACGGCGGTCAGCGTCGCGCGGTCGTCAGGGCGGCTGAGGATCACGCTCGCGCCGGTCGCGAGTGACGGGTCGACACGGCAGGCGCTCACATCGACGCCTCGCGCCGCCAGCGCCTCGAGCATCCAGCGGCCGAACGCGTCGTCCCCCACGACACCGACGAACGCCACGCGTAATCCGAGCCGTGCCGCGCCGCACGCCGTGATCGCCGATGAGCTGCCGATCGTCAGCGAGATTCGATCCACGGTCCGTTCGGCTTGGCCGAACGCGGGCGCAATGTTGGCACTTGCGACGACGATGTCCGGATTGATCTCGCCGGCAACCAGGAGGTCGAACTCGCGGTCCGGTGGTGAGCGTCGCACTCAGGCCTCCGGGTAGGCGCGATACCAGTCGGTACCGACCCGCCGATCGCGCAGGGCGGCCGGCGCACGATCGCGCCACGACCGCCCGTGGGCTTCGATCGTCTCGACGAGGCGCGCGAGCCGTTCGACCGCCTCGGTCTCGAGGAAGTGGCGCCGATCTCCTCCAGCGACGCGGCTTGCCTCGGCCCACACGGACCGCCCAACGAGCACGCCGCTTGCCCCTGCCCGGCAGGCGGTCTCGACCTGGCGCTCGAACGTCGCGTCGTCGACGCCCCCGGACAGCAGGACCCACGGGAGCAGCGTGGCGTCGTCGAGCTCCGCGCACGCGTCGACCCAGCGGCCCTCGTCCGCGACCGAAGGGTCGTACGGGAACTCGACCTTGAGCACGTCGCCGCCGATCTCGGTCAGCCGGCGAGCCGTCGCGATCACGACTTGCCGCCGCTGCTCACCGATCAGGACCGGGACCGACCGGTCGATGGAGTAGGTGATCGGCTCGAGGAACAGCGGCAGGTCGTGACGTCGGCACGCGTCGGCGACATCGGCGACCAGCTCCTCCTGGGCCCTCGCCGTCGGCGACTCCGGGTGGAAGTAGACGAGCAGCTTGGCGGCGGTCGCGCCCATTCGCTTGGCCTTGGCGACGGTCCACCCGTCGAGGACACGGCTCCGGCGCGCCGTGGGCAGGCCTTCATATCCGGTGGCCTCGATCGCCACGATCAAGCCGACGTCGCCCGGCAACGAGCCGTCCTCGATGCAGCGCGGGGCCCCGAACTCCGGGTCGAGCAGCACCCCGCTGACGCGCGAGGCCAGCGCCCTGACGACGTCGCCCTTGAGCTCGGCCATCTCGTCCACGCTGACCGACTCGGGGTCGTCTGGTCGAATCTCCTTGCGCAGGTTCTGGCGATGGTCGAGAGCAAGAACGATGAACACGCCGCGGGGTGTCGCGCAAGCGTCCAGGCCGCGCCTGAGCCCCGTCCGGTAGGCGGTTACGGCAGCGTCTTCCCTCGCGGTCATGCAAGCACTCTACGCCGCCATTGCGCACGTAGCAACGCAGACTGCGCGAGATCATGAACATCCTGCGCATAACGCGCAGAATCGCTTGACACTTCGCGCGCAAGTCGCCACGATCGCGGTGTGCGAGCCGCCGAGCGCGAGGACCGCGTCCTGTCGCTGCTCCGAACGCGTGGCCGGGCGTCCGTCGAGGACCTGGCCAGCGAGGTCGGCGTCACCACGTCCACGATCAGGCGCGACCTCCAGCGACTGTCCGACGGTGGCCGCGTCGTCCGGACGTACGGTGGCGCGGCCATCCCCGGCCCGCGGCTCGCGGACATCATCGACCCCGCGGCGCCGGCCAAGGAGCGCATTGCTGCAGCAGCCGCGGAGCTGGTCCGGGACGGCTCGACGATCGTCATCGCCAGCGGCACCACCACCCTCGCCTTTGCTCGCCGCCTCGTCGATCGCGAGGACCTGACCGTGATCACGAACGCTCTGGACGTCGCGTGGACGCTCGTCGATCGCCCGGGCATCGACCTGATCGTGCTCGGTGGGCAGATCAGGCCCGGGATGCACAGCATGCTCGGGCACCTGACCGAGCTGGCGTCACGCGAGCTCCGGGCGGACCAGCTGTTCGTCGGTATCGGTGCGATCAGCCTCGAGGGCGGGCTGATGAACGACTCCGTGCCGGAGATCGTGTCGGACCGGGCCCTCCGCCGCATGGCCCGTCGCTGCATCGTCCTCGCCGACGCGCGCAAGTTCGACCTGGTCGCGCCGGCGTATGTCTTCGGCCTCGAGGACGTCGACACGATCGTGACCAACGACGCCGCCCGGCCGGAGACGATCGTTGGACTTCGCGAGCGGGGGGTGGAGGTCATCGTCGCGTGACCGGCCGCATCGCCGCCGAGATCCGCGACGAGCCGGCCGCGGTCAGGGCGACGCTCGCCGCGTCGCGGGAGCCGGCTCGGGAGACTGCGCGGGCGCTCGCGGCTGATGGCGTCCGACGCGTCCATTTGATCGGCAACGGCACCTCGTTCCACTCATCCCTTGCCGCCGCGCTCGTCCACCGGCGCCTCGCCCGGGCCGGGGACCCGCTCGTCCTGGCGTGGACCGCAGGGGAGTTTCGCCACTACCCCCCCGACCTCGGCGATGGCGATGCCGTCGTCGGAATCAGTGCGAGCGGCGAGTTCCGCGACGTCGTCGCCGTTGCCGGGGCGCTCAAGGGACGCACCCCGACCGTCGCCATCGTCCACGCGCCGGGCTCGACCCTGACCGGCCTCGCCGACCACGTAATCCTCGCGGCCGGTGGACCTAGCTCCGTCCCCGTCATGACGAAGACGTTCGCGTCGACGCTGACCGCGGCCATCCTGCTCGTCGGCGAACTGCTCGGCGACGACCGAGCGGAGCACACCGTCACGGCCCTCGCCGCCGCCGCCGACCACGCACAGGAGTCGATCGACGGCTCCGCGCCGCTCGTCGAGGCTCTTGCGGATGACCTCGCCACCGTCGAGCACGTCTTCGTCGTCGGCAGCGGTGGCGGGTACGTGGCCGCGCTCGAGGGGGCGCTCAAGCTCAAGGAGATGGCACTCATCCATGCCGAGGGCTCGGAATCGTGGGAGATGGCGTCCGGAGCTGCGACGCTGATCGGGCCGTCGTCGACCGTGGTGGCCCTGGCGCCGAACGGCCGTGGCCGCCAGGCTGTGCTCGACGTCACCCGCCACTGCGCCGAATGGGGCGCCCGCGTGATCGAGATCTCCCCGGGGCCGGCGATCCCGGGTGCCGACCACCTGCCACTGGCGACCGTCGCTGCGGAGGACTTGGCCAGCCTGTCCACGCTGCCTCCGCTCGCATTGCTCGCCGACGCCCTCGCCCACGTCCGCGGAATCGATCCAGACGTCCCGGCGTGGACCGAGCGCTATCGCAGCCAGGGCCTGACCCACGTCATCGGAGCGGGGGAGCCGCGATGACCAGGATCGTGCTCGTCGGCGCGGGCAGCGTCGAGTTCACGCGCAACCTGCTGGGCGACATCCTGGCGTACCCGGCGCTCGGCGACGCCACGATCGTCCTGCATGACATCGACGCCGACCGCCTCGCGACGGCAGAGCAGATGGCGCGCTGGACGGCCGGCGCGCTCGGTGCGAGCCCTCGGATCGAGGCACATCTCGACCGGCGCGTCGCCCTCAAGGGCGCCGACTTCGTGATCGACACGATCCAGGTGGGCGGTGCGGACGCGACGCAGATCGACTTCGAGATCCCGCGCCGATTCGGCCTCGAGTACACGATCAACGACACGATCAACGTCGGTGGCGTCATGCGCGGCCTGCGTTCGATTCCGGTGATCCTCGGCATCCTCCGCGACATGGAGGAGCTCTGCCCTGACGCCTGGTTCCTCAACTATACGAACCCGATGTCGATGATCATCTGGGCAGTCACCTCGCAGAGCGACATCAAGACGATCGGCCTGTGCCATTCGGTCTACTGGACCGTCCATGCCATCGCCGAATACATCGGGGTGCCGGTCGCCGAGATCGAGCACGAGTCGGCCGGTGTCAACCACCTCGCATTCCTGCTCCGCCTCGAGCGGCGTGGCGAGGACCTGTACCCCCGGCTCGACACCGCCGTCCGCGAGGGCCGGATACCCGACGACGACCTCGTCCGGGCCGAGCTGTTCCGGCGACTCGGCTACTACCCGACGGAGTCATCCGAGCACCACGCCGAGTACAACCCCTGGTTCATTCCCAAGGGCCAGGTCGAACGGTTCAACATCCCGATCGGCGAGTACCTGGCGCGTGTCGCCAGGAACCTTGACGAGTTCGCCGACACCAAACGAAGACTGGCCGCCGGCGAGTCGTTCGAGATCGAGCAGAGCGGCGAGTACGCTGCCGTCATCATCAACTCGGTCGTCACCGGCGAGCTGTCGCGGATCGTCGGCAACGTCCCGAACCACGGCGTGCTGATTCCGAACCTCGCCGCCGATGCATGCGTCGAGGTGCCCTGCCTTGTCGATGCGTTTGGCCCGCGGCCGGTCGCGCCCGGACCGCTGGCGCCGCAGCTGGCGGCGTACATCCACCCGGCTATCGATGCCCAGGGCCTGACCGTGCGGGCGGTGATCGAGCACGACCGCGACGCGATCTACCACGCGGTCATGCAGGACCCGCTGGTCCAGGCGCGACTGACGCTCGACCAGACCTGGCAGATGACCGATGACCTGATCTCCGCCGAGGCGGCGTGGCTGCCCGCGTGGCTCCACGGCACAGCGCCCACGTGACGGGCGGGAAGCAAACCACGAGGAGGAGCAGATGAACGGGATCCAGCGAGCTGGGGGCAGTCGGGAGCGCAGCCCAATCCGGGTGCGGAGTCTAGTGGTCGGAGTGCTTGCCACGATCTCGCTGGTCGCGGGCGCCTGCGGCAGTTCGACGTCATCACCAGAGGGGTCCGTGGCGCCGGCTGCCTCACAGCCTGCCGCGTCGCCAGCCGGGAGCGGCGCCGCCAGCCCCGCGGCCGGCTATTCAGGGCCGCCGGCCTCACTCGAGTACTCGATCTGGGGCGATCCGGCGGAGATCAACAACCAGCGGGCCGTCGTCGATGAGTTCATCGCCGCCAACCCGAACATCGACGTCAACGTGACGGTGTCGGACTGGGAGCCGTACTGGGACAAGCTCCAGACCGGTCTCGCCGGCGGCGCCGCTCCGGACGTGTTCGCGATGGACGGGCCGCTCGGGCCGGACTACCAGTCGCGCGACGTGTTGCTCGATCTCACGCCGTACATCGAGGGCGAAGGCTACGACCTGAGCCAGCTCGACGACAACGCTGTGAAGGACTTCACCACGGCCGACGGCAAGCAGTTCGGGCTTCCGCGCGACCTCAACGTAATCGCGCTGTACTACAACAAGAAGATGTTCGACGAGGCAGGCATCCCGTACCCCGACGACACATGGGACTGGGCCAAGCTCGTCGAAGTGGCCAAGCAGCTCACCAAAGACACCGACGGCGACGGGACGATCGACCAGTGGGGCGTCTACACGGAGACGACGGACATGGAGAACGCCTGGTCCTCGTTCGTGTGGCAGGCCGGTGGCGACATCCTGTCGGCTGACGGCACGACGTCCGCGCTCGACTCCGACGAGGCCGCTGCAGGAATCCAGTTCCTCCAGGACCTGATCTGGAAGGAGAAGGTGTCGCCCGATCCGGCTCTCTTTGCCGAGACTGGCGATGCCTTCGAACAGGGCGTCGCGGCGATGGAGATCAACGGCTCGTGGCTCGTGCCGACGCACGAGGCGGCCGGCATCGACCTCGGGATCGCGCCGCTGCCGAAGGGCCCGGCCGGCGCGGCGACCTCGGTCAACCCCACGGGGGCGGTCGTGTACAAGAACACGGAGGCGCCTGAGGCGGCCTGGGAGCTCGTCAAGTACCTGGCCAGCCCTGCGGCCCAGGAGAAGATCATGGCCCTCAAGGCGTCGGTCCCGGTCAACAAGGAGATCCTCAGCACCACGTATCCCGACGCATTCGACGGGGCCCAGGTCTTCGCCGACGCTCTCTCGTACGCCCACCTGAAGCCGTCGTTCCGCGGCTACGACGACTTCGCGACGACGCTCCAGACCGAGCTCGACGAGAACGTGTTCAACAACCCGAGCGAGACCGCCAAGGAGGCGATCGCCAAGGTCAACGACCAGCTGAACCAGATCCTCGCCGAGAACCAGTGAGGCCCTGACCGGGCGGTGTGTGACTGATGACCGATGAGGCCCGCCGCCCGACCTACGGCTCGGGCTGGATCGGCCTGCGCTTCACCCGGCTCCGCGGTGGCCGCTCGCGCGGCCCGCGGGCCGGTGAGGAGAAGTGGGCCTTTCTGTTCATCGCCCCGATGCTCATCGGGCTCCTGTTCCTGTCGGCCGCCCCGATCGTTGCGACGTTCGCGGTCAGCCTGACCCACTGGGATCTCCTGACGCCACCGGAACCCGCCGGTCTCAGCAACTACACAAGGCTGTTCGACGACCCACGCTTCATGATCGCGGTTCGGAATACGGCGTTCTACACGATCGTTTCGGTGCCGCTCGGGATGGCGATCTCGCTCGCACTGGCCCTCGCCCTCAACCAGGCGATCCGCGGCATCGCATGGATCCGAACGATGTACTTCCTGCCGATCGTCACCTCGACGATTGCAGTCGGGCTCGTGTGGTCGTGGATCTACAGCCCCTCGAACGGGCTGCTGAACCAGCTGCTGGATGTCTTCGGCATCCCGGCCCAGCGCTGGGTCGCAGACCCGTTCTGGGCCATGCCGTCGATCATCGGGATGTCGATCTGGCAGGGCCTGCCGGCGAACACGATCATCTTCCTCGCCGGCCTCCAGGCGATCCCTCTCGTCTACTACGACGCCGCGAGCGTCGACGGCGCCGGGCGCTGGGCGCGGTTGCGCTACGTGACATTGCCGCTCCTCACGCCAAGCCTCTTCTTCACCGGCCTCCTGAGCCTGATCGGGTCGATCCAGGTCTTCGACCAGGTCTTCGTCCTGAGCAACCCGGGCAAGCCGACGAGCGCCACGATCACGATCGTCTACTTCATCTATGAGGCCGGGTTCCGCCAGTTCAAGATGGGCTACGCGAGCGCGGCATCGTGGCTGCTGTTCCTGGTCGTTGCCGTCCTGACGTTCATCTACTTCCGATCGCAGCGGCGCTGGGTCCACTACCAATGAAGGCCGAGCGGGTCCGGTCGGGACAGCCCCTCGACGTCACGCGGCCGCACGGACGGACGGCTGCCTGGGCGGCCGGCCGAATCGCGCGCGGTGCGGGGCTGTATGTCGCGCTCGTCGTCGGCGGCCTCGTGATGATGATCCCGTTCTTCTGGATGTTCCTGACGTCACTCAAGACCCGGGCGGAGGTCTTCGCGGCTGCGCCCCTGTCGCTGCCGAGCGGCGCGCACTGGGAGAACTACCTCACGATGTGGAACGCGTTCGGCGACGTGACGTTTGGGACCTTCTTCCTGAACTCAATCAAGCTCGCGTCACTCAATACGATCGGCCAGGTCATCGCCTGTTCGATGGCGGCCTACGCCTTCGCCGCAATCTCCTTCCGGGGCCGTGGCGTGTTGTTCGGGATCCTGCTTGCGACCCTGATCATTCCGTTCCAGGTCGTGCTCGTTCCGAACTTCATCCTCTGGCGGAGCCTGCCGTACCCATCGAGCGAGAGCGGCAACTTCATCGGTACGCAGGAGCCGCTGTGGGTCGGCGCGTTCTTCGGCAGCGCATTCGGGATCTTCCTGCTCCGCCAGTTCTTCCTGGCCATCCCGAACGAGCTCGCCGACGCCGCCCGGATCGACGGCGCCAACCCGTGGCAGATCTTCACCCGGGTCTACCTGCCGCTGGCCAAGCCGGCCATCGCGACGCTCGCGATCTTCGAGTTCATGTGGTCGTGGAACGATCTCATCAACCCGCTGATCTACCTGCGCAAGATCGACCAGTACACGACGACGGTCGGGCTGGCGTTCTTCGAGGGACAGTACGTGGGCAAGTGGCCGGAGATGATGGCCGGAGCGATGGTCAGCCTGCTGCCGATGATCATCCTGTTCGTCGTTGCCCAGAAGTACTTCGTCAGGGGCATCGCCCTGACTGGACTCAAGGGTTGACCGGGGACATCCTCCTTCGCGAGTACGCGCCGCGGTCGATGCTCCGGCGGCCGGTCACGCCCGTCGAGCTGCCCGCGCACCCTGTCGTCGATGCCCACGCGCACCTCGGCCGGACGCCGGCCGGAGGCGGCTGGTTCGACCGTCCCGTCCGCGAGCTCATCGAACTTCTCGACGCCGTCGGCGTCGCGGCGATCGTCGACCTCGACGGCGGCTGGGGCGAGGGCCTCCGGGCGGAGATCGAGCACTATGCGGCGGCGGACGGCCGCGTCGCGGTCTTCGCCGGGATCGATTACGACGGGTTCGCGCTCGACGACGAGTTCGGCGAACGGGAGGCCGCGCGGCTGCGCGACGGCGCGGCGGCCGGGGCACGCGGCCTGAAAATCTGGAAGCGGCTCGGGCTCCGGGCGCGCGACCAGCTGGGACGCCTCGTCGCCGTGGATGATCCCCGGCTCGAGCCGCTGTGGTCGACCGCCGGCGAGCTCGGTCTGCCGGTCCTGATCCACGTCGGCGACCCGATCGCGTTCTTCCAGCCGCTCGACCGCCACAACGAGCGCTACGAGGAGCTGCTCGCCAATCCCGACTGGCACTTCTGGACACCGCGGCCGACGGGTTCCGCTGACGATCCCGGCTTCCCCTCGTTCGACGAAGTCATGGCTGGGCTGTGGCACGTCGTCGAATCGCACCCCGACACCACGTTCATCGGCGCCCACGTTGGGTGTGCCGCGGAGGACCTCGACTGGGTCTCGGCCATGCTGGACGCCTGTCCGAACTACGCGGTCGATCTCGCGGCTCGCCTGGGGGAGATCGGCCGCCAGCCGTACACCGCCCGCGAGTTCTTCATCCGCCAGCAGGACCGGATCGTGTTCGGGACCGACGGCGACCCCGATCCCGGCGAGTACCGCCGCTGGTATCGCTTCCTCGAGACGCGCGACGAGTCGTTCGACTACGGCCGTGACAAGGTTCCAGCGCAAGGCCGCTGGCAGATCCACGGCATCGGCCTGCCCGACGACGTGCTGCGCAAGGTGTACGGAGAGAACGCCGCACGGCTGCTCGGCCTATCGATCTAACGGCGCGGATTCGGCCTTGTTCGTCGACCGCCCAGGTGATACGACCATCATTGACAGTCGGTCTCGCCTCCAGGCGGAACCTCCCGCGCTCCCCTCGTCGAGCGAACGCAACCGCTTGGCGTTCCCACGCGTCCCAGCGAGCGCGGCCACCGTCTGCAACGCGCCACCCGGAGACGAGATGGGCTACGCTCAACGGGACACCCATGTGATCCCGACGCGGAGCGGCGACCCCAACGTGTACTTCGACGAGTTCAAGCATCAACTGCCCGATATCGACCCCGACGAAACCCAGGAGTGGATGGACTCCCTCGACCAGGTGGTCGGGCAATCCGGAGAGACCCGAGCCCGGTTCCTCGTCTACAAGCTCCTGAAGCGCGCACGCCAGCTGCAGATCGGCCTGCCGCCGCTGACCCAGACCCGCTACATCAACACGATCAGCCCCGAGCAGGAGCCGTTCTTCCCGGGCGACGAGGCGATCGAGCGGCGCATCCGCCGGCTGATCCGCTGGAACGCCGTGGCCATGGTGCTGCGCGCCAATAACCGGTTCTCGGGAATCGGCGGTCACCTCGCCACCTACGCGTCGGCGGCGAGCCTCTACGAGGTCGGCTTCAACCACTTCTTCCGGGGCAAGGACGACGGCCAGCCTGGCGACCAGGTCTTCTACCAGGGTCATGCCGCCCCCGGGATCTATGCGCGCGCCTTCCTCGAGGGCCGCCTGAGCGAGGATCAGCTCGATCACTTCCGACGGGAGACGATCCCGGGCCAGGCCGGCCTGAGCTCGTACCCGCACCCCCGGCTGATGCCGGACTTCTGGGAGTACCCCACGGTGTCGATGGGCCTCGGCCCCATCAGCGCCGTCTACCAGGCGCGCTTCAACCGCTATCTGAGCAATCGCGGCATCCTCGACACTGGCGGCTCGCGCGTATGGGCGTTCCTCGGCGACGGCGAGACCGACGAGCCGGAGTCGCTCGGCGCCCTGCACGTCGCCGCGCGCGAAGGGCTGGACAACCTGACCTTCGTCGTGAACTGCAACCTGCAGCGGCTCGACGGCCCGGTGCGCGGCAACGGCAAGATCATCCAGGAGCTCGAATCGGCGTTCCGCGGCGCGGGCTGGAACGTGATCAAGGTCATCTGGGCGCGCGAGTGGGACGACCTGCTCGCCCGCGACGTCGACGGCGTGCTGGTCCAGAAGATGAACGACACGCTCGACGGCGAGTTCCAGAAGTACTCCGTCGCGGGCGGCGCCTACATCCGCGAGCACTTCTTCGGCCCGGATCCGCGCCTGCGCAAGCTCGTCGAGCACCTGTCCGACGACGACCTCGCCAAGCTGCGCCGGGGCGGCCACGACTACCGCAAGGTCTACGCGGCGTACAAGGCCGCGGTGGAGCACAGCGGGGCGCCGACCGCGATCCTCGTCAAGACCGTCAAGGGCTGGACGCTCGGTCCGGGCGTCGAGGCGCGCAACATCACCCACCAGGCCAAGAAGCTGTCCGAGGCGGAGCTCAAGATCTTCCGCGACCGGCTCGAGCTGCCAATCCCCGACGAGCAGCTGAAGGACGCCCCGTACTACCACCCGGGCCCGAAGTCGGAGGAGATCCAGTACCTCCTGGAGCGCCGCAAGGCGCTGGGCGGGCCGCTGCCGAAGCGGATCGTCCGCTCGAAGCCGCTGCCCAAGCCCGGCGACGAGGTCGACGCCGAGTTCGCGAGTGGCAGCCAGACACCCGTCTCCACGACGATGGTCTTCACTCGGATCCTGCGCAACCTCATCCGCGACAAGGAGCTCGGGAAGCACATCGTGCCGATCATCCCGGACGAGGCGCGGACCTTCGGCATGGACCCCCTGTTCAAGGAGGTCGGCATCTACTCGGCGCTCGGACAGCGCTACGAACCAGTCGACTCGGACCTCGTGCTGTCGTACCGCGAGGCAACCGACGGGCAGGTCCTGGAGGAGGGCATCACCGAAGCCGGCTCGATGGCCAGTTTCCAGGCCGCCGGGACGTCGTACTCGACGCTTGGCATGCCAATGATCCCGTTCTACATCTTCTATTCGATGTTCGGCTTCCAGCGCACCGGGGACCAGATGTGGGCGTTCGGCGACGCGCGCGGACGCGGCTTCCTGATGGGCGCCACGGCCGGGCGAACCACGCTGACCGGCGAAGGCCTCCAGCACGATGACGGCCACACGCACCTGCACGCCTCGACGATCCCCAACATCCGCGCCTACGATCCTGCCTTCGCCTACGAGCTCGCGGCGATCGTCCGCGACGGCGTCGAGCGGATGTACGGCAGGGGCGAGGACGTCTTCTACTACGTCACGATCCACAACGAGAACTACCCGCAGCCGCCGCTCCCAGAGGGCGACGGTATCCGCGACGGCATCCTCCGCGGGCTATACCGCTACGCGGCAGCCCCCGAGGTCGGCAAGGGCGCCCATCCGGCACGGCTCGTCGGCTCCGGCTCGATCCTCCAGCAGGTCATCGCCGCGCGCGACCTGCTGGCCGAGAAGTTCGGGGTGGCGGCCGAGGTCTACAGCGCCCCGTCCTTCCAGCTGCTGCGCAGGGACGCGCTGGAGACCGAACGCTGGAACCGGCTCCATCCCGATGCCGACCGGCCGCGCATCCCGTACGTCAGCCAGGTCCTGCCCCACGAGGGTGGCCCGGTCGTGGCCGCGACCGACTGGCTCAAGGCCCTGCCGGACATGGTCTCGCGCTGGCTGCCGCCCTACTACGTCTCGCTCGGGACCGACGGGTTCGGCCGCAGCGACACCCGGGAGAACCTGAGGGCGCTGTTCGAGATCGACCCGCCGCACATCGCCGCAGCGACCATGGTCGCCCTCGTGCGTTGCGGCGCGCTGGAGCCAAAGGTGGCGGCCAAGGCGATCCGCGAGCTCGGGCTGGACCCCGAGAAGGTCGACCCGGTCGCGCTCTGACGTCGCTTCGGCACCCCTTGACCCGCACTTCGACGCGGGCAACGGGGGCGGTGTATCGTGGCAACGTCGGCTCGCGCGGTCGGATGGCCGCGCCGGAGGGGCCGCAAATCCCCTTAGCCGTCTCAACGCGGACCCAGCCATGACCCGTCGCCTCCGTATCGCCCAGGTCGCGCCGCCGATGGAGCCCGTTCCGCCCCGGGGCTACGGCGGCACCGAACGGGTGGTCGCCTCCCTCGTCGACGAGTTGCTCGCGCGCGGGCACGACGTCACCACCTTTGCCAGCGCCGATTCCGCTGTTCCGGGGCGTCTCGTTCCGACCGTCGCCCGCGCACTGCGGCCGGACGGTTTCCGAGGCGATTCGGCGCCGTGGTTCTACGCCACGATCCGGGCGGTCATCGACCGCGCGGCCGACTTCGACGTGATCCACTCCCACCTCGAGTGGGCGAGCACGATCCTGGCTCTCCAGAGCCCCGTTCCGGTCCTCTCCACATTCCATGGGCGGCTCGACCTGCCATGGGCGGCGACGCTGCTCGAGGACACCCCGGGTGTCGTGGCGATCAGCCGCAGCCAGGCCGCTACCCACCCCAACGTCCGGTGGGCCGGCATCGTCCACAACGGGCTCGAGCTGGACCGCGCGTCAGTCGCCGACCACCGCAACGACGAGCTGGTGTTCGTCGGGCGGATCGCCCCGGAGAAGGGCATCCTCGACGCGATCGAGGTGGCCCGGCTGACCGGCCGGACGCTGAAGGTGATTGCCAAGCGACCCGTGGTTGCGCCCGAGGTCGACTACTTCGAAAGCGTCTTCGTCCCTGCCATGCGGGAGGCGGGCTCGCTCGTGCACGACCTCGGTGAGCTGAGCGGCGCCGACCGCGATCGGATCGTCGGCGCGAGCCACGCGATGCTGATGCCCGGCACGTGGCCCGAGCCATTCGGACTCGCCGTCATCGAAGCCCTGGCCTGTGGCACCCCTGTGCTTGCACGCCGCGTCGGCGCGTTGCCGGAGATCCTGCGCGACGGCCTCGACGGCTTCTTCGGCGACGACGTGGACCACCTGGCCTTCCTCGTCGACCGCGTCGGCGAGCTTGATCGCGAAGAGATCCGCGCGTCCGTCGTGGACCGCTTCTCGGCAGGCAGGATGGCCGACGCCTACGAGCAGCTCTACCGGCGGGTCGTCGACGCAGCGGCGGCCGTCGGCGGCGAAGCGCGTCGCGCGCCCGTGGCCGTCGGACCCGGCTGGGAAATCCCCGCCCCGCCCCCGCTGCCGGGACTCGACGCAGGGGACGACGCCTTCCCGGACCTCGGCGAGGGCGGCAGGACCGCCCGGATCCAGCCGCTGCCGCGCCGCTGAGCGGACGGCGACGCCTCGCTAGGCGCGCACCATCGAGCGGCGCAGGCCGACCCACGCAATGAACAGCGTCACGGCCGCGATCGCCGCGAGCGCGCCGTACTCCCACGTGTTGAGCGTCATCCCGCGGAGCATCACGTCCTGCATCAGCCGGATGGCATGGGTCACCGGCAGCAGGAACGCCAGTGCCTGGACCGGCGGATTGAACTCCTCGAGGGGGAGCACGAAGCCGCTGAAGAACACCGAGGCCAGCAGGATCAGCAGCGACAGCTGGACCGTTTGGCGCTCCGAATCGGACACCACGGCCACCACGAGCCCGAGCCCGATGGACGCGAGCAGCAGGAGCCCGACGACTGCCCCGAGCATCGCGAAGCTCCCGAGGACCGGCAGGTTGAAGGCGAGGATCAGCAGCGCCAAGCTGACCGCGGCGATGGCCGAGCCGAGCACCATGTACGCCAGCACCTTCCCGGCGATGATCTCCGCCGAGCCGATCGGCGCGATCCGGTACAGTTCGAGCACGCCGCTCGTCCGCTCGCGAACCAGCGACATCGCGACGAGCGTCACGGCCAGGTGCTGCAGGATCAGCGCAAGCACGGCCGGTCCGAAGAACGCGACGACGCCCGGGG
>DASTYU010000032.1:0-4843 GCA_035764655.1 Candidatus Limnocylindrales bacterium
CCTCGCTCGAGGTTGTCTCCATCAATCCCTCCTGCCCATGGTGCCCTCAGGTCAGCCGTTGATCAGCAGATAGCGCTTCACCTCGCCTTTCTTCGCGTCCAGGTCGACGATGGCCGCCTGGAGCACGCCGTCCTCGTAGGAGCTTCCGGGGTTGACCGCCAGCGTGCGGCCGAGCTTCACCGCGCCCTTGCCTTCGTGAATGTGCCCGTGGAGCGACAACGCGGGCCCGTACTCGAGGATCGATTCGCGAACCGCCTTCGAGCCGACCGGCACGAGCGCCTGCCCGCCCGCGACGTACTTCATGTCGGCGTCGAGCTGGGGCGCCGCGTCGAGGTTCGAGGCGTAGGGCGGCGCATGGAAGTTGAAGATCGCCCGCTGGCGGTCCGGGACGGTCGCAACCAACCCATCGATCCGGGTTCGCAGCTCGTCTTCGGGCAGCTCGCGGAACGTCTTCCAGGGCGTCGGGTTTGCCCAGCCGGTCGACACGAGCGTGAAGCCATCGAGCTGAATCGTGTTGGCCTCGCCAAGCTGCACGTGTTCGGCGCGATCGATGATTGGATCGATCTCGAACATGTCGTCGTTCGCGGGGGAGACGACGCAGCGGATCCCGGTGCCCCCGAGGCGCTCGTCGGCAAGCGCCATCCAGGCCTCGACGGAGCGGAGCATCTCGTCCTTGAATCGGGCGTCGACCAGGGCCTGGTCGGCGGACCACGCCGGGAGCTCCTCGCGCGTGAGCCGGATCGGGTAGTAGCCGCGATCGCGGATGCGCTTCTCCATCGCGACGAGCTCGTCCTCGCCGTGCAGCTCGTGGCGTTGCTCCTGGAGCGTGACCTCCCAACCGCCATTCGACTGGACGATAGGCACCATGGCCTTGCCGGTCATGTCGCCGCCCATGATCAGGACGTCCGCCTTGTGGAACTTCCCGGCGTTGAGGAACTTCCGCCAGCACACCTCGGAGCCGTGGATGTCCGTCGCGAAGAAGATCCTCACGGACCCCTCCTTCCGCGCGTCAGTCTGCGACCGGCGTCAAGGGGCGACAACCGCGGCGACGCCATCACGACCCGTGGTCGATTTCTTCGGGGAGCGCGTACCAGGTGACCTTGTCGCCGACCCGCGCGCGCAGCTTCCAGCGGGTCGACTTCGGCGCGGCATCGATCGCCTCACGCAGCGCCCGCACCTGGTCGGCAGGGTCGAAGCTGACCGGCTCCGGCCCGATATCGAGGTCGTCCGGCGTCATTTCGGCGGCGATGAACTGGTCGAGCTTCTCGAGGTTGCCGGTGACCGTGCGCCACCAGCCCCAGTCGTTGGACGTGATCTGGACGATGCGCGACACGTTGATCTTGCCGAGGCCGTGGCCCGACACGGGTGCGCCGTCGTCGACCCCGAGCTCGTGCTCGGCGAGGAGGATCAACGCATCGAGCACGTCCTTGCGGTTGATCCGGACCACCTGCAGCTTGGACAGAAGCAGCTCCGCCAGCGGCAAGGTCGGGGACGCGAAGCGCAGTCGGTCGGCAAACTCGAAGCGGTGACACATCTCGAGGGCGTCAACCAGCACGTCCACCGGTCGCTTGCGCGGGACGTCGACGAAGTACGCCTGGTTGCGCCCGAACAGCGCGTTGTGCTGCTTGTCCGGCGTGTAGCCCTCGGCCTCCAGCAGCTCGTAGAACGCGTGGCGGTCCTTGCTTCGCGTTGCGAAGTCGAGGTCGACCTCGAGCCGGCGCGTCCGGTGCGTCCACTCCGGCGCGTGCGCCCGGACGGCCATGCCGCCCATGAGCCGAACGAGGAGCCCGCGCTCGTCGGCGGCCGCCACGATCCGGAGGGCCTCGGCGAGAGGATCCTCGAGTGTTCGCGCCGCGGGGACGGACGGCTCGCTCATCGGACGGTCGCCGGAGTATAGGCGCCTCCCGGATGCTTCCGAGGGGGCCGCGCGCCGTATGCTCCGGCGCATGGCTGCATCGCCGCGGGTGGTGATCATCGGCGCCGGAATCGTCGGGACCTCGTTAGCCGACGAGCTCGTCCAGCGCGGTTGGACCGACGTCACGGTCGTCGAGCAGGGCAGCCTGTACGCCGCCGGCGGCTCCACCTCACATGCGCCCGGTCTCGTCTTCCAGACCAACCCGTCGAAGACGATGACCGAGTTCGCCACGTACACCGTCGAGAAGTTCAGCGGTTTGCAGCTGGACGGGCAGTGGTGCTTCCGGCAGGTTGGCGGGCTGGAGGTGGCGACCACGGAGGCACGGCTTGCGGACCTGCGCCGGCGCCACGGGTACGCACAGTCGTGGGGCCTCGAGGGTGCGAGGTTGCTCGATCCGGACGAGTGCGTGCGCGTCTCGCCGTTGCTCGACCGGGACGTGGTACTGGGTGGGTACCTGGTCCCGTCGGACGGGCTGGCGAAGGCGGTTCGAGCCGCCGAAGCGCAGGCGGGCCGAGCCATCGAGGGTGGTGCCCGGGTCATCGGGGAGTGCAGGGTCACCGCGATCCGCACCGACGACGGCCGCGTGCGGGCCGTCATCACCGACCAGGGCGAGATCCCTGCGGACATCGTGGTCTCGTGCGCGGGGATCTGGGGGCCGCGGATCGGGGCGATGGTCGAGATGGCCACGCCGCTCCAGCCGCTGGCGCACCTCTACGCGAAGACCGGGCGCATCGATGCGCTGACGCTGATCGCCGCGCCGCCGGACCTCGAGAACGACCGACCGATCCTCCGCCACCAGGACCGCGACCTCTACTTCCGCGAGCACGTCGACCGGATGGGCATCGGCGCCTACGGCCACCGGCCGATGCCGGTCGATGCCTCGCAACTCCTCGCGCCCACGGAGGCGCCGGTCATGCCCTCCGTTGTCGACTGGACTCCGGACGATTTCGAGGAATCGTGGGGCTGGGCCCAGGAGCTCATGCCCGCCCTCCGCGACACCACGATCGAGGAGGGGATCGACGGCATCTTCTCGTTCACGCCGGACGGCTTCCCGCTGCTGGGCGAATCACGGGACGTGGCGGGCTTCTGGGTGGCCGAGGCCGTGTGGGTCACGCATTCGGCCGGGGTGGCGCGGGCCACCGCCGAATGGCTGATTGACGGTGCGCCTTCGATCGACGTCCACGAGTGCGACGTCAACCGGTTCGAGGCGCACCACCTGGCGCCGGCTTACATCCGCGACCGCGGCGTGCAGAACTTCATCGAGGTCTACGACGTCATCCACCCGCTCCAGCCGATGGAGGCGCCGCGTCCGCTGCGGACGAGCCCGTTCTACGAGCGCGAGCAGGCCCTCGGCGCGTGCTTCCTGGATGGCGGCGGCTGGGAGCGGCCGCAGTGGTTCGAGGCGAACGCGGCCCTGGTCGAGCGCTACCGGGAGCGGATCCCGGAGCGCGGGGCATGGGCTGGGCGCTACTGGTCGCCCATCGCCGGCGCGGAGGCGCTCGCGACGCGCGAGGCCGTGGCGCTGTACGACATGACCTCGCTCAAGCGGATCGAGGTCCGGGGGCCGGCTGCACTCGAATTCCTGCAGCGCATGACGACGAACAACCTGGACCGTCGCGTGGGAAGCGTCGTCTACACGCTGCTCCTCCAGGACGACGGCGGCATCCGCAGCGATTTGACGATTGCTCGCCTCGACGACGACGTGTTCCAGGTCGGCGCCAACGGCCAGCTCGATGTCGACAGGCTGGAACGGCACCTCCCCGGCGACGGCTCCGTCCAGGTCCGCGACGTGACCGCCGGTACATGCTGCATCGGTGTCTGGGGGCCACGCGCTCGCGACGTCCTTGCGCCGCTGGCCGGCGATGAGCTTTCCAACGAGGGCTTCGGCTACTTCAGGGCGAAGCGGCTGCACGTTGGGCACGTGCCGGTCACTGCGTTGCGCATCAGCTACGTCGGCGAGCTGGGTTGGGAGCTGTACACCACCGCCGACATGGGACCCAAGCTGTGGGACGTGCTGTGGGAGGCGGGCCAGCCGCACGGGATGGTGGCGGCCGGGCGCAGCGCGTTCGGGAGCCTTCGCCTCGAGAAGGGCTATCGCTCGTACGGCGCCGACATGACCACCGAGCACGACCCGTTCGAGGCTGGCCTCGGGTTCGCCGTGCGGATGGACAAGGGCGAGTTCGTCGGCCGCGAAGCGCTCGAGGCCCGTTCGCGAGCCACGACCGGGCCTCGCCTGAGCTGCCTCACCCTCGACGACCGCGAGGCCGTCGTCATGGGCAAGGAGCCGGTCTTCGCCGACGGCGTCCCCGCGGGATACGTCACGAGCGCCGCGTTCGGCTACAGCGTCGGCCGCTCGATCGCGTATGCGTGGCTGCCGGCGGAAGTGGCGCAGCCCGGAAGTCGGGTCGAGATCGAGTACTTCGGCGACCGGCTCCCGGCCGTGGTGGCCGCGGAGCCGCTGTTCGATCACGAGATGACGCGGTTGCGCTCCTGATCGAGACCCAAGAGGGGCGCAACGGCACTTGCCCGCGGAGCGGACGACGAGCCACCCTTCACGACGGTGCGGGAGGCTTCGACGCGCGGCCCACACTCCGGCCGCCGGGACCGCGCCGAGCCACTGGCGAGACCGGCCCGCGCGACGCGTCCCGGGAGGTAAGGCCATGCGCCGCACCTTGGCCCTCTTCGCCGCGCTCGCGCTCGCAGGATCCCTCGCCGGGTCCAGTCTTGCGGCGAACGCCCCGCCGAAGAGCTTCTTCCAGGGCGACTTCGACCTCCTGGCCGAGGACGGCACGCTCCTTGGCCACGCGACCGCGCAGCTGTTCCAGCCGACCGACCAGCGCCTCGTCCCGGGAAGCTACGACTTCGTGGGTGCCGCCACGAACTGGATCCGCGAGTCTCATGCCACGATCGGAAACGCGCACTTCTGGT
>DASTYU010000033.1:0-4101 GCA_035764655.1 Candidatus Limnocylindrales bacterium
AACGAGATCACGCTCGAGCTCTACCTGCGCGGTGTCGTGCCCGCGGAGATGCCGTCGCACTGGCACACCGAGGCGCTCAAGGCCCAGGCCGTGGCCGCCCGTTCCTACGCCGCGAAGCGGCTGCGCCCAGGCGTGTCGACGTTCGACGTGTACGACGACACCCGCTCGCAGGTGTACCAGGGGTCCATGCGCGAGACCGCCAGCACGACCACCGCCATCACGGCGACGTCCGGAAAGGTGCTCAAGAGCGGCTCATCCATCGCGAACACGTTCTTCCACTCGACCGGCGGCGCGGCCACGGAGCACAACGAGAACGCCTTCGTGTCCTCCACCGGCGCCGTGGTCTCGGGAGCGGTGAGCTACCTGCGCGGCTCGTCGGACCGCGCCGCCGACGGCACGCCGTACGACGCCTCGTCGCCGTACATCTCGTGGAAGACCAAGGCGTACACGCGCTCGCAGCTCTCGACGTGGCTCGCCGGCGACAGCCGCACGAACGTGGGCACGGTGGTCAAGCTGGACCTGCGCAACCGGGGCGTCTCGGGGCGACTGATCAGCGTCACGATCATCGGCTCCACCGGGACCAAGAAGACGGTCTCGGGCGACGTGTTCCGCTCGGTCATCAACGCCAGGCGGCCTGCCGGCGATCCCCTCTTCCGGAGCAACTACTTCTCGATCACCCCGGTGCCGTAGTCCCGAGCGGATCGCACGCTCAGGTCAGGCCTCGAATACCTCGTCGTAGACCTCGATCGCGTAGGTGCTGTAGCGCTCGGCGACATCGGGCACGACGGGCTCGTCGAGCGGGCGGCCGGCCGGCTGGCTGCTCCACATGGTCACGAACGCTACCTCGACCGCGCGGTCGCGAATCCGGCGGCCCACGATGGCTGCGACGACGTCCGATCCAAGCCCGGGGAT
The DNA here is from genome assembly GCA_035764655.1 of Candidatus Limnocylindrales bacterium. Taxonomy (GTDB): domain Bacteria; phylum Chloroflexota; class Limnocylindria; order Limnocylindrales; family CSP1-4; genus DASTYU01. Next base: position 913 of record DASTYU010000033.1, read on the forward strand.
CCGGCGGCGCAGCTCCTGCTGGACCTCCACGTCGTCGCCCAGCGCGATCGCACCGATCGCGATCCGGACCAGGGCCGGCGGCACATCTTCGTGCACCACGACCGACTCGTCGACTTCGAAGTGTTCGACAGTCCGGAAGTCAAGGAGCTCCGAGACACCGGGAAGCGCCAGGACTCGGTTCGCCTGGGGGCCGAACGCGGCCATCGTGGCGTCCGGCGTGGCCCACGTCGAGATCACGGCGAACTCGTTCCCTTCCGCGGAGGAGCGCAGCGCCATGTGGGCCTGGATGAGGCCGGTCATCTGGCGAACCTGGGAGAACGATGCGGCCAGCCCCGCCCGGACCGCTTCGTGTCGCCCGGGCAGGATGCGGCCGCGAACCAGGCGCAGGATCAAAGGCCCCTCCGCTCCCCCCTCAATCGGTGCGCGGGGGCACTGTACGGCATCGCCGATCTCGCTGTCGCGCTGCCGTCAGGCGCTAAACGGATGCCGCCGCGAGGGCGCGGAGGATGGCGGAGCTGCCTTGCTCGCCCAGGATCGTCTCGAGATCGACCTGGCGGAGCTTCGGCTCGGTCATCGGCCGGCCGAGCAGGTAGCCCTGGGCATGACCGACGCCGATGGCCCGCAGCATCTGCAGCTGGTCGAGTGTTTCGACGCCCTCGGCCACCGCGTACGCACCCCAACGCGTGGCGAGCTCCATGAGCGTGCGAACGATGTCGAGCGACGCCTCGCGCTGGGTTCCGGCCTGGACGAGCGACAGGTCGATCTTGACGATGTCGAACTGGATCTGGCTCAGCAGCCGCAGGCCGGAGTTACCGGCACCGAGATCGTCGATCGCGATCTTGAAGCCGGCGGCGCGGCATGCGTTGAGCTTCGCGCGCAGCGTGTCGACCTGGTCGATGCCCTGGCGCTCGGTGATCTCGAGGATGATCCGGTCGGGAGGAATTCGTGCCTTGGACAGCAGGCCGAGCAGCGGGAGCGGCTGGAACTCCGGGGCCTCGATGGTCATCGGCGACAGGTTCAGGCTCAGCGACTGGTCCGGTTCGAGCGTGCCCGCACCGGCGATGATCGAACGGATGCACACCCAGTCGAGGTCGGCCGTGCGGCCCGACTGCTCGGCGACCGTGAACAGGCTGCCCGCGTCCTCGAAGGCCGTCTGCGGATCGGGCCGGCTGAGTCCTTCGAAGCCACTGACCAATCCGGTTTGCAGATCGACGATGGGCTGGTAGACCGGCGACACCGCATCCCTCGCGACGAGCTCGATGACCGCTCGGGCGGCGCGTGCGAGCCGCTCGCCGGTCAACGGCCGGTCGTCCCTGCTCGGGTCGAAGACGCGGATCGCGGTACGGCCCTCGCGCTTCGCCTCGTACAGGGCATCGTCGGCACGAGCGTAGAGGTCGGATCGGTCGATGCCCATGTCCGGCGCCGACGCGATGCCCGCGGAGAACGAGATCCCGCGCTCGAAACCCGCGTCGCGTCGAGGTTCCACGCAGCTCGACAGGACCCGCCGCATGACGAGCTGCGCGTCCTCGGCGCGCGTCCCGGGCATCAGCACCGCGAACTCGTCGCCGCCGATGCGGAACGGCCGATCGGACCGGCGCAGGCCGCCGCGCAGGAGCTTGCTGATCAAGGCAAGGGCCTTGTCGCCGAGTGCGTGGCCGCCGGCATCGTTGATGACCTTGAAGTCGTCGAGGTCGATGAACACGAGCGCCACCGTGTGGCCGTAGCGCCGGACCGCGTCCAGCTGGCGGTCGAGCTCCTCCTGGAATGCCCGGTGGTTGCCGAGGCCGGTGAGGGTATCAACGAGCGTGTCCGAGCCGGCTCCCGCATCGGCGCTTCCGACGTGGTGGCGCGCCAGATCCAGTTCGGCGGCCAGCTCGAGCACACGCCGGGTTCCGTTGCGGATCAGCCAGACGCTGACGACAAGGATGGCCGGCACGAGGAGCACCCAGGGGATCGGCAGGATGCCGAGCGCCGAGCGAAACAGCCCGCCCGGTCCGACGGTCGCCACGATCGCAACGGTGCCGCTGGCGGCCGCCGAGACCATGGCCGTGGCCACGACGACCAGCGCGAGCCGAATCCGAACCAGCCGGAGCGCGGCCCCCTGCCCGGCTGTGTCGCTCCCTTCGCTCGCTCCGCTGGGGTCGTGGAGAGTCTGCTGCGACATGCTGCGGACTGGTATGGCAGAGCCCGTGGATCGGCGGCATGCCACGGTGGTACCGCGGTGGGGCCCGAAAGTCCCATTCATGCCGTCATCCGTCTGGTGGATCGGCGAGGATGCGGGTGATGCGGCCGTCATCTCATCCCCCGCTCTCGCAGCGTGCGCTCAACCGCGCGACACTGGCCCGGCAGCTGCTGCTGGAACCGGCCTCCGCCGTCGACGCGGTCGCCGCGCTCGAGCGGATCGGCGGGGTGCAGGCACAGGAGCCGGCGTCCCCGTACCTCGCGCTGTGGACTCGGCTGGCCAACTTCGAGCCGGCAGCCCTGCACCGGGCGTTCGTCGACCGGCAGGCGGTCAAGGCGTCGCTCATGCGGATCACGCTGCACGCGGTCAGCGCCGCTGATTACCCTCCGCTCCTGGCCGCGCTGCTGCCGATGTACCGCGAGACCGGTGCCCTGCGACGGGGCACGCCGCGGCCGGACAACGTGCGCCAGCTCGCCGCGGCCGCGGCAGCGTTCGCCGCAACTCCACGGCGGAGCGCCGAGCTTCGCGACTATCTCGCGGGCCGGTCCGGAACCGCGAGCCTCGAGACACCCGTATGGTGGTGGGTCCGCCGCCATCTGCCGATGGTCCACGTGCCGGAGGACGGGCCATGGTCCTTCACGCGGCGACCGCTGATCACCACCGCGAGCGCCTGGTTCGGCGACCCGTCGCTCGACGACGGTGGCGCCGTGCCGGTCGAAGCGGGGCGGCTGCACACCGCGCGCCGCTATCTCGCCGCCTTCGGTCCCGCAACGGCGGCCGACCTGTCGGCGTGGAGCGGCGTGTCGGCCGGGGACTTCCGGACGGCGATTGCCACGCTCGAGGCAGAGGGTGCGCTGGTCCGCTTCACCGACGAAGCCGGTCGGGCGCTGCTCGACCTGGCCGAGGCCCCGAGGCCCCCGGAGGACGTTCCTGCTCCGCCGCGGCTCCTGCCGATGTGGGACAGCCTGCTGCTTGCCTACCGCGACCGGACCCGTGTGCTCTCCGAC
>DASTYU010000034.1:0-3800 GCA_035764655.1 Candidatus Limnocylindrales bacterium
AGCATGTCCTTCGCGACCTGCCAGTCGATGACGAGCGGGGCGAAGGTCTTCGTCAGTCCCTCGAAGAACGCGTCCTGCTGGCTGGCACGGGCCGGCATGGCTCCCCAGATCTGGGTCAGCTCGGGCGATGCGGCGAGGTAGCTGAGGACCTCGAACGCCTCGTCCGGATGCTTCGAGCTGGCGAGGATGCCAATCGTGTCGGCGTGCAGCTTGGACACGACCTTGCCATCGGCCTGGGTCGGCAGAACCGCGATGTCCCAGTCGGTGACGGGCTTGGCGCCTTCGGTCGGGTAGACGCAGCAGGTGTACCAGAGGTGGACGACATCCATCGCGATCTGGCCGGACTGGAACGTGTTGCCACCGGCCATGCCGTCGACCGCGGGCTTCGGCGGGATGAAGTGATCCTTCCAGATCCCGTCGTAGTAGAACTTCAGGCCCTGCCGCCAGTTGTCCGGCCACTGGGCCGTCTTGCCGTCGTCCGCGACCGCGGAGCCGGAGCCGCCGAAAATGGTTCCCCAGGCCCGGGCGTCGTGCTCGGTGAACTGCGCGTCGAGACCGTACTGGACGATCTTGGAGGGATCGAAGTCGGCACTCGTCGCGTCGTTGCCGTTGTCGTCGACGGTCAGCTTCATGGCCAGGTCGCGGACGGTGGCCCAGTTCCACTCCTTGCCCTCGTACTGCGCCCCGACCTCGTGCGGCGGGTACGCCAGCTCGGCTTCGTCGAAGAGGGACTTGTTGTAGTAGAAGAACGACGAGTAGACGGCCATCGGGATGCCGATCTGCTTGCCGTTCACGTTGTAGACGTCGATGAGGGCCTGGTCGATGCCCGACAGGTCGACTCCGGAGCTCTCGATGAACGGCCCGATGTCGAGCAGCTGATCGCCGAACGACTGCAGGCCGCGGATGCCGATGGGCCCGATGATGTCGGGCGAGTCGCCCGCGGCGATGCGCGTGGCGAGCGTGTCGGCCGCTTCCGTGTTGTCGACGACCGTCAGGGTCAGGTGGATGTTCGGGTTCGCTTCGTTGAACGCGGCAACCACGGCCTCCTCGGCCGGGATCTGCTCCTCGTTCTCACCGGTGCCGAGGCCGACGTACCACTCGATCTCCGCGGCTTCGCCGCTGGTCGTCGGAGCGGCGGAAGCTGGGGCCTCCGAGGCGGCCGGTGCTGCCGAGTCGGCCGGGGTTGATGTCGCGGCAGATCCACTGCACGCGCTGACGAGCAAGCCGAAGACGACCAGGACCGCCGCCACGCGGCGCCGAGGCCGACCGATGTGACTCACGACGTAACTCCTCCTTGCTGCCCGCTCCAGGGGCGTGATCGTTCCGGACGCGTACCCTCCGTGTCGTTCAGGCAGCCCCACCTCCCGTGCTGGATGCCCGTCGCACGAGCTCGGTTCCGAGCACGACGTGGCGGGGGACTGGATCAGATCGCTCGATCGCCTCGACGAGCAACCGGACCATCTCGCGGCCCATCTCTTCGATCGGCTGGCGCACGCTGCTGAGGGGCGGCTGGGTCGTGGCCGCCAGCGGCGAGTCGTCGAAGCCGACGACAGCCACGTCGTCGGGAATGCGGCGGCCGGCATCGCGCAGCGCCTGCAGCGCGCCTGCCGCCATGAGGTCGGACGCGACGAACACCGCGTCGATATCGGGTCGCTCGGCGAGCAGGCTGCGCATGGCCTGCAGCCCGCCGTCGTGGCTGAAGTCCGCCACGGACTCGAGGTCACGGCCGGCGGGCAGCCCGGCCTCCTCGAGCCCGTCGCGATAGCCGGCAAGGCGGTCGACGCCCGCGCCCATGTCCGTAGGCCCGGCGATCGTGGCGATGACACGCCGACCGTTGCCGGCCAGGTGGGCGACCGCGGCGCGCGCCCCGCCGCGATTGTCGATGTCCACGAAACTGACGGACGCATCACGCAGCGGCCGGCCGCCGACGACGATCGGGATGCCGCGCTCGGTGAGGCGGGTCGGCAGGGGATTGTCGCCGTGGAGCGACACGAGCAGGACGCCGTCGACATGGCCCCCGCTGAGGAACGCCTCGGCGCGCGCTGCGTCGCGACCCGTTTCGGGCATCAGCAGGACGAGCTGACGGTCTCGGGCCCCCAGCTCGCCGCTGATGCCGCGCAGGAGGCGCGGGAAGAAGGGATCGACGAACAGGCGCGTGGTGGGCTCGGTGATGACGACGCCGACCGAATCGCTGCGACGAGTTACGAGGCTGCGTGCGGCGCGGTTGGGAACGTACCCGAGCCGCGCGATCTCGCGTTCGACGTTGCGTCGGACGTCCTGGCTGACCTTGGGTGAGCCGTTGACGACGCGTGAGACAGTCGCTCGCGAGACGCCGGCGGCCAGGGCGACCTCTTCCAGGGTCGCGCCGGGACGCGGGTGTCGGCTGCTGGTCTGCGCCATCGTGTCCGTCAGCCCCTCGTGCGTCGTGCTCCGGATCGTGGGCATTCGTGAGAGCGCTCTCACGCGTAACACGGCCATCTTCCACCCGTTGTCAAGAGAGCGGTTACACGCTCAGGTTCGTGGTCTACGGGGGACGACGCCGCGCCGTGGGCGGTGTCTGGCACACTGCAACGCATGGAAACGGTGCTGCTGCTGAGCGGGCTCCTCGTCGCCGCGATCGGCACGTGGCGCGGCCATGCGCACGCCCGTCTCGTGGTGGCGCCATTGGTCCACGCCGGGGACTCGACGCGGACGGCGGTGGAGGCGACCCGGCCGCTTGCCGAACGCGCCCGCCTGCGGCGCGCCGCGCGCAACCTGGTGGTCGCCGTCGGCTGGCTCGTCCTCGCGATGTACGGGCTGTTCCTGGTCGCCAGCGCCGAGGCGGCGCTGTGAGCGCCGTCTCGGAGGAGGCCGGGACGTCTGCGCTCGAGCGCTACGAGGCGGTCATCGGCATCGAAATCCACTGCCAGCTGCGCACGGTGTCGAAGATGTTCTGTGCATGCTCTATGGACTACGACGGCGCGGCGCCGAACACGCACGTGTGTCCCGTCTGTCTCGGGTTGCCGGGCGCGCTGCCCGTGATCAATCGACGGGCTGTCGAGCACGTCCTCCTCGCCGGCATGGCCATCGGGGCGGAGATTCCCGGCGCGACCCGCTGGGATCGCAAGAACTACTTTTACCCGGACCTGCCGAAGGGTTACCAGATCAGCCAGTACGACCTGCCGCTCGCGTCCCACGGCTCGCTGACGCTGGCGACCAGCGAGGGTCCATTCACCGTCGGGATCACGCGTGCGCACCTCGAGGAGGACACGGCGAAACTCGTCCATGCGACCGGTGCCGATGGGTCGAAGGTGAGCCTCGTCGACTTCAACAGGTCCGGCGCGCCGTTGATGGAGATCGTCACCGATCCGGACGTGCGGACCGCCGAGCAGGCCCGGCGCTACGCGGAGGAGCTTCAGCTGCTGCTGCGCTCGATCGGCGCGTCGGACGCGGACATGGAGCGCGGCCAGATGCGCGTCGAGGCGAACGTGTCCCTGCGTCCGCGCGGCGACGAAGCGCTCGGGACGCGCGTCGAGATCAAGAACATGAACTCGTTCCGGTCGGTCGAGCGAGCGATCGCCCACGAGATCGACCGGCAGGCTGCGGCGCTCGACGCCGGCGAGCCGCTCGTCCAGGAGACGCGGGGCTGGCACGAGGACCGCGGCGAGACCTACCGGATGCGCGTCAAGGAGACATCCGACGACTACCGCTACTTCCCGGAACCCGACCTGCCGCCCCTCCATCTCGATCCCGCGTGGCTCGATCGGTTGCGCGAGGAGCTGCCCGAGCTGCCGGCGGCGCGCCGGGATCGCTACCAGGCG
>DASTYU010000035.1:0-22874 GCA_035764655.1 Candidatus Limnocylindrales bacterium
CCGATGTTCCGCAGCGAGGTCGCGCATGGGCCGGCCGGAGCCGCCATATCGCTCGGCGACGATCTCGGCGAGGATCGCGAGCGCGGTCTCGGCCGGGTTTCGCCCTCCGAGATCGAGCCCGATGGGGCCGCGCAGATCCGCCAGCGCATCGTCGGTCACGCCGGCGTCGCGCAGCCGCGCGCGCCGGTCGGCCTGGGTCTTCCGTGAGCCGACCGCGCCCACGTAGCGGCAGTGACGCCGAAGCGATTCGACGATCGCCGGCTCGTCGAACTTGACATCGTGGGTCAGGACGGCGACCGCGTCGTTCTGGCCGAGGCCGATCTCGTCGGCGATCTCGTCCGGCCAGCCGACGACGAGTTGGTCCACGTCCGGGAATCGTTCCTTCGTGGCAAATGACGCCCGCCCGTCGACCACCACCGTTTCGTAGCCGAGCTCGGCCGCGAGGCGGACGAGCGACCGCGCAACCTCGACCGCACCGACGACGACGAGACGGGGCCGGACCGGGAACGCTTCGACGAAGTAGGAGCGCTCACCGATGTCGAGCGTGCGGGAGGTCCCGCGCCGAAGGGCTTCGAGCGCACCCTCGACGAGCGCGGCGTCCATCTCCGGCCGTCCAATGGTGCCGTCGAGGCGGCCGTCCTCGTGGACGATCAGCTCGGGTTCGGGCGTGGCGCCCTCACCGGGTTCGTGCGCCCCGAAGTCGGCCGGCGGCGAGTCCCCGGGGAGTGGCGTGACGACGGCCGCACCCCGGCCGCCTGCCCCGAGCGAGGCTCGCGCGGCCTCGAGCACCGGCGCCGGGACCTGCGGCTGGACGAGGACGTCGATCGTGCCGCCGCAGGCGAGACCCACGTCCCACGCCTGCTCGTCGCTGATGCCGTAGCGGATGACCCGTTCGCGACCGGTCGATCGTGCGCGGTCGATCTCCTCGGCCGCGGCCCCCTCGACGCAGCCGCCGCTGACCGACCCGGCAATCCGCCCGTCATCGGCGTAGAGGAGCACGGCACCCTCCGGCCGCGGTGCCGACCCGAACGTGCGAACGACGACCGCACGACCGATCGCGGGCCGCGAGCCGGGATCGGCCCGCCAGGTGTCGAGGGTTTCGAGCAGTTCGCGCATCGGGTCGTCCTCCGGGCTCGGTCGCCATCATCGTGCCCTAGTTCGTGAGCGGGCGCGCCGTCCGTGGATCGCGGGCAGGTCCCGGGAACGCCGCTGGTGGCGTGAGCGCGCTCAAATCGCGCGTGGACGGGACCGCGGCGTGCGCCGCCGCCTCGCTGCCCCGTCGCGTGTCGCCTGCCCGGACGCCGGCCAGGATCTCACCGAGGCGCTCGAGGCTGGCGATGGTTCCAGCGGCGAGGAAGTCATCGATGTATGGGAACGCCGCCCGCATCCCACCGGCGAGCGGCTGGTAGCCGGGCGTGCCGGCGAGCGGGTTGAGCCAGATGAGCCGGTGGCAGTTGCGCCGCAGGCGGGCCGTCTCGGCGGCGACGAGCGCGGGGTCGCCGCGGTCCCAGCCGTCCGAGATCACGATCGCCACGCCCGAGGTTCGCAGCGTCCGCCGCGCCCAGCGCTGGTTGAACTCGCGGAACGATTCGCCGATCCGCGTGCCGCCCGCCCAGTCGTTGACCGCGTCGGCGACACGGGCAAGCGCCCGGTCCCGGTCGCGGTCGTGGAGCAGCCGCGTCACGCGGGTCAGGCGCGTTCCGAACACGAACGCCTCGGTCTTGACCGCGTGCGATGCGGACAGCGCCTGGACGAACCGGAGCAGCAGCCGCGAATGGCGCTCCATCGAGCCCGAGATGTCGCAAATGACCACCAGTGAGCGTGGCTCGTGGACGGGCCGGCGCCAGACCCAGTTGAGCAGCTGGCCGCCGGTGCCCAGGTTGCGCCGGAACATCGCCCGCGGCGCAAGGCGGCGGCCGTGCGAATGGAGCTCGTAGCGGCGGGTCCGCCGTTGCTCGAGACGCGGTTCGAGCATGTCGATGAGCCGTTCGGCGTCGCGCAGCTCGCCCGGCGTCATCCGGTCGAAGTCGCGGTGGCGCAGCACCTCGCCCTGGCTGTAGGCGTCCGGCGAGATGACGACCCCCTCGATCGGAGCGCTATCGTCGGGGACGTCCTCGGTTCGGGTGGGGATGGGGATGCCGCCTTCCTCGGCGCTGCCCTGGCGGCTCTCGTCGCCGGGGAGCGGCAGCCCGTCGCCCTCGCCCTCCTCGTCCGTGCCTTGGTCGGTGGGGAGCGCCGGGGGCTGGAACTCGCCCGCGTGTCGGCGGCGCCGCTGCCGCCACCAGCGGTCGAACACGGCGTTGTAGACGAGGCGGTCGTCGCGGCGGCGCACGAAGATCGCCTCGCCGGCGGCGCGCACCTGCTCGCGATCCCCCACCTCGACCAGGGTCAGGCTGCGGGCGTAGTCCACGGCCGCCCCGAGGTCGACGCTCAATCCGGCGGCTCGCAGCGCGCGTCCGAAGCCCACCGCCTCGCCGAGCAGCCGGCGGCCGTCGACGGTGTCACCCCATGGGGCCCGGGCGATCGCGGGATCCTCCTGCACGGCGCCTCTCCTCGCCTGCTTCAGCCTCGCGCGGCCGCCTCGGCGAGGTACTGCCGGGCGACGTCGCCGCGGACCTGGCGGATGTCCTCCTCGTACTTGAGGACGACGCCGAGCGTCTCGTCGACGAGGTCCGGCGCGAGCTCGCGAGCGCCGAGGCTCAACAGCGCCGCCGCCCAGTCGAGCGTCTCGGCGATACCGGGCACCTTGGTGAGATCGGCCTCGCGCAGCCGGTGGACGAAGGCGACGACCTCGCGGGCCAGGCGCTCGGGGGCGGCCGGCACGCGGGCCAGCACGATCTCGAACTCTTTCTGGGCGCTCGGGAAGTCGATCCAGTGGTACAGGCAGCGGCGCTTGAGGGCGTCGTGCACCTCGCGTGTGCGGTTCGAGGTGAGGATCACGCGCGGCGGCCGGACCGCGGTGATGGTGCCGATCTCCGGAACCGTGACCTGGAAGTCGGACAGGATTTCGAGCAGGTAAGCCTCGAACTCCTCGTCGGCGCGGTCGATCTCGTCGATGAGCAGGACCGGGGCGACGCCGTCGGTCGCTTCGAGGGCCTGCAGGAGCGGGCGGCGGATCAGGAAATCGGGGCCGAAGATGTCGTGCGCACTGGCGTGCTCCGCCTCGCCGCGCGCCTCGAGCAGCCGGATCTCGAGCATCTGGCGCGGGTAGTTCCACTCGTAGACCGCGGTGTTGACGTCGAGCCCTTCGTAGCACTGGAGGCGGATCAGGCGAGCGCCCAGGGACGCCGCCAGGACCTTGGCGAGCTCCGTTTTGCCGACACCGGCTTCGCCTTCGAGGAGGAGGGGCCGTCCCAGTTCGAGGGCAAGGAAGACGGCCGTCGCCAGGGAGCGGTCGGTGATGTAGTTGCGACCGCGGAAGTCGTCCTGGATGGCCTCGATCGACTGGGTCCCGGCGGGCCGGCTCGCGCGATCGGTCTGGACGTCACTCACGCGCGGATGCTACACGGCCCGGGACGCGGTGGCCGATGGGTCGCGGCGGGTCGGGTGCGCGGCCAGCTGCCTGGCCGTCTCACCACTGACTCAGATTCGACACAGCCACGCTCGGCTCGTACCCGATTTCGACAGGATCTGTCGATTTCGCGAGGCAGCCCTGCACGGCTATCGGCCGAGTGAGTCTGCGGTGACACAGGATGGTCGCTCAGGGGTGGTGTCACTCGGCCGGTTCGGGCAAGGCGCGCTGGCGAATGATCGGCGACCCGATGAGCCAGAGCACTCCGAGCAGGGGTGCGACCGTCACGATGACCAGCGTCTCCTGGACGCCGATTGCCGTCCCGAGGATGCCGCCAAGGAACGCGCCGATGGGCCGGATCCCGTAGTTCAACGTCCGGAACGCGCCGGTCGCGCGGGCACGGATGCGGTCGGGCGTTCGGGCCAGGATGATCGAGCCCGCGTTGACGTCGAGGATCATCACGCCGAGCCCGGCACCGAATTCGGAGAGCAGCAAGGCCCCGAAGATCACCTCCGGCGGACCGGACACCAGCGGGATCAGGATCAGGGGCGCCGGGAACAGGACGCACCCCAGCGCGTATGCCGGCCCGACGCCGATCCTCCGACCGATCGGACCCGCGACGACCGCCCCGATCAGCCCGCCGATCGCCCCGACGCCGAGCGCCAGGCCGAGCGTGCCGGGCGACACCCCGAGATAGCGCGTCGCATACAGCACGAACAGGGCTGCGAACGCGAAGTTGAAGAAGTTGATCGTCGCCGCGGCGAGGAGCGTCGGCCGGATGATCGGGTCGAACGCCGCGAACCGCAGACCTGCCGCGAATCGTGCGCGAATGCTGGTCGGATCGGGCTCCAGTGGCGCCTCGTTGGCCTTGACCCGCGTCAGGAACAACGCCGACACGATGAACGAGACCGCGTCGGCGGCGAGCGCGATCGGCGCCGTCAGCAGCTGCACGAGCCCGCCACCGAGCGGCGGTCCGATCACGTAGGCGAGCGACCGGCTGCCGTTCAGCAGTGAGCTGCCCTGGACGTACAGCTCGCGCGGGGCGATCGCGACGAACACAGTCGACCACGACAGGTCGAACAGGACGCTGAGTGACCCCGTGAGGAACCCGACCACATAGAGCTGCGGCATCGACAGCACGCCCGCGACGTAGGCGGCCGGCACGCTCGCGAGGAGCGCCGCCCGGAGGAGGTCGACCGCGATCATCACCCGCTTGCGGACCTGGACCCGCTCCAGCCAGACGCCCGCGGGTAGCGAGAACAGCAGGTGCGGCAGCAGCGAGACCGCCGTCAGGGTGCCCATGTCGCGGGCGTCCGCGTCGAGCACGAGGATCGCGACGAGCGGCATCGCGAGAAGGGTGAGCTGGTCGCCGACGACCGAGATCGTCTCGCCGATCCAGAACGACCGGAAATTGGGCGTCAGCAGCAGGGACGGCACGAACCGCCGTCGCCCGACCAAGCGGAGGATGGTCTGTCCCCGGTTCCGCTAGCCGTCCGGCGCGTCGAGCTCCCGCGCGTAGGGCGGGAACCGGAAACGCTGGTCACGCGTGAGCAACCCGCCGTGGCCCAGCCGCGCCACCGTCTTCTCCGATGGCGGCTCGCCGCTCAGCAGCCTGGGCAGCAGCAGGTCGGCGGCCGTCGCCTTCGAATAGGCGCCGCAGGTCGGCAGGCCGAGGATCGGCACCGTGCCGACGCGTGCCAGCCAGAGCATCGAACCCGGATGTGCCGGCACGCCGCGCCGGACGAGCCGCCCGCCGAGTCGCTCGATGGCGATGAAGAACGCGTCCGCCGGATCCGTGCTGGCCGCGCCGGCGGTCAGGACGAGGTCCACGAGCTCGCGTCCGGCGACGTACGGGTGGAGGGCGCGTTCGACGAGGTCGGGATCGTCCTCGACGTAGCGGATCGACGCGACCTGCGATCCCAGGCCCTCGACCTTCGCCGTGACGCTCGCCTCGAAGCGCTCCTTCGCCACGCCGTGGACGGACTGCTTGACGACGACCCCGACCGTGGACCGGACGAAGGGCGCCACCCACACGATCGGCGTGCTGCCGAAGCCGGCGATCCGGGCGCCCTGCTCCACGGTGACGCCGGGAACCACGTGCGGCGCCACCTTGACGCTCGCCACGAGGTCGCCCGTCTCGACGATCTGGCCGTCGAAACCGGTGAACACCTCGAGCGGGTCGATCCGGTTGATCCGTTCGAGGTTCGCCACGTCGACGTTGAGCACGCCCGGGTGCGCGGCGAGCAGGTCGATCCGGCTCTGCGAGGGACCTCGCCGCGTGAGGCCCCGTCCGGCGACAGCATCCGCGAGGCGCGCCGCGGCGTCGTCCTCGTGCAGCTCACCCGCCTCCAGGACGAGCACGCTGATCGGATCGCCGAACTCGGCGTCGGCAAGTTGCACGAGATCGTCTTCGGAGAGGCGCCGGCCCTTCGTCCAGCGTCCGTCGGCGACCTTCAGGTCACGGGCAAGGACCGCGCCGACCAGGCGCGCGGGCGCGCGACGACCCGGGGTGACCCGTTCGACGCGCACCCGTTCCCGTTCGTTCGATCAGGCGCTGCGGCCGAGTGCGGTCTCGATCGCGCGACGGGTGTGGACGACGGCCATGGCCGAACGATACGCGGCATTCGCGTGGATGTCCGAATTGACGGTCACGCCGTCGGTGGCGTGCGCCGCCGCCGCCACGATCGCCCCGGCAGAGCCGTCCGAGCCGACCAGGGCATCCTCCACGGCCTTCGCCCGATACGGATGTTCGCCGACGCCGGTCAACGCGACGCGTGCATGGCTGATGGTCGCGCCGCTGCGGCCGAGGACCACGGCAACGCCGACCATCGCATAGCCGGACGCCGGTTGGGCCAGCTTCTCGTAGGCGCCGCCCACTCCGTCCGGCAACGGCGGACGCCGCAGGGCGACGAGGATCTCGTCGTCGGCTGCAGTCGTCGTGAACGGCCCGGTGAAGAAGCCGTCGAGCGGCACCACCCGTTCGCCTCGCGGCGAGCGGAGCACGGCCGAGTAGTCGAGCGCGAGCGCGATCGCCGGCGCATCGGACGCCGGATCGGCGTGGGCAATCGATCCCCCGAGGGTGCCCCGGTTGCGCACCTGCACGTCGCCGACGTTGGACAGCGCCTCGCGGGTCCACTCGAGCTGCGTCTCGGCGATGACCTGGGCGTACGTCGTGAGCGCGCCCATCTCGACGCCACCGTCGGGCAGGTAGCGCGTGCCGCTGAGGCCCGGAATGCGGCCGATGTCGACGATGGTCGACGGCCGGGCCAGGCGCAGCTTCATGAGCGGCAGCAGGCTCTGGCCGCCGGCGATCACCTTGGCGCCGGGCTGGCCGGCGGCCTGTGCCGCCTCCTCGACCGAGGTCGGCCGGACGTAGCTGAATTCGGCCGGGATCATGCCTGGCCTCCCTTCGCGGCCTGGATCGCGGCCCAAACCGACTGCGACGTGTACGGCATGTCGAGGTGTTTGATGCCGAGCGGCCCAAGCGCGTCATTGACGGCGTTGGCGACCGCTGCGGTGCTCGCGATCGCACCGGCCTCGCCGACGCCCTTGACACCGATCGGGTTGACCGGCGACGGCGTCACCGTCTCGTCGAGCTCGATGTTCGGGAACCAGGACGCCCGCGGCAGCGCGTAGTCGAGCATCGAGCCGCTGAGGAGCTGACCGTCGTCGCTGTAGACGGCCTGCTCCCAGAGCGCCTGGCCGACGCCCTGGGCGATGCCACCATGGAGCTGGCCGTCGACGATCATGGGGTTGATCTTCTTGCCGACGTCATCGACCGCGAGATAGCGCACAAGGTCGACCTTGCCGGTCTCCTCGTCGATCTCGACGACGGCGATGTGCGTCCCGAACGGGAACGTGCAGTTCGGCGTGTCGTGGTAGGCGGTCTCGTCGAGGTACGGTTCCATGCCTTCGGGGGCGTCGAACGCGAGGTCGAGCGCGAACGCGATCTCCTGGAGCGTCTTCTTCTGGTCGGGCGAACCCTTCACGCGGTACTCGCTGCCGACCACTTCGATGTCGTCCGGCGACGCCTCCAGCATGTGGGCCGCGTAGCGCCGGGCCTTGTCGCGGATCTTGCCGGCGGCCTTGATCGCCGCGGTGCTGCCCACGTTCGACGTCCGGCTGCCGTACGTGCCATAGCCGAACGGCGTGCCCTGTGTGTCGGAGTGCTGGACGACGATGTCCTCCATCGGGATGCCCAGCTCCTGCGAGATGATCTGGGCGTAGGTCGTCTCGTGGCCCTGTCCGTGGGACTGTGTGCCCATCGTCACGACCGTCTTGCCGGTCAGGTGGACGCGGATGTTGGCCGATTCCCACATCGCGGCGCCCCAGCCCTCGCCGACGGCGCCGATCCACTTCGAGGGCGCGACGCCGCACACCTCGATGTACGTGGAGAGGCCGATCCCGAGCAGCTTGCCGCGCGACTTGGCTTCGGCCTTCTTCGCCTCGATCTGGTCGTAGCCGACGGCCACGAGCGCCTTGTTGAGCGCCGGCTCGTAGTTGCCCGAGTCGACGTACAGCTTGGCGCCACCGCTGGCGGTCAGGAGGCCGGACGGATTGTCATACGGGAAGGCATCCGGGGGGATGAAGTTCCTGCGGCGGATCGCCGCACGGTCCATGCCGATCTCGTTGGCGAAGAGGTCCATGGCGCGTTCGACAACGTAGGTCGCCTCGGGGCGGCCTGCGCCGCGATACGCGTCCACGAACGTGGTGTTCGTGTAGACCCCGGTCACCTCGCAGTAGACGTTCGGGATCTTGTAGCAGCCGGACAGGACGCGACCATAGAGCGTTGTCGGGATGCCCGGACCGATGGTCGACAGGCGGCCACCGAGGTTGGCATAGGTCTTGACCCGCAGCCCGGTCACCTCGCCATCGCGCTTGCCGGCGATCTCGAGGTAGGTGACGTGGTCGCGGCCGTGGATCGTGGCCTGGTAGTTCTCGCGACGGCCCTCGACCCATTTCACCGGGAGCCCGCCGATCTGTTTGCTGGCGAACATGACCAGCGCCATGTCGGCATAGCAGAAGATCTTTGAGCCGAAGGCCCCGCCGACGTCCGGCGAGATGGTCCGGACCTTGTGCTCGGGGATGCCGGTGACGAATGCGGTCAGCAGCAGGCGCTGGATGTGCGGCGTCTGGCTCGACATCCAGACCGTGTACTCGTCGGTGCCGGGGTTGTACCAGCCGATGTCGCCGCGCGCCTCCATCGCGTTCGGGATCAGGCGGTGGTTGACGATGCGCTGGCGGACCGTCACCTCGGCGTTCGCGAACGCCTGGTCGGTGCCGTCCTTGTCGCCGACGCTCCATTCGAACACGATGTTGTTCGGGGCGTTCTCGTGGAGCTGCGGCGCGCCGGGCTCCATCGCCTTCTCGACGTCGACGACCGCGGGCAGCGGCTCGTAGTCGACATCGATCACCTCGAGCGCGTCCTGGGCGTGGCCCGGGGTGTCCGCGACAACCGCCGCGACGCCCTCCCCGGTCCACTTCACGCTGTCCTTGGCCAGGACGTTGGGCATGTTGACGTTGTTCTGGAGGCCCGCTGACCCGCCCGCCGGCCAGGCAAACGGCAGCGGGTTGTACGGGATGTCCTCGCCGGTGAACACCGCGATGACGCCAGGCATCTCCTTCGCCCGGGAGGTATCGATGGAGCGGATGTTCGCGTGCGCGTACGGGCTGCGCAGGATGGCCAGGTGGACCATGCCCTGCAGCTGGATGTCGTCGAGGTAGCGGCCCTTGCCGGTGATGAACTTCGGATCTTCGACCCGCTTGATCCGCTGGCCGAGGGGTCCGGGAGCTTCGATTGCCATCTCTGTCTCCCTACGCGACCGGCGTCGGCGCCGAGCTGCCTTCGCGCATGACCGCGGCGGCCTCCCGGATGGCGGCGACGATGTTCTGGTAGCCGGTGCACCGGCAGAAGTTGCCTTCGATCGCGTGGCGGATCTCGGCGTCGGTCGGATCGTCATCCCGTTCGAGGAGGTCGGCGGCGGCCATGATCATGCCGGGCGTACAGAAGCCGCACTGCAGGCCGTGCTTCTCCCAGAAGGCGTTCTGGATCGGGTGGAGCTGGCCGTCCTGGGCCAGCGCCTCGATCGTCGTGACGTCGGAGCCATCGGCCTGGACCGCCAGCACGGTGCACGACTTGACGGCCTTGCCGTCGAGGTGGACCGTGCACGCGCCGCACTGGCTGGTGTCGCAACCGACATGGGTCCCGGTCAGCCCGAAGTCCTCGCGGATGGCCTGGACGAGGAGCCGTCTGGGCTCGACGTCCAGCTCCCGTGGAGAACCATTCACCGTCAACGAGATGTGTTCGGCCACGGGCAGAACCTCCTTCCGAATCGGGAAGCGGACCGGCTGCTGGCGTCGAGGAGCTGCAGTTGTGACAGGAGCCGCGTGGTAATGCGGTCTGGTGAGGTGAGGCTCGATGGTGGCACCGCCGCGTGCCCGAATCAAGCGGCAAACGCACGAGGCGCGCCGCGCCCCCCGTTGCGAGCGAGTCGCGACCGACTCAATTGAGCCGCGTGCTTGCGTGTGGTCGACGGTGGAGGGCATCCGAATGTCCGTTCCGATACAACCTCGGCAGGTTCATGGCCGGAGTGCATGGCACGTGACTCGATTAACGGCCGGTGCAGACCCGTCGGATACAAAGCAGGCGTGTCAACCATCGCAGGAGATCTCGCCGAGACAATCGTTCGAGCTGTCATCGCGGCGCGGACGATCCTCGGATGGTCCCAACGGCGCCTCGCAAGGCAAGCGGGCATATCGCAGTCGCTCGTGTCTCGATTCGAACGCGGTGAGCCGACGGCCGTGACGATCGATTCAACCCAGCGAATGTTCGCTGCTCTCGGCATCCGTGCGGACCTTCGCGCCGATCTGCCGGTCGTGCACGGCGAGCGATTGCAGGCCGATCTTGTTCACGCTTGGACATGCGGCTACGTCGGTCGGAGACTAACGGGGCTGGGATGGGACGTTCGCCATGAGGTGGAGGTGGGCAGCGGCCACTACCGCGGCTGGATCGACGTGCTCGGGTACCGTGCGATGGACCGCTCGCTCCTCGTCAACGAGTGCAAGACCGACATCCTCGATATCGGCGCGATCCAGCGAGCCACAAGCTGGTACGAGCGCGAAGCGTGGGTGGCCGCACGCCGCTTCGGGTGGCGACCGGTTCGAACCGTCGTGGCCCTGCTGCTGCTCGACAGCGCCGAGGTCGAGGCGCGCCTGCGTACCAATCGAACGCTCCTCGAATTGTCCTTTCCCGGCCGCTCGGCCCAGATCGGCCGATGGATCGAACAGCCGGGCCCCGCCCCACCGAGCCGCTGCCTGGCGATGATTGATCCTGCCGGACGAGGACAGCGCTGGCTCAGGCCGTCGAGAATCGACGGCAGGAGGTCGCGAAGCCGCTACGAAAACTATGCCCATGCGGCAGGCCGGCTCTCCGCACGAGCTGTGTGAGTCAAGTCCGACTCAGTTCAGCGACAGCCATGCCGACCTGGGGACGCATATCGCCACGGCACGTCCCATCGATCGCTCGTTACGCGCGTTCGACTCCGCGGTGAGTCGGTGGCGACTCAGCGGCCCGAAAGGGTCAACTTGGGGCCTCGATCTCGATCGATTCGTCGTTGATGCGGCTGATGTCCATCGACATCTGGATCGGGGTCGCCGTGCCACTCACGTCCATCGTGCCGTTCATCACCATCGCGACCATGTAGTCGCCCTCGTCGGCGATCCACACGTCGATCGCGGCATCGGCCCCGAGGCCTTCGGCGACCCCGGGAGAATCCGCTCCGGTGACGCGGTAGTGGGTTGTGGCGACGCCGTTCTTCTCCTCGGTGCCGGCCGGAGTCATGCCCTGGAGGGCCGAGGGCGGCACCATGCCGAGCAACGTCTGGGGCGCGAGTCCCTCGGTGAACTGCGAGAACATGGTCGCCCCGCCCGGGGTCGGGATGTAGTTGCCGTCGCCCGTGCTGATCCAGGCGTCGTCTCCGATCAGGATGAAGCTGATCGCCGATCCGCCGAGGGCCTCGAAGCCGGCCACGCCCGACATTTCGAATTGGTACGCCTCGCTCGCCCGGTCGACCACGCCGCTCATCGTGATGCCGCTCTCACCCTCGGCGGTCTGCATGAGTCCGGAGACCGTGAGGTCGAGGGCGTACTTCTGGACGTCGTCGAGCGCCTGGGCCGCCGCACCGACATCCGGACCGGAGGCCTGCGAGGCGGGGGCCTCGCTGGCCGGTGCGACCGAGGCGGGCGCCTCCGAGACGGGGGCAGGTGCCTCTGATGCAGCTGGCGCCTCGCTGGGCGACGTGCTGGCAGCGGATCCGCCGCACGCCGCAACGGCAAGGACGGCGATGGCAGCCAGGCTGAACAGGCGTGGCGCGCGGGTCATGAAGCCCCTCCTCCGGACGGATTGCGCGCGGAGGATAGCACCTCTCGCGGCGCCGGCCGTCAGGAGGTACTTTCCGGTCGCCGGCCCGCCCGACGGACCCCGGATCGGCCCAGGGCCGCGCCCCGGATGCTGATCGCGCGTGGGTCCACGGCGGCAGCACGTTCGTCCGGGCTCGCTTCGGCGAGACGGACCGCTTCGCCGAGGCGGCGCATCCGCCGCTCGGCGACGTCCCACGGAATGTCGGCAAGGCTGCCCGCGGTTGCGATGCCGACGCGCGCGGCACCGCGCCCGCCCGTGGAGGCGGCGTAGTTGAGCGCGTAGATCAGGATCTCGACGCTCTCGTCACCGGTCTCGTCGGCGGTCATGCCACCGCACACGATGCCGCTGGCGCGCGGCGCGGCGGCGGCCAGCCGCCAGTTGTCGGGGCCACGGACCAGATCGAGGGCCAGGCTTGCGTACGGCGCCGCAAGGAGGGTTTCGATACCCGCGCCGTCGGCGTTTCCCCCCGTGATCGCCAGGCAGACATGCAGCCCTGTCGGTTCGATCCCGTCGAGCAGCTGGCGCTGCGTCGCGACGAAGCGTTCGCGTGCCAAGGCATCGTCGCCGAGCGTCACCGCCGCCGGTTCGTGGACCTCGACCATGGGGCAACCCGCCGCAGAAAGCTCATGGAGCATTGCGTTGAGGGAGCCGGCGGCGGACCCCGAGCTGAAGGGACCCGTGACGACCGCCTTGACCGCCCGATCTGTCAGCGCCGCCGTGGCGCGCCAGCGTTCGACGACCGTGCCCGCATCGTCATCGCCCCACAGCCCGCCGTCGACCAGCGGCTCCAGCCCGGCCTCCGATTGCGCCGCGATGGCCGCCGCGACGAGTTCCGCCGACTTCGCCGCCTTCCCGAGCGGAGGCCGGGGCAGGCCGCCGAGGAGCGTCGCGAACACGTCAGCCTGGCGGCGACACGATGATCGACGCCGGCGACACGATCGCCGGCAGGTCCAGCGCTGGCGTATCCGCTTCGCGCGAGGCCGTGCCGTACATCAGGCCGACCACGACGGCGCCCGCCAGCACGCCCACCGCGAGGACCGGGACCACGGCGGGCGGACGGGCCACACGGTCCATGGTGCCGTTCGGGCCGGCGCGGCGCCACCACGACGACAGCGTCGGCACGCGGCTCGGTGGGATCACCGTGCCCAGCCACAGCCCGCCGAGCAGACCACCGATGTGGGCAGCGTTGTCGATGACCCCACCGGACGCGAAGCCGAACGCGAGGTTGATCAGGATCAGCACGCCGATCTGCATCGCGATGGCCCGCGCGTAGCGGTCCACCGGCTTGTGGATGTAGCTCGCGGCCGCGATCACGCCGAACATCCCGAAGATCGCGCCCGAGGCGCCGACGGAGACGCCCTCACCACCGAATACGAAGCTGCCGACCGAGCCCGTCGCAGCGCAGGCGAGGTAGAAGACAAGGAAGCGGATCTGGCCGTACCAGCGCTCGACCAGCGGGCCGACGATCCACAGGGCCCACATGTTGAACACGAGATGGAAGATGTTCTCGGGCGCGTGGACGAGGGTGACGGTCCACAGCCGCCAGTACTCCCCGGCCGCCACGAGCGCCTTGTCCAGCCACAGCGCCTGGTAGACGACCGGGCCGTCGGGGCCGTCCGCCGTGAGCATCGCCGTCAGGGAGATCACGACGGTCACGGCGATGATCAGCTTCGTCATCGTGATGGTGAGCGCGTCACCGCGAGACCTGGCGAAATAGCGGTTCGCGCCGCCCTGGTCGCCGAGCTCCTTGCTCAGCCAGCCAAGGCGACTGGCAATCTCGGCCTTGTCCTGCTCGGGCGCGCGCCGATCGGCTTCCCGGTACGAGTCGAACGCCGAGCGCAGGTCGCCGGCGCGGACCTGCGCCGCGGCCACCTGGCGCCACGCCGCGTAGGTCGACGACGTCTCGGGCAGCTTCGTGATCGACAGCCAGTTGGCGAGCGCGCCCTCGTCGTCGTCGGTTCGATAGCGGGCCTCGCCCAGACCGAGGAGGGCGGCCCCGCTGATCTGCGGATCGCCCATCGGGGCGCGCAGGATGCTGATGTAGTGCCTCGCAGCGTCGTTGAAGTCACCCGCGCTGAGCAACTCGTTCGCTCGCTGGAGCAGGGCTTCGGCTTCGGCCCGTGACTGCGGGCCGTCGGGTGACGGGTCGGCGCG
Source organism: Candidatus Limnocylindrales bacterium (assembly GCA_035764655.1). GTDB lineage: Bacteria > Chloroflexota > Limnocylindria > Limnocylindrales > CSP1-4 > DASTYU01. The sequence goes on from DASTYU010000035.1 coordinate 14,085, forward strand.
ACCGCCCGGGTAACGGGTCTGGTCCATCTGTGCCCGACTCTACACAACACCGGGCGTGGCGTCCTCCCGGCTATGCTCCGGCCGATGTGCGGACGGTTCATGCAGGAACGCCCGGTATCGGAGCTCGCGGAGATCTTCGAGGCCGAGCCGCTCGCCGACGACCCGGGCGGGCACTACAACATCGCCCCGACCGACGAGGCGCTCGTGGTCGTCCAGCGCGACGACCGGAGAGCCATCACGAGCTACCGCTGGGGTCTCGTCCCGCACTGGTCTCCCGACGCGAAGATCGCAGCGCGGACCTTCAACGCTCGTGCGGAATCCATCGCATCGATGCCGGCGTTCCGCGACGCGTTCCTGCGGAAGCGCTGTCTCGTGCCGGTCGACGGCTTCTACGAGTGGCGCCGCCAGGAGCGGGTCCGCCAGCCGTATCGGATCTTCCGCGCGGACGGGCGGCCGCTCGTGCTCGCCGGCCTATGGGATGGCTGGAAGGACCCCGCCACGGGCATGATCCGGCGAACCTTCACGATCGTTACGACGACGCCCAACTCGGTGGTAGCCGAGCTGCACAACCGGATGCCGGTGATCGTGTCGGACAATGCGTGGGCCCGCTGGCTGGACCCGCGTCCCGCGGACCGGGGAGAGCTGCGGGCCTTGCTCGAGCCCACCGAAGCCGTGGCACTCGAGGTCGCGCCCGCGTCGCGCCTCGTGAACGACGTCCGAAATGAGGGTCCGGAACTGCTTCGCGCCGAGGACGACACGGCCACCGAACTCTCCTTCTTTCCGTGAGCGGGGAGAAGAAGGGCTCAGGTCGCCGCGGGTTCCCAGCCGGCGCTGCCGACCAGCTCGCGGAACGCCGCCTGCGCGTCGGCGCCCGCATCGATCGCGGCTGCCAGCTCGCCGACGAGGCGGTCGAACGCGCCCGCAACGTCCTTGGTCGGGGCGCCCAGCACGATCGCGTCGGAGGGCAGGTCCCCGGGCACCGGCTGGCCCTCGCCAACCACCGCGATGAGCGTACCGTTGCCCCAGCTGGTCGCGTCCGCGGCCACGCGCACCGCGGACGGGTCAAGCTCGTCGGCAAGCACGATCACGCGGAATTCGGTCAGATAGCGAAGTGCCAGCTCGACGTCCGGGGCGTCGAGCGTGAGGCTGCTCGACGGACCGCCGCGCGGAGCCATGCCTTCGTCGGCATCCGGGGTGTCGTCCGAATCGAGCGCCCGCGGGGTCGGATGTGCCGGGTCACGCTGGACCGCGACGTGCCCCACGCGACCCCGGGCGAGCGCGAGGACCAGCGCCTCGCCATCCGCGTCCTCGCCGACCTTGCCCACGAGCTGCACCGCGGCGCCACGAGCGGCGGCCGCCAGCGCCATCCGGGCCGCCGAACCCGCGGCAACGGGCTCGCCATCGACGCGTGCGAGGGCGGGTTGACCGATGACGACGATCACCCGGGCAGCCTACCGCGAGTCGTCGGGTTCCGAATCGTCGGAGCCCGAGTCGTCGGACCCCGATCCCGAGTTGCTTCCGGAACTCGAGTCATCCGAACCGGACCCCGAGTCGTTTGAGGCGGAGTCATCCGAACCGGAACCGCCACCGCCGCCGGGGCCGGAGTTTCCGCCGGAGTCGTCGGTCCCGGTCGCCTCGGGCGTCTCGGTCGGTTCGCCGGTATCGGTCGGCGACGCGTCGGGAGTCGGCGAGGGGGACGGCGTGGGCGACGGCTCGACGCTCGGCGTCGGCGCAACCGACGGCGGCGGCGATGGCGGAACGCTCGGCGTGGGCGACGGGGTCGGGGGAACGTCCGGGGTCAGCAGGCGGGCCGCACCGACGGCGGCACCGCCGCCCAGTCCGACCAGCGCAACGGCCACCACCAGGACAAGTGCCAGCGCCTGGCCGCGAACGGCGATCGGACGCCCGCTGCCAAACGTAACCCGCCACGCATCGCCGACCGCCGCGACCGCGGCACCGATCCGACGCCCCCGCAGCGCCAGCCCGAATACGCGGGTGGGCTGCGGCGTCGGTTCGGAGGCGATGGCCTCCATGACCCGGTCGCTGAACGCGCCGGTTGGCACCGTATCGCGCTCGGCGATCGCCTCGAGGTCGCGGGCCATGGCCGAGGCGGCCGTCAGCTCGGCCTCACCCAGGCCGGTCGGATCGTCGGACAGCTCGGTGGGATCGAAGCGGCGAGCCGGGCCGGTCATGCGCCACCTCCCAGTTCGATCGCCTCGCGCAGTCGCAGCAGGCCGCGGTGCAGATGCGTCTTGACCGTGCCCAGCGGACGGCCGGTCTGGCGGGCGATCTCGTCGAGGCTCAACTCTCCGAAGAACCGCAGTGAAACGGTTTCCCGGTATGGCTCGCCCAGGCGCGCAACCTCACGTCGGACGGCGGTGGCGCGCTCGGTGCGCAGTGACAGCAGCATCGGATCGTTCGAGGACGAGGCGTCGATCGATGCCGAGTTGATCGCCGCGGCGGCCGCCGAACCGGGCTCGGCGGTCACGTCGAGCCAGGCGACCGACTTGCGCCGGCCCGCCTGGCGCACGGCGATGCGCACCGCGATCCTGGTCAGCCAGGCACCGAACGGGCCGTCGCCGCGCCACGAGGGCAGCGACCGGTATGCGGTCACGAATGCCTCCTGGGCGGCGTCTTCGGCTTCGTGGACGTCACCGAGCACCCGGTAGCAGGCACGCACGATGGCCGGGCCTTCCCGGTCGACAAGGCGGCGAAAGGCATCACGGTCACCGGCGAGGACGGCCTCGACCGTTGCCTGGTCATCGCGAAGTTCGATGGCGATCTCGTCGCTCCGTAGCTGTGCATCGTGCGGGCCGCCTTCGCGGGTCCAGGCCCGGCTCGCCGGCATGATGCCGTGGATCGAGCCGGGCCGGGATGAGCCCAGTGGCACCGATATCGGGCCGTTGGTCGTGGAACGGCTCAGTCCGAGCCGCTGTTCGAACCGGAGCGGTCGACATCGCCGCCGCTCGAGCCACTGTTCGAGCCCGAGTGGTCGTCGTCCGTGTCTTCGCCCTGGTCGTCGTTGTCGTTGCCGTGGTCGTCGTTGGCGTCGTGTGTCGCGTCGTCATCGCCGTGGTCGTCGTTGGCGTCGTGTGTCGCGTCGTCATCGCCGCTCGGCCCGCTGTTCGAGCCGCTGCGGTCGTCGGCGCCCGCGGGGCCGCTGTTGCCCCCGTGGTCGTCGAACGTCGCCTCGGCGGTGGCCGCTGGCTCGGCGGTCTCGGTCGGCTCGGCCGTCTCGGCCGGCTCGGCCGTCTCGGTCGGCTCGGCCGTCTCGGTCGGCTCAGCCGTCTCGTTCGGCTCGGCGGTCTGCGTCGCCTCGGCGGTGGCGGTCGCCTCGACGCGGGACTGCGTGGCACCCGAGTTGGCGGCTGTCACCCCACCGACGAGCAGCAGCAGGGCCACGGCGGACACGCCCAGGCCGCGGATGAACTTGGTGTCGCTTGGCATCGGTCTGGCTCTCCTGAGTCGTCGAACGATCCTTCGATCGCCTCGTACTCACCTGAGACAGTCGCCGCCCGGAAGGTTTCAGCGCGACTCCGGCTCCGGCGCCGCGGAGGGCTCGTCGGCGGTGCCGGGCAGGTCCGGATCCTGGGCGCCTGCGACCGGTCCGCTGTCGTCCTCTTCATCGACCGGGCCGACCGGCTCCTGGAGCGGGCCGGATGCAATCGGACCTTCGTCCCGCTCGACGGTAATGGGCCCCACGCCCGCGGCGTCGAGCGCATCGCCGAACGCGTCGGCATCACCGACCACGACGATCGCCGCCTCATCGAGCAGCAGATGTGCCCGGGCCGCCTCTGCAACGGCCGCAACGGAGACCGCTTCGATGGAGCTTCGGTAATTGACCAGTTCCTCGACGCCGAGTTCGTGGACCACGAGTCCGGACAGCGCCGCGACGACGGCACCGGCGGTCTCGAAGCGGAGCGGGAAGACCCCGATGAGGAAGTCTCGCGCGGCACGGAGCTCCGCCTCGGTCACCTGTTCGTCGCGCATGCGCGCCAGCTCGACCAGGAACTCCTGGATCGCGGGAACGGTGACCTCGGTGTTGACCGCGGCCCGTGCGGAGAACGGCCCGGCGCCCCGGCGCATGTCGAAGCCGGCGCCCGCACCGTACGTGTACCCCTTGTCCTCGCGGAGATTCATGTTCAGTCGCGAGTTGAAGAGCCCGCCCAGGATCGCGCTCATGACGGCGACCGGATGGAAGTCCGGGATGCGCCGCGGCACGCCGCGATGGCCGATCCGGATCTCCGACTGGACCGCGCCCGGTCGGTGGACGACCCGTACGACGCGCTCGCGGATCGCCGGCGCGTCATCGATCGCGCGGCCGCCGGCGACGGCGGGGAATGCCTGCCACTCCCCGAGCAGCCGCTCGACGGTCTTTGCCACGTCCAGGCCAGCCAGCTCGCCCCCGATGATGAGCGTGGCCCGCGCCGGATCGAGGCCGCGCTCGTAGGCGTGGCGGAGCTGCGTCCGTCCCAGCCCTTCGACCGTGTCCCTGGTGCCGCCCGCGGGCCGGTGGTACGGCGCGTCCGAGGTGTAGATCGTGTCGACGAACGCCTCGTCGGCGCGTCGGCGCGGGTCGGCCCGGGCCTGGAGCAGATCGTTCAGGCGCTCGTCGCGAAGGCGCTCCACCTCGCGCTCGGGGAAGGTCGGATGGAGGACCATCTCCGCGAGCAGCTCGAGGGCCGCCTCCAGGCGGTCGCGCGGAACGTCGACGCTGGCCGTCAGCGCGTCCCAGCCCGCCTCGGCGTGGAGCGAGGCGCCCAGGCGTTCGGACGCCTCCGTCAGCTGGATCGCGTCGTAGCGCTCGGTTCCCTCGGACAGCGTCCGCGCCGCCAGGACGGTGGCGCCCCCGGCGTCGGCAGGCTCGTCGACGGCCCCGTTGCGCAGGACCAGCGAAGCCGCGATCAGCGGCCTGCCGGGCATGTCGGCCGCGAGGATGCGCAGCCCGTTCGACAGGCGCTGCTCCTCGACGGCCGGGAACTCGTACGGACGCGGCGCGCCAGGGGACGGGCGCTCCGGGATCGTCGTGGCGGTCTTCGCGGTCACGCCGCCACCTCCTCTTCCGCGGCGTCCTCGTCCACCATGGCGGCGCTGTCGGCGGCCGGGCCGTCGGGCAGGTACGTCAGCACCAGCCGGTTGTCCGGCACGAACACCTGCGCGGCGGCGCTCACGATGTCGTCGGGCGTGACCGCCAGGTAGCGAGGCAGCATGCGGTCGATCAGCCCAGGGTCGTCGAACAACGTCGCGTACATCGACAGCCGGTCCGCGCGCTCCTCGACGCGCTGCAGCGTGCCCAGCTCGTCGGCCTCGATGAGGGCGTGCGCGCGGGCCAGCTCATCGGGCGTGACCGGCTCGCGTGCGACGCGCTCCAGCTCCTCGATGAACGCCTCCTCGACCCGGGCGACCTCGACCTCCGGTCGCACGGTCGCCCAGCCGGCGCACATGGATGCGCCACCGATGAACCCGAGCGAGAAGAGTGCGACGTCCTGGGCGATCCGCTCATCGCGCACCAGCCGCCGGTGCAGCCGACTGCCCTTGCCTCCCGCGAGGATCTGGCTCGCGACGTCGAGGGCGTCGAGCCGCGTCTCACCGAAGGGTGGCGCCCGGAACCCGAAGTAGAGCCGCGGCAGCGGCACCTGGTCGCGGACCGTTTCGCGCCGCTCCCCGCCGAGCGTTGGCGGGAGGGACATGTCGGGCAGCGTGGGGAACGTCGGATTGGGCGGGATGCCGCCGAAGTACTTCTCGGTGGCCGCGCGGACCTGTGCGGCTTCGACGTCGCCCACCACCGACAGGACGGCATTGTTCGGCGCGTACCACGTCCGGAAGAACGACTGGACATCCTCGAGCGACGCCGCGTCGAGGTCCTCCATCGACCCGATCGTCGAGTGGTGGTACGGGTGACCTTCCGGATACAGGTGACCCTGCAGCTTCTCCTGCCAGGTGCCGTACGGGCGGTTGTCGTACGACCAGCGCTTCTCGTTCTTCACGACCTCTCGCTGGTTGTCGAGGTTCTCCTGGCTCAGCGCATCGAGGAGCGTGCCCATGCGGTCCGCCTCGAGCCACAGCGCCAGGTCGAGCTGGTGGGCCGGCAGCGTTTCGAAGTAGTTGGTCCGATCGAGCCAGGTCGTGCCGTTCATCGTTCCGCCGGCGGCCTGGATGAAGGCGATGTGCTCGGCCTTCCCGACATGCGCCGAACCCTGGAACATGACGTGCTCGAACAGGTGGGCGAAGCCGGTCTTGCCCGGCTGCTCGTGCTTCGAGCCGACGTTGTACCAGACATTCACCGCGACCACGGGAGCGAGGTGGTCCTCGGCGACGATCAGGCGGAGGCCGTTCGACAGGCGCTCGTCGGTGAAGGGAACACTGGGAACAGAGGTCGGCACGCGCAGCTCCTGCGTGACGTGGTCGGTGGGCGGGCCGGCGGGAGTTGGGCGGGCCCGATCGGTGGCGGGCATCGTAGCGCGTTCGGCCTCGCGGCGGACTCGGCCGGGACTTCGTAGACTCGGGGACATGCACCGTCACCCTCCCAACCGCCCGAGCCTGGCAGCGTTGCTGTTGGCGCTGGGTGCGCTCATCGCCGTCCCGCCGGCCGTCGCCGCGCACGCGGAGTTCGAGCGCTCGAGGCCGGAGGACGGCGAAACCGTCCAGGGTTCCCCCAACGTCATCCGGGCATTCTTCTCCGAGGATCTCGGCGACGGCAGCGAGATGGCCCTGCTCGACGAGGACGGCGCGACGATTTCGACTGGGGGGATCGACCCGGCCAACTCGACCCGCCTGCGGATGGATCCGCCCGACCTGCTACCCGGCGACTACGAGGTCCAGTGGAAGGCGTTTGCGGACGACGGCCACCTCGAGACCGGTACGTTCAGCTTCACCGTCAGCGCCCCGGTGACGCCGCCGCCGTCGCTCACGCCGACGCCGAGCGAGGTGGTGTCTGCGCCCCCGTCGGCGTCCGCAGTGCCGACCGTCTCCGCGCCGTCCACTCCAAGCCCGGCCGCGGCCGAACCATCCCCGCCGGCGAATGCGGCAGGCGCCAATGACGTGCTCCCGCCGATCGTCGCGGCGGTCGTCATCGTCGGCGCGCTCGGTGGCTACCTCCTGATGCGCCGGCGGCCCGCCCGGCCGTGATCCGCCGCATCGTGATCGCCCGCGCGGTTGCCGCCGGGGTCGCCCTCGCGATCCTGGTGCCGGGCATCGCGCTTGGCCACACGCTCAACGCGGCGTACACGAGCCGCCTGCCGCTGGCCGTCTACCTGGCCGGCGCGGCGATGACGGTGGCGCTGTCGTTCGCGTTCGTCATCCTGCGCGACGTTCGCGTGGAGCTGCCCGAGGTGCAGGATGCGGGCGGCTTTCCTCCGGCCTGGCTGCGCTATGGACTGCGCGCGCTCGGCTTGTTCGGCTGGGCGTGGATCATGGCCCAGGGGATCGCCGGCGGGTCGAGCTCGGCCAACGTCGCGACGCTCTTCCTGTGGGTCTATGGCTGGGTCGGCGTCGCGCTGATTTCTGCCTTGCTCTTCCCGATCTGGCATTGGCTCGACCCGTTCTCGACGCTCTACGACATGGGCGCGTGGGTCGTGCGCCGGCTCGGCATCACGCCGTGGGACCCATCCGTGTACCCCGAGCGCCTCGGGAAGTGGCCGGCCGTGATCGGGTTCGCGTTCTTCATCTGGCTGGAACTGGGGCTCGACCAGGGCGAACCGTCAACGTTGTTCATCGTCGTGGCGGGTTACACCGCGCTGACGCTGGCGATGATGGCCCAGTTCGGGCGGGATGCGTGGCGTGCCAACGCCGAAGCCTTCACGGTCTGGTTCCGGCTGCTCAACCGGCTCGCTCCGCTGGCCCTGGCCGACGAGGACGGCCGCGTCCGCCGCCGGTCGTTCGCGGCCGGGTTGCTCGAGGTGAACTGGACCGTGGCCGAGATCGTCATGGTCGCCCTCGGCGTCGGCTCAATCCTGTTCGACGGGCTGTCACAGACGCAGATCTACTACGACCTGTTCGGCTTCACCGAGGTCCCGCTGAAGACGGTGCTGCTGTTCGCGTTCCTGGGGATCGTGGTGGCCGCCGCGCTGATGCTGGTCCGGGTGCTGGGCACGAACCCGTCGGGCGCGGGCCTGTTGCCCATCGCGGCTGGCTATCTGATCGCGCACTACCTGACGTACCTGCTGATCAGCGGCCAGTTGATCGTGGTGGCACTGTCCGACCCGTTCCAGCGCGGCTGGAACATCTTCGGGACGTTGTTCTACGAGCCGTCCAGCACGTGGCTGCCACCCGGGCTCGTGTGGACGCTCCAGCTGGCAGCCGTCGTGGGCGGCCACATGGTCGGCGCGTGGGCGGGCCACGCGGCGGCGGTCGCGGCCACCCCGCCCGGGACGCCGATCCGGACCGTGCGCCTGCGTCAGCTGCCGCTGGCCATCGTGATGGTCGCGCTCACGACGCTGACGCTGTGGTCGCTCGGCCAGGACCTCGTGATCACGCCGGAGCAGCAGCAGGAGCAGGCTGCGCTGCCGCTGGCTGCCAGATATCAGCCGGGGTAGTCAAGGGCACGAGCTGGAGCTGAGATCCTGGTCAAGTATCAGCCACGATGTTGAATGGCCATCCATTGGGACCAAATCGGCGCGAAACGCCCCCAGGAGCACGCGAAGGTCCGGACTTTCACTACCCGGGCTGATGATTGGCAGGAAACCGGGTCACACGACGACGGGGGTTCGCCCTCCGGCCGGCACCCATTCGTCGAGCGGGCGCACGTCGGCGAGCCGTTCGGCGATCGCCGGATCGAGCGCCTCGGCGGCC
>DASTYU010000036.1:0-3486 GCA_035764655.1 Candidatus Limnocylindrales bacterium
GCGCGGGTTCGAGCGGCGAAGGCAGGATCGAAATGGAGCGGGTTGCGGTCACCCGACAAGCGCGCGAACGCATCGACATCCTCGTCGCCGATCGTGCGCGTCCACGTCGCGCGCGCACCGACGGGCGGTGGTTCCCAGGCCACGAGCTCAGTCGCCGCCGATGCGCAGAATCGCGAACTCGGCGGTGTCGCCGACCGCGACACCGGCGGACTGCATCATCGCCTTGCTGACGCTCAGCGCCAGCCGGCCGCCACCCGCCGGCATCACGCTCGACGTGAAGTCGGCCGTGGCGATCGTCCCGTGAACGCGCTGTTGCCTCAGGCCGCCGATCGCCTCCACGTGCTCCGCAGGGATGTCAACGACCGCGAGCCCGCTGCCCTTGTCGGGGTTCCAGTATCGGATCGTGCCGCTGAAGTGCCGGGCGTCCATCGGGGCAGCGAAGCGCGCCGGTCCCTGGTTGTCAACCCGCAGCTGGCGGTTCTCTCGGCGTAGCGGGCGGCTCCTCGGGCGCGATCGGCGGTTCGTCGACTGCGACGGTGCCCTCGTCCATGGGCTCGCCGTCGGTCGGCGGCGGCGGCGTCGATCGCGATCGCATGTACCAGATCACGCCGGCGACGATCGCTGCGATCACCAGCAGCAGGACGACGATGGCCAGGATCGTCGGGCCGTTGTCGGTCGGCCCAGGCGACGGTGAGGGACTCGGTTCGACGGCACTGACCGTGACCGTGATGTCGCTCAGCGGGTTGCCGTTCGTGATGACCGGCACGCCGTCCAGGTTGGCCCAGCGGCTGTCACCTTCGACGATCCCGGCGACCACCGTGTAGCCCGCCGTTTCGTCGATCTCGGCGGGATCGAACGGCACGCTGAATGGGATGGGCACGCCGGTCGGCGCCGGCACGACCGTCATCCCGATCTCCTGGTTGGACGTGGCGTCGAACAGCACCGCGGCGGCGAACCCGGTGCCGCCCAAGGTGATTCCGGGCCCGCTGATCTCGCCGGTGACCTGGCCCTTGAGCAGGTCGGGCCGGTAGATCAGCTCGAGCGCGACATCATCGGTCGGGTTGTCATAGGTGATGACCCGCGTCCCGCCGTCTGTGACCCACAGGCGCGAGCCATCGACGATCGCGGCGCTGACCGTGTACAGGGCCTCCGGATCGATTTCGTCGGCCGTGAATGGCAGATCGAATGCGATCGGGATCTCGCCCGGGTCGGAGAGCACCTGGCTCTCGATGATCCGGGCGGTGATCGGGTTGCCCGAGTGCTCGACGAGGACGACGACGGCACTCGCCTCCGGGCTCAGGGTCGCCGGTTCGGCGTAGGCCAACGTGCCCGACACGGATCCCGAGGTTGGCACCGGCGGCGCCGAGGGCGTCGGCGTGGGCGTGGGCGTCGGGCTCGGTGTCGGCGTAGGAGTCGGCGTGGGCGTGGGCGTGGGAGTCGGAGTAGGGGTTGGCGTGGGAATCGGGCTCGGGGTCGATGTCGGCGTTGGCGACGGCGAAGGCCTCGGCGTGGGGGTGGGTGTGGGAGTCGGCGTAGGGGTTGGCGTGGGCGTAGGCGTGGGCGTTGGCGTTGGCGTCGCCGTTGGCTCCGGTGACGGTTCGGGTGTCGGCGATGGGGACGGTTCGGGCGTCGGCTCCGGGGTGGCCGTCGGTTCAGGCGTCGGTGTGGGTTCCGGCGTGGGCGTCGCCTCGGGCGTCGGCGCGACACTCTCGCTCGGAATGGCGCTCGGCGCCGCTTCGCTCGGCGGCGCGGACGCGGCAGGCTCCTCGGGCACGGGGATGGCATCCGTCGGCGCGACCGTCAGCGCGACGGCTGCGACCGCGGTGCCGTCATCCATCGCGAGCACCGGCTCGGCGCTGGCCCAGACGTTGCCGCCGTCGACGATCGCGGCGACCGCAACGTAGGTCGCCTCCGGGTCGACCAGGTCAGGCTCGTAGCCGACCGCGAACGGAACGGGTCCGGCGGCTGGAGTGACAATCGTCTGGACGCCGACCAGCGTCCCGGTCTCCTGCTTGATCAGGATCTCGGTCGTGACGGCCGTGTCGGACAGCCTCGTGCCGTCCGGTGGCGCGACCGCGCCGACGATGGTGGCCGGGTATGCCGGAACCGCCTCCACGGCGAGCTCGACCTCCGATCGCGGCCCGCCGGTGAGCACGGGGACCGGCATCGGCGTGGCGTACCCGCTCGCTCCGTCGACGACCGTCGCGAACAACCCATACGCATGCTTCGGCTCGACACGCGCGTCGTCGTACAGCACCTCGAAGGCGACTGGCGCGGCTCCCGGCGCATCGATTCGCTGTTGCCCGAGGATCGCGCCGGAGTCCGGATCGGCGGTCATGTCGACGAGGGTCACGACGGCGACGGAGCTGTCGGACCAGGTCACCCCCTCTCCGGCGACGATCGCGCCGTCGAGGGCGGTCGTTGCGGCGAGAGCGCGCCCGGCGAACCCGGCGCCCCCGACGGCAACGAGCAACGCAACCAGGGGGAGCAGCCCCCACAACAATCGCTTTCGACTACGCACGTCGCCCATCGTCGCAAGCGGCGTCAAGGCTCCGGTGCTCCCGCGGCGCTTGCGACGACAACGAACCAGGCCATTGCCAGCAACGGCACCGACCGCCTACCCTCGCGCCAATCCGGGCGCCACACCACAGGGCGCGGCAGGCCGGGGTGCATGGAGGGTACGGCGGTGCCTTGCCTGTTCGCAGTGTTTGGCGCGTTCTTCCCGCGGCTGATGGTGCTGTTCATCTGGATCGCCCGGCCGGGGATCTTCGAGGCCGCCATCAACTCGGCGCTCGTGGCCATCCTCGGGATCATCTTCCTGCCGTTCACCACGCTGATGTACGTGCTCCTCTGGACGCCGGCGGGCCTCAGCGGGTTCGACTTCGTGTGGCTGCTGCTTGCATTCCTGCTCGACATCGGCGGCCTGCTGGGTTCCGGGTACGCGAACCGCGAGCGCGCAGGCGGCTTCTACAGCGGCGGCAGCACCGGCTAGGCCGGGGTCAGGGGTTCAGCGGCGGGAGACGATCCTTCATGCCGAACGCCTTCTGCGTTCCTGGGAGGAGCGCGTAGGCGAAGATCACGACATTCGCCAGGAAGCTCACGGTCAGGTCGGTCGTCGCCTGCGTCGCGACCGACATGTTGATGAAGTCGAAGATCGCGCCGAACCCGCTGACCAGCAGCACGAGGAGCCAGCCCTGTGGGTTCAGATCCCACAACGCCTTGGTGACCCATGCCCACGCCCAGATCAGCAGCGCCCAGACGATCGCGTACCAGAGGTTGAAGTCGCGGATCGCGGCCTCGCCGATGAAGTAGGGCAGGATCCCCAGCGCCTGCAGGAAATGCACGACGGCGAGCACCAGCGAGATGCCGGCCAGTGCGGCGAGGATCGTGACCCCGAGCGGTCGATTGCCCACATTCCCTCCAACTGACGCGTCAATGGGTTCAGCGCCAGAAGGGTAACGCCGGCGTGGGCCGACCGTGGGGCGG
>DASTYU010000037.1:0-2140 GCA_035764655.1 Candidatus Limnocylindrales bacterium
TCCTGGGTTGCTAGGTTGTCGGCGACCGATCGTGCGCGTCGCAGGGATCGAAGAATTCGGTGACGGTGTGACGGTGCTGGAGGTGCCTGACCCTCGCGCGCCGCGCACCGGCGAAGTTCTGATCGAGGTCAAGGCCGCCGGTGTCGGCAATTGGGATGAGTTCGCCCGGACTGGACGTTGGGATCTGGGACGCGGGCCGCCGATGGCGCTCGGCGTCGCGGCGGCAGGGGTGGTTGCGGCCTTGGGTGCCGGGTTCGAGGGGTGGTCGGTCGGGGATCCGGTGTTCACCCATCCGCTCCCACTCGCGGAGCAAGGATGCTGGGCGCCGTGGCTCGTTGCCGAGGCCGCCTTGCTCGCCCCCAAACCGGCGGAGCTTTCGTGGACGCATGCCGCTTCGTTCCCGGTCCCGGCACTGACCGCGGTTCAGGTGCTGGACGAAGGCCTGCGCGTGAACCGCGGCGAGCGGCTGCTCGTGAACGGAGCGGGCGGAGCCACCGGAGCGTTGATCGTCTCGATGGCAGCTCTCCGCGGCGTTGAGGTGATCGCGACGGCGGGACCGAGGAGTCGCGAGCGGGTAATCGGTTCCGGAGCCGCGACGGTGATCGACTACCACGACCCGGACTGGACGGCTCAGGTCGTGGCGGCGACGGCCGGCCATGGTGTCGATGCCGCTGCCAACGCGGCGCCCGACGGTGCCGCGGTCGCGCTCGCGGCGGTTCGAGACGGCGGTCGTCTGGTCACGATCACTTCCGACCCGCCCGAGAGCGAGCGAGGAATCGAAGTCGTCTCGCTGTATGTGCGCGCCGACGGGGAGCAGCTCGCGGGCGCCGGTCAAGATTTGGCCGCCGGACGGCTCGACTTCGAGCTCGGCGCGTCTTTCCCCCTCGCGGAGGCCGACGCGGCACTCGCTCGCGCCGTTGCAGGAGGCGGAGCCGCTGCGCTCGAGCTCTAGCTCCCTCTGCGCCTTCGGGAAACACGCGACGAGCGCCTCTCGCCCGCAACGCACGGTCGCGGTCACGTAGCCCTTCGCCCCTTCGGGTGACATTTCCGAACACTGGCCCAGTCGAGAATGGTCTGCGAAAGACTCACTTGGCAATCTCCCAGATGTGCCCGCCGGGGTCGCGAAAGCTGGCGGTGCGGATTCCCCACGGCCGGTCGATCGGACCGTTGAGGATCTCGACTCCGCGTCCCCTCAGTTCCTCGCACATCGCGTCGACGTCGTCCACTTCGAGCGTGAACTGGAACCGAACGCCGGCGTCCTCCGTCGCTGCCTTCGCGGGCTTCACTAGCTCGGGTGCCTCGCTCACGTTCAGCAGGTTCACGAGCGTGTCGCCGAACTTAAAGACGGCCGAGTTCTCGTCCTCGAAGAAGACGGGAAGTCGAAAGACCTGCTGGTAGAAACGCTTCGCCGTCTCCAGGTCCTCCTCGAATAGCGTGATCGCAGCGATACCAGCGGGCCACGCTCCACCTTTGCTCTGAGTCGATTCGTTCATCCGCGCTCTCCTAGTTCGGTTGAGTGATCTTTGGCCTGCGCAGCCTGCGCGGCCGAGGCTCGGCACTGCTATGCCAACAGACTCGGCTGGACCCGCGAAATCATCGCTAGGCCCCACGGAATCGTCGGCCCAAGGGCGAGACGCGGCCGGAGAACGAGTCCAGCCTTGGCGCAAGCCTCGGGTGACATTCGCGAACTCAATGTCATCGTCGGGGTGTGCTGTCCGGGTGTGGGCCGAGACTCGGGAAGGCGGCGGCTGACTCGATTCCCGAATGTCGGCGTTCGCCGACTTGCCAGTGTTGTGTCGCCGTCGCCTTCCCGAAGACCGTCGAGCGTGACCTGATAGGAGCTTGGCAGCTTGCCTCGATTGAGGTCTGTCCGCTCGCCGGTCGCCCCCAACGGCTTGGAGGCGATGGAGATGATCGTGATCGGGCTGGACGTACACAAGCACTCGCTCACCGCCGTCGCCGTCGACGAGCTCGGACGCGAGCTGGGCGCCTGGAGCGGACCGATCGGCGTCGGCGCTGTGCAGTGGGCGCAATCGCTTGCGGCGGAGCGGCTGTGGGCGGTCGAGGACTGCCGGCACGTCACACGCGCGCTCGAGCAGACGCTGCTTGCAGCGGGCGAGCGGCTGGTGCGGGTGCCGCC
>DASTYU010000038.1:0-5104 GCA_035764655.1 Candidatus Limnocylindrales bacterium
GCGTCGCGAGGTAATGGTCGCGCTTGGTAACCGACTCCACGTTGTAGATGACGAGATCGAATTCGCTGTCCGTGAGGACCGCGTCGACACCCCGCAGGCGCTCTGCTGCCTGGGGCCGCGTCAGGAACGAGACGACCACGCCGACGGTCAGCGTTCGTCCGAGACTGAGCCGGCGGGCCGCCGGGTTGGGGGTGAACCCGAGCTCGTCGACAACGGCCAGGATCCGGGCTCGCGTCTGGGCGTTGACGACCTCATTGCCGTTCAGGGCGCGGGACGCGGTTGCGACGCTGACACCCGCGTGACGGGCAACGTCGCGGATCGTGGCCGGCTTCTTCGTCATCCACGTCCCCGAGATGAAACCGGTTACATGAGACCGGTTACATCACGCTAGCACCGGCGTCAAGGCGCCCTCGCTCGGGCGCCTACGGCGTCACGCGGCCGGCGAGCTGCTCGGCCACCATGATCGTGATGATGTGCGGGAAGCCCGATGGTGGCTCGGGGATGACCGATGCGTCGATCACGTGGAGTGCCTCGACGCCGTGGACTCGGCCCAGGTGATCGACCACATCACCGTCCTCGGGAGCAGGGCCCATCCGGCATGTCCCGACCACGTGGGGCAACGAGTAGGAGCTCTCCGCGATCCGGCGCGCGAGCGCGGCACGATCGCCCGGCGGATCGGGGGGAGGCTCGCTGCTGAGCGCCCGGACCTCCGGACGCTGCGCAATCTCCAGGGCGCGACGGTAGCCGTCGGCGAGCCGATCGAGGTCTGCCGATTCACCGATCGCCGGCAGGGTGATCCGCGGCGGATCGCCTCCGTGGGCGGAACGAAGCCGGACCGTGCCGCGAGCGACTGGCTTCAGCAGGACTGGATCGAGGTAGAAGCCTGGATCGGACTCGTCCGGGTCGGTGACCCAGATCATCAGGTCGGGCGCGCCATCGCGCGCAGCTCGCTCGCTGCGGAACGTGGCGATCGAATGAAGCAGCGGGCCGCGGGTTCCCCGGCCTCGCCAGCCGCTGTCGAAATCGACGCCCGGATGATCGGCGAGGTTGCTGCCGACGCCGGGCAGGTCGACCCGCACCCCCACGCCGACCTCCGCCAGGTGCCGGGCAGGCCCGATGCCGGAGCGAAGGAGGATCGACGGGCTGCCGTACGTGCCGGCCGCCAGGACGACCATGCCGGAACGCAGCTCGGTCCCGTCGACCAGGCGAACGCCGGTCGCCCGCGCGCCGGTCGCTTCACCACCGGCGAAGACGACGCGGTCGACCTCGGCACCGGTCCGGATTGTCAGGTTCGGCGGGCGCTCGGCAGTCGGCAGGTAGGCGTCATAGGTGGTGACTCGGGAGCCGTCGCGCACGCTCATGGGCATCGGCCCCACGCCCACCGATACGCCGTCGTTGTGGTCGGGCACGATCTCGAACCCTGTCGCCCGGAATGCCTCGACTGCCGCTCCGAGGATCTCCGAGCGTGGCAGATCGGGATACCGCGTCACGAGCATCGGCCCGTCGCTGCCGTGCCACGCCGCGCTGCCGAACTGGAGGTCCGCCTCCAGCCGTCGGAACGCGGGCAGGACGTCGGCCCACGCCCAGCCGGCGTTGCCGCGAGCAGCCCACGCGTCGAAGTCGGCCGCGCCACCCCGGACGGCGAAGCGCGTCAACCATGACGTCCCACCCAGGACGCGGCCTCGCCGCAGACGGCCGGCAGAGCCGGACGCCCCCGGCTCCGAAGCGAAGCCCCAGTCCGCCGGCTTGCCGAGGCGCCAGCCATCGGGAGCCGCGTCGGCGTTGGGTTCAGCGCCGGCCTCCACGAGCAGGATTCGCGCACCGCTACGATCGGCGAGGCGGCGTGCGAGCACACAACCAGCCGCGCCGGCGCCGACGATGACGATGTCGGCGGCGTGCGGGGTGGCCGCCCTCGGGCGCTTCGTCAGAGCGCGATCTCCCGGCCGGTCCGGGCCGACTCGTACAGCGCGCCAAGGACGCGCGCCTGGCCCACCGCGTGATCACGCCCCAAGAGGATGTCGGCCTCCCCGCGGACCGCCGCGCTGAAGTTCTCGAACTCGTGGAAGTAGGGCACTTCCATCGGGCTCGGGTCCTCCGGGTGCCAGCGGGCCACGACCTCACCGCGCAGGACGAGCGTCGCCGGGTCCGCCTGCCACGGATCGACGAGCAGCGCCGAACCTTCGTCGCCGATTGGCTCGAGCCCGCGGTGATCCATCGTGAACGCCGACGTGAACTCGGCCATCACGCCGCTCGGGAAGCGCAGCACGCCGGTGAACCGGAGGTCGACGCCGGTCGGGCCCCACGCGGCGCGGCCATACACCGTCTCGGGTTCCTCGCCCGCAAGGAAGCGTGCCCCGCTGACGCAGTAACAGCCGACATCCATCAGTGAACCGCCCTCGAGGTCCGGCCGGAGACGGATGTCATTCGCACGGTCCGGACCCAGGACGAACGCGAACGTGGCGCGGATGGTCTGGAGATCGCCGAGCTCGAGCAGTTGCGCCTTGAGCGTGGCGGCCTGCGGATGGTGCCGCCACATGAACCCCTCCGACAGGACGAGGTTCCGGGACTCGGCCAGGTCGTACGCCGCCACGACGTCCTCGACCCGCGTGGAATACGGCTTCTCGCACAGGACGTGCTTGCCTGCTCGAAGGGCGTGCATGGTCCATTCGTGATGCAGCGCGTTCGGCAGCGAGATGTAGACGGCCTCGACATCGGGATCGTCCAGCAGCGCTTCGTACGATCCGTGCGCGCGCGGGACGTCATGCGACGCGGCGTAGTCCCCGGCCCGTTCCGCCGTCCGGCTGCCGACGGCCACGAATGCCACGCGATTCGAGCGGCGCGCCCCGCGGACGACCTTGTTCGTAATGTCGCCGGTGCCGAGCAGGCCCCAGCGGACCGTCGCGGCGGTGCCCTCGCTGGCCATCGTCCCTCCTGGAATGGGAGGCGCCCCGGGCTGGGCGCGTCCGTGCAGTATCAGGCTTCGCCGGTATCGTCTGCGGGGGCCGGCACGGCCTCGTCCATCGCCTGCTCCGCAGCGGGCTCGCCCGCCCCGAGAGCCTCCGTCTGCGGCGCGAACGGTGTCTTCGCCGTCGTGTCGCGTTCGGCATCGATGAGATGCATCACGGCGTTGATCAGGGCCAGGTGGGTGAACGCCTGGGGGAAGTTGCCCAGGTGACGGCCGCTGTGCGGGTCGATCTCCTCCGCGTACAGCCCGAGCGGACTGGCGAACGACAGCAGCTTCTCGGCCAGCTGGTGGGCGCGCCTGAGCTCGCCGATCTCGACCAACGCCGAGACCAGCCAGAACGAGCAGATCGCAAAGGCGCCCTCCTCGCCCTGCAGGCCGTCGTCGGTCTCGTCGGTCCGGTAGCGCAGGATCAGGCCGTCGACTGCGAGCTCGTCCGCGATTGCCAGGACCGTCGCGCGGATGCGCGGGTCGTCGGGCGGCAGGAAGCGCACCAGCGGCATCAGCAGCAGCGATGCGTCGAGCGCCTTCGTGTCGTAGTGCTGGGTGAAGACCCCGCGCTCGTCGACACCCTTGGCGCAGATCTCGGCATGGATCTCGTCGGCCGCCCGTTGCCAGTCGCGCGCGTAGTCATGTTCGTTGCGTATCCGTGCGAGCCTCGCGCCGCGGTCGACCGCGACCCAGCACATCAGCTTCGACGAGGTGAAGTGTTTCGGCTCTCCGCGGATCTCCCAGATGCCGCGATCGGGCTGTCGCCAATTGTCGAGCGCCGCCTTGACCTGTCGGACAAGGATGGGCCAGATGCGTTCGTCGATGCGGTCGCGCGACTTGGTGTGCAGGTAGAACGAGTCAAGGACCGCGCCCCACACGTCGTGCTGACGCTGGTTATAGGCGCCGTTGCCGATCCGGACCGGGCGGGCCTCGTCGTAGCCCTCGAGGTGGTCGAGGATGCGCTCTTCGAGCCGGCGCTCGCCACCGACGCCATACATCACCTGGAGGTCGTCCGGCCCTTCGGCCGCATCGGCCACGAAGTTCATGAAGTCGTTCGCTTCCCAGTCGAAGCCGAGCGTGGACAGTCCCCACAGGGCGAATGTCGAGTCGCGGATCCAGCTGTATCGATAGTCCCAGTTGCGCTCGCCGTGCGGGGTCTCCGGAAGCGACGTCGTGGCGGCCGCGATGATGGCGCCGGTCGGAGCGTAGGTCAGGCCCTTGAGGGTGAGCGCCGATCGTTCGAGATAGGAACGCCACGGGTGGTCTGGGAAGTTGCCACGAGCCAGCCAGTGCTGCCAGTGGTGGGCCGTCCAGACCTGCCGCCGGTACGCCTCGTCGAAGGTGGTCGGCGGCGCGACCGGACCCCATGACAGCGCCACGAACCGCGTCTCGCCCTCCTTGACGAGCGTGCGAGCCAGTGCGCGCGGCCCCTCGAACCCGAGGTTGATGTCCGAGGTGAGCGTCAGGCTGATGTTCTGGTTCGCGCCCTCCGGGCTGCAGGTGGCCTGCGTATAGCCGTCGGTCGTGAATTCCCAGCGCCCGGGGTGCCGGCCATAGTCGAACACCGGCTCGCAGTCCATGGTCAGCTGGATCTCGCCGTTCACGCAGCGGACGGTGCGCAGCAGGATGGACTGGGCGTCGTAGTCCGTCGGGGCGCGCTGATGGGTGCTGTCGCGATGGCTGGTGTTGTGCCACGGCCCCATCAGCAGCGTGTCGCGGACGATCGCCCAGCCCGTGGCCGTGTTCCAGCTGGTCTCGACCACCATCGTGCCGGGGATGTAGCGCCGGGACGCCGGCACTACCACGTCGGCGGGACCGAACCGGAAGCCGCCGGCCCCGCGATCGAGGATGGCACCGAACACGCTCGGCGAGTCGGGCCGGGGGATGCACAGCCACTCGACGTTGCCGCTCGGGGCAATCAGCGCGTTGACCTCGCAGTCGGAGATGAACGCGTAGTCAGCGATGGGCGGGTACGGGGAGCGACCGAAGAAGGCGGGCTCGTCCCCGGGTCCGAACCTGGCGGCGCGTCGATCGATCGACATCGCGTGCTCCCTGCTGCGGGGCCGACAGTCTTGCACGGCCGCGCACGGCCGCCAAGCCGTCCCGCGCCCCGGCGGTGGTCCGGCATGCACCGAGCGATCTATCGACCAT
>DASTYU010000039.1:0-7968 GCA_035764655.1 Candidatus Limnocylindrales bacterium
ATCAATCGATGCCCCCCGCGGAGCCAATCCCGACCGACCCCGCCACCGCGGCGACCGGCACTGCGCCCTACATCCAGTTGACCCAGGCGCGAGTGCCCCTCGATGACGCAGCCGATGCGTTTGGCGTGCCGGATGCGAGCGGCCGCCTCCCGATCGTCATCCTGCCGAGCGCTCCGTACCGCATCCGCAACTCCCTGGTGATCGGCGGGCTCGTCCTCGCCGTCATCGGCCTGATCTTCGACCTGGAGCTCGCGCTGCGCGGGGGCATGGTGATCGCGGGCCTGCTGCTCGTGTTCCTCGGCGTCTTCCAGTCATTCATCGTCAGGGTGCCCGAGGGCTCCAAGGCGATCCTCCTCAAGCGCGGCCGGATCGATCGAACGATCGGGCCGGGGAACCACATCATCCCGCCGTGGATCGCCGTGTCGCACCTCGTCACCACGCGCGAGATCCCGTTCGACGTCCCGGTCACCGAGGTCCCGACCCAGGAGGGCTTGCGCGTCTCGATCGACGTCCTGCTGACGTTCGGGATCGTCCGCCCCGAGCAGTTCGTCTACGCGATCTCGGCGCCGGACTTCGACCAGGTCTGCCAGGCCGCGGGCCAGGACGCCCTGAGGATGCTCATTCGCTCGACGAGCGCCGAGCACGTGCTCGACTTGGCCGGCTCCGAGTCTGCCCAGCTTGCCGAGGCGACGAACGCCTCACTGTCGGCGTACGGGGTCGAGGTCGTGCGGGTCGTTATCCTGCGCATCCGCCCGCCCGACGAGTTCATGCGCTCGATGGAGGGCCGCCGCATCGCGGCCGTCCAGCGCGACGAGGAGGTCGAACGCCACGCCCTCGAACAGCGCCGTCAGGCGGACCGCGAGTCGCTCGAGCGGCAGCGCGTCGAGGCCCGCCGCGAGCTGATCGAGCTCGAAGCCGCCAACGAGTCGCTCCGCCTGGAGCGGCTTCAGGAGCGCCTCGCGAGCTTCCCCGAAGCCTCCCGCTTCGACCTCGAGACCGCGCGGCTCGACGTTGCGCGTGCCCTTGCCGGGAACACCCGGGCGATGCTCCAGGTGGGCGCCGGCGGGGACATCGCCAGCGCGCTCGTCATGCGCGACCTGGCCGACGAGCCGGACGGCGCCGAACCTCCGACCGGGCGCGCCGCGGCACGGCGCACCCGGGGATCCTGACTCAGCTCGACCCGGGCTCCGTCGCCGGGGTCAGCTCGGCCGGCGGCGCAGCCGCCTCGAGGCGCAGCCCGGGTGTCCCGGGCTCGGCGTCCGGGTTCGTCGCAAAGGCGCGGGGCACGGTCCGCCATGTCGCCGCGATCACACCGAGGAACGGGACCGCGAGGAACATGCCCAGGACGCCGGCCACGGCGCTGCCGGCGGGGATCGCCATCAGCACCACCGCGGGGTGCAGGTTCACTGCCCGGCTGTAGACGAGCGGCGCCACGAAGTTGCCCTGCACGACATTGATGACGATCGTGTAGACGGCCATGATCGCCACGTCCTGCGTGCTCCCGACCGCCACGGCAACCAGGAACGCCAGCCCCGTCACGATGAAGCTTCCGATGTACGGGATGAACCCGCCGAAGAAGGCGAGGACCGCGAGGGGCAGGGCGAGCGGCAGGCCCAGCACCACCATGATGATGTACTGCGTCACGGCCCCGAACAGCGAGATCGCGCCGGTGCCGACCATGTACCCGCTCAGCACGCCGAGCGCCCGGTTCGCCGCAGCGTCGACTTCTCCCGAGCGATCCGGACGGATCCGCCCCTGGAGGCGCCGCCAAAACTTCTCGCCATCGAGCAGGAAGTAGAAGCACAGCAGGCCGGAGAGGATGAGGATCACGGCGAGCGTCGCGAGGCTCGAGACGGCCCCCGAGATCGCTGCGACGAAGCCGGCTCCGTAACTGCTCGCGGCCTCCACGAGCGGGCCGAGCATCCCGCCGGCCGCGTCATTCGCGGTCTCGGCGCCGCTGGTCACGGTTGTGGCGATCTGGGCACCCTGGTCGACAAGGGACAGCGCGGCCAACACAACGATGACCAGCACGAGCAAGAACGCCCCGCCGGTCGCGAGCGCCGCGGAAGGCCCGCGCCGCCAACCTCGGCGGACGAGTGCCAGGACCATCGGCCGGAACGTGGCGGCGAAGACGACCCCCAGAACGACCGAGATCGCCACCGTCGGGACCAGCAGGAGGATCTGGAGGCCGAGGTAGACGACGGCGAAGAGGACCAGCAGGCGCCAGCTCCACTGGGCAAGGCGGTCCAGCCACCCCGGGACCAGGGCCGGTGGCTCATATTCCGGGCCGGGATCGAGGATCGTCACCACCGCGCCCGCGACCGCCAGCACCATGGCCACCAGCGGGATCGCGGCGAACAGCCCGAGGATCCCGCCAAGCGCGGCGCCGGCGGGCAGCGCCACGAGCACCAGGGCCGGGTGGATGTTGACGGTCTTCCCGTAGACGATCGGGCTCAGAAGGTTGCCCTGGATCAGGTTCATGATCGTGATCAGGACGAGCAGAATGATGACGTCTCGTGGGCCATTCGATGCCAGTGTCACCAGCACCAGAACCGTCGTGGTGATGAATCCGCCGACATATGGGATGAACCCGCCAAAGAAGACCAGGACGGCCAGTGGCGCCGCGAGTGGAACGCCGAGCAGCCACAGGAACACGAAGTCGCTGATGGCGTCCGTGGCGGCGAGGATCGCCGTCCCGCGCAGGTAGCCGCCGACTCGATCCAGCGCGTCGTTGCCCGCCGACCAGATCCGTTCGCGCGCCCTGCCGGCCGTCGCCTGGAACGCCCAGCCCCACGCCTTGTCTCCGTCCTGCAGGAAGAAGAACGTGAGGAAGAGAGCGAGGATGCCGATCGTCGCTGCGTTCGCCAGGGCACCAACGATCGCCGCCGCGGCAGCGCCGATCGCTGCCTCGATCTGGGTGGATGCATCGCCGATTGCCTGAACGGTCTCGGGCGGGATCGATGCGTCGGCAAGCGCGCCTTGGACATCGGCCACGCCGTCGCGGACCCACGCGGAGACGTCCGGGAGATATGGCACGAATGCGAGGGTGATGAGGAGCAACGTGCCGAGCACGACGATCAGCGCGCCCGCCGTCACGGCGGCCGCCGCCGCGGTCCGTGACCAACCGCGATTGCGCAGGCCGAGCACGAACGGCGCGAACGTGGCTGCCACGATCACGGAGATCAGCACCGACGCCGTGACGACCGACAAGGCGGTCGCCACGGCGATCAGCACGGCTGCCAGGAGCACCGACACCACGATCCGCCACGAGATCGCCGCAGCATTGCGCAGCCACGGCGGGACGACATCCCAGGTCGGCGGCGAAGGCGTCTTCGTGACCGTCACGACGCTCGTCCCCCCTGTTGTTCGATCCGCTCCAGCCGCTCGACGAGCTCGGCGAGACGAGCCTCGAGCCGCTCACGGTGAGCCGCCTCGTCAGCATCAGACACCGCCCGCCGCTCGGCCTGGCGCGCTTCGACGAAGGCCGACGTGATGAACGCCGTCAGGATGCTGAGCGAGGCGATGGAAACGAGCATGATCCCTGCGCCGACGGCCCGCCCGACCGGGTCGGTCGGCGTCGCGTCTCCATAGCCGACCGTGGTGATCGTCTGGAGCACGTACCAGAAGGCGCGCCATGGATCGGGGTAGTCCTTCGGGTCGAGCAGCCAGATGAGCGTCCCCCCGATGAGCATCGCGCTGATGTACGCCGCAATGATCACGCGGATCGCCTTGCGCACCGAGGACGGGTGCATGGCGAAGCTGTTCCAGGCGCGAGCCACCGGCACTCGTCCCCGTACCGGCCGCAGTTCGGGCGCGGTCCCGTCGCGGTTGTCGGCTGTCATCGGCTTGCGGCGACGGGTTCAGTGGCCGTCCGCGTCGCGGCCCGACTCGTTGATTCGGGACCCTTGCCGAGTCTGATGCCGATCGACTCGAGCCAGCGTCGGATGTTGCGGTACACCGCGGGGGCGCCGAGCGGCACATCCTCGTCGAGCGTCCAGTCCGAGGGATGCAGGATGAACGGCTCGGTCTGCGGCCCGCCCAGTCCACCGTGCGAGCCGATCAGCTCCTCGAAGGCGGCCACCTCGCCCATGACGGGGTCGTACTGGCTGAGCAGCAGCAGGTCCGGGGCGTGGGTCATCGCGTCCTCGCGGGTGAGGCTCATGATCGTGTGCGGACCGAAGATCTCGGTGGGGTCCTCGCCTTCGACCCGGTTCTCCTCGAGGTAGCGCAGCCCGCGCGGCCCCAACGCGACCGGCCCGTGGATCGACGAACGGACCATCAGCAGCCCGACGCCCGGGTGCTCGGCCAGCTTGCCGACCAGGCCCGGGTGGAGCTCCTCGAGCTCTTCGAGGGTCAGCCGATGATCGTGCCCGGTGAAGTAGACCAGGCCGAGGTTGCCCGAGCCGACCACCGCGATCGTCGATTCGTCGGCCGGCGGCGGAACATCCTCCTCGTCGAGGTCCACGACCCCGTCGCGGGTCTTGTTGGCAAACGCCGCGCGGGCGACGCTTGGGCCGACACCACGGCTCTGGGTGATCTCGGACAGGAACGCGTTGACGAACGTCGAACCCTCCGCCTTCGTCGTGGTCTGGACGACCGTGGCGCGACCGCCCATCAGGTCGCGTACGACCTCGCCGAGGCTCTGCCCGTAGCGCTGCTTGAACGTCAGGCCGAGGCTCTGCCCGTGGTCCGACAGGATGACGAAGCGGTACGGCCGCGGCGAATCCTCGGCCGCCTTGGCGAGCGTGCCGATCGCCCGGTCCACGCCGTCGAGCGCCTCGAACGATTCCACTCGTTCGGG
Source organism: Candidatus Limnocylindrales bacterium (assembly GCA_035764655.1). Taxonomy (GTDB): domain Bacteria; phylum Chloroflexota; class Limnocylindria; order Limnocylindrales; family CSP1-4; genus DASTYU01. The sequence continues at coordinate 4,802 of DASTYU010000039.1, forward strand.
GCCGCAGTGGTGGGCCAGTTCGTCGTAGTCGGTGAAGTCCGCGTAGATCACGTTGGCCCCGCGGTACATCTCCTCGATGATCAGCGACACGTTCACGTCCCGGAGCAGGACGTTGCTGGCAGCGCGCATGCCCGCGTACTTCATGCCGCGGTGCATCTGCGGCTGGACGCCCGAGCGGTGCGTGCGGCGGGCCTGGTAGCGCTCCTTGATGAACTCGCCCATGAACAGGGTGAACGAGCGGAGGTAGCCACTGGGGCTGAGGAAGAAGCCCAGGAACGCCTTGCTGTCGCCGATGCCCTGCGACTCGTCCTTGATCGCCGCGGTGGTGATGTAGGCCCGCGTCGCGTCACCCGTCACGAGGTTGCAGATGCTCACGCCGTTGTTCGACAGCAGGCCCTCGCCGTTCGACAGCCGGCGGACGATCTCGGCGGCGTCGACGGGGCTGCTCGACACCATCAGCTTCTGCCGGTCGCGTTCGTACCAGCGGAACGCGGGGATCCCGTCGTTGGTTCCGTGCAGGATGCCGGCCTGGCTGGCCGACGTCATCGACGGCAGGATCGCCTCCCACTTCGAGAGCCTGTGGCTGCCACTGCGGATCCAGCTGGCCATGTTGTTGACGGAGCCCGCACGGACGCGCCCGGCGAGGATGGGATGGGCGAGACCGTCGATCTGGACGATGACCACACCCGGCTGGTCGGTCTTCGCCGCTCCGCCGGTCGACAGCAGGTTCTGGACCAGCAGCCCGAAGTACGACCCGCCGGTGTCGACGCCGAGGATCGCCGTCAGCGTCGTGTTCACCGCCGCATAGATGAACGAGCCGATCAGCGCGGTGAGGAAGCCGTTGACCTCGACCCCGGGCGCGATCGGTGCGACGACGAGGAACACCAGGACCTGGAGGAGGATGACCGCGATCCCGGTGAGGACCAGCGAACGCGGTGCGACGAGCGTGAGGAGCAGCGGCCGCACCAGGACGTTGAACAGGCCGATGAACGCAACGGCGAAGGCGGCGTCGAGCCAGCGCGTGACCGTGATGCCCGGCAGGATCCATGCCGTCGCCATGAAGGCGATCGTGGAGACGAGGAGGGTGATGAGGATCCGCTTGGTGAGGGCCCACGGCCCGCCACGCCAGTTCCACAGGATCCGGACCTGCGTCCGATAGAGATCGAGGATGGACCCCACGGCGCTTCAACCTCCCCTTCACGGTGACGGAACGGAAGGATTGACGATCAGTGCGCCGAAGTCTAGGTCCGAATTGGGTGAGGCGGGTTTCCGGTTCAGGCTGGGGCGGTGAGGAGCGCGATGATCAGCCAGAGTCCGTACCCGATCGCAACGATGCCGGCGAACGCCAGGCCGATCGAGACCCGTCGGAGGGCCGCCTCGCCCAGGACGTCGACCAGGGAAGACCGGAGGCCGAGGCACACGTGGACGATGACCGACCCGAGCAGCATCACCTCGATGACCGCCGCCAGCGGTTGGCGCAGGTAATCGACGACGTTCGCGTAGTCGCGCAGCCCATCGGGGGCGAGGAAATGCTGTGCCACAAGATGCACGGCCAGCACTCCGACCAGCATGGCTCCCGTGAGGGCCTGGAGCAGCCACAGGCGCCCGGCCCGGGAGCGCGCCCCGGCACCCAGACCCGCTCGAGAAGACGTGTCCGACGCGGGCGGGACATAGCCGGGCTCGACGGCGTCCGGCCGTCCCAGGAAGCGCCGACCCGGCTGCACCTGTTCGCTCATGTAAGGATCGCCCAGCCAGCGAGCGCGCTCAGGACCGTGGAGACGACGAGCACGACCACGATCAGCGCGGTGGTATGGCGTGCGCCGTAGCCGAACGTCAGGGCGGCGACCCGCAGGCCGTTCAGGCCATGGAACACGACCGCTGCGATGAGCAGGACGTCTCCGACCAGGAACGGCCGCGATCCGAAGATCCCCAGCAGGCGATCCCAGCCGCTCGGCCCGTCGAGGAGCTGGCTCAGCACGACGAGATGGAGGATGAGGTACAGGACGAGGATGTGACCGGTGAGCCGGTTGAGCGCGAACGCGAGCCAGCCCGGATCTCGCCAGCGCGGCTCGAGCCAGTAGGCGAGCCGGCGGAGCAGCCCCGGCGACCGGACCGTGACGGCCTGCGGCGCTGCCATATCAGGCAGGTGCTCCGACCGCCATCGGTCGCCGCCGCAGGAGCCGCCGGCGCAGGTCCATGATCCGCGCCCCCGGATCCACCCCGGACGGGCAGACGGCGCTACACGCCCACACGGATCGGCATTGCCACACACCGTGGTCGGTATCGACCAGGTCCAGGACCCGCTCGACGTCCCCGTGGCGCGGTTCCTCCGCGATTCGCTGGGCGGCGGCGAGGACGGCCGGGCCGAGGTACTCCGGGCTGCCGGACGCCACCGGACAGGCTGACACGCAGGCGAGGCATTCGAGGCAGTCCTCGAAACGCTCGGCGGTCCCGACGTCGGCGTCGCGGGCGATCCCGGTCGCGCAGCGCACCGACTCCTCGACCGTACGGACGTAGGGGAAGCGGAGCGCCGCGAGCTGGTCGAGCTGCAACGTCGGATCCACCGCCAGGTCGGCGATGAGCGGGACATTGCGCAGCGGTTCGATGGTGAGGGTCGAGTGACCGTCCCACACATCGCTCAATGCCGTGATGCATGGCAACCGCTCCCGGCCGTTCACCCGGACGGCGCACGTGCCACACGAGGCGTGGTGGCAGGCATGACGGAACACGAGCGTCGGATCCACCTCCGCCCACACCCGTTCGATGACGTCCAGCACGCTGTCCACGGCTCGGTCCGCCCGGACGGATGTCTCGACGAAGGCGCCACGTTCCCGTTGCGGCGTCGTCGTGCGCCACAGTCGCAGCCGGATCTGCTCGTCAGGCATGGACGTATTCGCGATACGACCGCAGCGGGACCTCGCGCGTACGGCACGGTTTCCGCACGCCGAGCTTCGCGCACACGATGTCGGCCGTCGTTTCGGCCATCGCCCGCGCCGTCGTGGTCTTGCCCCCGCTGATCGTGACGAAGCCCTGCACCCCATCCGCGGCATGGTCGAAGCATTCGAACGTGCGAGGCAGCTCTCGACCCGCGGACGCATCGCCGGGACGGCCGATCAGCGGTCGGGCGGCGGCGAACACCCCCCTCGCCGGCCGCCCCCACACGGCCG
>DASTYU010000040.1:0-2322 GCA_035764655.1 Candidatus Limnocylindrales bacterium
ACGTCGGCTGTCAGTCGGGCGCCGGCTCGATCCAGCGCACACCGGCTGGATAGACGCGGGTGCGTTCCCGAATCGCGACCGTCACGATCGTCACGCTGCTGCAGGTTGGGCAGCGCATGACGTCACCTGCGCCCCGGTAGACCCGCATCGCGCCGAGGGGGTTCACCGTCGCGCACGAGGCGCAGCAGCCATGCGCATCGGTCATCTCGCGTCCGAAGACCTCGATCAGCAGGCCGCCGAGCGCGTTGCCGTCCACGTGCGTTGCATCGGTCATGTCATTCATCCTCCTGTCGGACCGAAGCGCTCGGTCAGGACGCGGGCCGGATCATGGCCGAGTTCCACGAGCGCCGATGCGACGGCCTCCACGAGCCCGGTCGGGCCACAAACGTAGGTCAGGGGGCGCTCAGACGGCGTCCAGGCGAGGGCTGCAAGTGCCTCGCGGTCGAGGCGCCCGGTCCTTCCCGTCCACCCATCCGGCGCCGATCGAGTAAACGTGTGGGTGATCTCGACGCCGGTCCCGTCGCGGGCGATGGCGTTCAGCTCATCAGCGTAGATGACGTCCTCGCCGGAGCGCCACGACAGGAGCATACGGACCGGGACGTCGCTGCGGGCCTGGAGGTGCGCCCGCAGCATCGCCATCAGCGGCGCGACGCCGCTGCCGCCGGCGACGAGCAGCAGCGGACCGCCGCGATCCGGTTCCCAGACGAAGTAGCCGCCGATCGGTCCCCGCAGCTCGATCCGGTCGCCCACCTCCAACACATCGGTCAGGTAGGGTGAGACCTCCCCGTCATCCAAACGCTCGACGGTGATCGTCAACCGGTTGCCGTCGACGGGCGTAGCGATCGAGTAGCTGCGCTGGGCCTGGTAGCCGTCCTCGGCGGTGAGCCGCACGTCGAGGTGCTGGCCCGGCAGGTGACCCGGCCAGTTCGGGACGTCCAAGGTCAACGAGCGCACCCGCGGCGTCTCGTCGGTACGGTCGACGAGTCCGGCGACCGTCCAGATCAGTCGCCGGAGTACCGCTGCTCGCGCCATGGGTCGCCGTAGTTGTGGTAGCCGTAGCCCTCCCAGAAGCCCGGGGCGTCGTCGGCGCGCAGCTCGAGCGCGCGCAGCCACTTCGCGCTCTTCCAGAAGTACAGGTGCGGGACGAGCAGGCGGGCCGGGCCGCCGTGCTCCGGCGCGAGCGGCTGGCCGTCGTAGCGGTAGGCGACCCACGCCTTCCCGCCAGCTAGGTCGTCGAGCGGCAGGTTCGTGGTGTAGCCGCCGTACGAGTGGGCCACCACGAAGGCGGCGCTGGTCTCGACGCCGTCGAACAGGGCGTCAATCGGGACGCCGGTCCAGGCCGTGTCGAGCTTCGACCACTTCGTGACGCAGTGGATGTCGACGGTGACCTCCTCGGCAGGCAGGGCGGTGAACTCCTGCCAGCTCCAGCTGCGCGGCCGGTCAAGCTCACCGATGACCTCAAGGCGCCACTCGTCGAGCCCGATGCGCGGAGTCGGCCCCGCCGACAGCACCGGGAAGTCTCGCGTCACGTACTGGCCCGGCGGCACGCGGTCGCTCGGCGTCGCTGGCGCCTGGCGGCGCTGGAAGCCCCGTGAGATGAAGCTCATCGCCGATGCCTCGTGCTGCTGGTGCCTACGAGTCCCACCCGTCGCTGGGCGGGGCGGGTCCTTCCATCGACAGTTCGGCGACCCGCGCTTTGAGCGGCGGCGGGTGCTCACCATTGTGCTCCGCGCCGGAAATGCTTGCCGGCCGGGTGACGACGGTACACACTATGTCTCGGATCCGTGAGGTCCGCCTCCAGACAGCGTTCCATGCTCGACACCCGCGTCCCACAGTCTGAGGAACGGCCCGGCGGCGGCCCGCCAGCCGGTCATCTCGTTGCGCGCGACGCGGAGATGGACCGGCTCTGTGCCTTCCGGGCTGGGGCACGGACGCGCGGTGGGGCGCTCCTCGTCACGAGCGAGCCCGGGACCGGCCTGAACCAGGTGTTGCTCCCAGCCCTCGACGCATCGCCGCAGCTTCCTGCCGTTCATCGAGACGCGCTCAACGTTGCGCTCGGCTTCGGCGAGGGCACGCCGCCGAACCGGCTCGTCGTGTCGAACGCCGTGCCGGTACGGGCTCGACGCCGATCTGGCCGGGGCATTGGAGAGCATTGACGCGTGGACCGGCGCCGGGTGAACCGATGGAGGAAGAGAGGTCCCTGATGCAGAACGAGCTCGATCAATCGACGTCGGAGAGCCTGCCATGGCGTGTCGAGGAGGCCTACGCCGCAGAGGTCGAGCTCGAACGGGCGCGCTGGAAGGCGATCACCGCATTCGTGGA
>DASTYU010000041.1:0-5985 GCA_035764655.1 Candidatus Limnocylindrales bacterium
CGAATCGGCCAGGGGGAACGAGACGCCCTGGAAGTCGTAGATGCGCTGGCCGAACTGGACCCGTTCGGTCGCCCATTCGACGGCCAGGGCCAGCAGCCGCTCCATCGCGCCGCTGCAGCGCGCGCCGATATGGATGCGCTCCTCGACGAACCACTCGTTGGTCAGCTCGTCAGCGGCGCCGATCGCCCCGAGCCGCTGCGCGTCGGGCACGCGGACGTCCTCGAGCACGAACTGCGGATGCCGGTCGGCGAACGTGTGGGTGTAGTCAGGGTCGTGCGAGACCCGAACGCCCGGCGTGTCGTACTCGACCAGGAAGAGCGTCGGAAGGCGCTCGCCTCCCTCCTCCACCTCGCAGTGGAAGATCATGAAGTCGGTGTCGTCCGGTCCGGTCACGAACCACTTCTCGCCGTTGAGCACCCAGTCGCCAGTCGCGGTGTCCCGGATCGCGGTGGCTGCCAGGTTCCGGGCGTCCGAGCCGGCGGCATCCTCGGTGATCGCGTAGCTGCCGGAGCGCTCTCCGCGCAGGCTCGGGTCGAGGTAGCGCCGGCGCTGATCGGCGCTGCAGTGGATCAGGGCGTTGTAGCCACCCGGCACGTACGACCACAGCCCGCCCGTGACCTGCCCGAGCTGCTCGTGAACGAGCACCTGTTCGAGGACATTCCAGCCCTGGCCGCCAAGCTCCTTCGGGAACGAGCCGCCGTGCAGGTTGGCCTCGATGGCGGCTCGCCGGATCGGGGTGCCCCAGTCGCGCGGCACGCGGCCGTTGGCGCGCTCGAACTCGACCTCGCGCGGCTGGAGGACGTCATGGACGAATCTGCGGGCACGCTCCTGGAGCTCGAGCTGGGCCGGCGTGAGCGTCAGGTCCATCGCGCCGCTGAGGATGGCCCGCACGTTGCGACTGGCGGGCCGGCGTCCCGTTCACCGGGACGGCGGTGGGGCCACCGGGACGGGGCCAGGCGGCATGCCCGGGAACTCCAGCGACATGGGGACGGCCAAATTGCTCGGAGAGCTACATCGGGGCTTGGGCGCGACGCAAGTTCCCGGGGCGACGTTCGCGGTCCCGCCTTGACCGCAGCATTAGCGCCCGGAGAGCTGCCCTCCGTTGATTTGGATAACAAGGATAGACGCCGAGCACGTCGGCCCGCCCTTGAGCCCACCGAACGCCCGGTGCTAACGCTCGCAGCAATACCGGGGCGCCCAGGGGACTGCTCGCCGGTTCAGCCGGGCTGGGCAAGCACCATGATTCGGACTTCGGTCATGTCCTCGATCGCCCAGCGCAGGCCTTCGCGGCCGAGGCCCGAGTCCTTGACGCCGCCGTAGGGCATGTGGTCGATCCGGTAGGTCGGCACGTCGTTGACGATCACGCCACCAACCTCGAGCCGTTCGAACGCGGACCACGCGTTCGTCAGGTCGTTGGTGAAGACGCCGGTCTGCAGGCCGAACATCGAATCGTTGACCGAGTCGACGGCCTTCGCGAAGTCGCTGAACCGTTCGACGACGACGACCGGCGCGAATGCCTCGTTCGAGCAGACTTGCGCCGTCAGCGGCACGTTGGCCAGGATCGTCGGTGGGAAGAACAGGCCGTTCGGATCGCCGCCGAGGATCACCTGCCCGCCGAGTGAGACCGCCTCGTCGACCCAGCGCTTCGTCCGTCCGACCGCATTCCCGTCGACCATCGGGCCGACGTCGGTCGTGGCGTCGAGCGGATCGCCGAGCTTCAGTGCCGATGCGGCCGCGACGAAGCGCTCCATGAACGCGTCGTATACCGCGTCGTGGACGAACAGGCGCTGCACGCTGATGCAGACCTGGCCCGCATACGAGAACGCTCCAACCACCATGCGCTTGGCGGCCCACTCGAGGTCCGCGCTGGCGTCGACGATCGCGCCGGCGTTGCCGCCGAGCTCGAGCACGACCTTCTTCTTGCCCGCGCGCTCCTTCATCCGCCAGCCAACCGACGGGCTACCGGTGAACGTGAGCAGCTTGAAGCGATCGTCGGCCACCATCCGGTCGCCGAGCTCTCGCGTCATCGGCAGGATCGACACCATCCCGGCCGGGACTCCGGCCGCCTCGATGATCTCGCCGATGGTCAGCATCGTGAGCGGGTCCTTGGACGGCGGCTTGAGGACGATCGGGTTGCCCGATGCGATCGCTGGGGCGACCTTGTGCGCGGCCAGGTTCAGCGGGAAGTTGAAGGGGCTGATCCCGGCGATCGGGCCGATCGGGAAGCGGCGCGTGATGCCGACGCGGCCGCGCGACGCGGGCATCAGGTCGAGCGGGATCGTCTCGCCGACGATCCGCTCGGCCTCCTCTGCGCCGAGCCGGAAGGTCAGCGTGGCCCGGTCCACCTCGACCAGCGCGTCGCGGATGGGCTTCCCCGATTCGAGCGCGATCAGCCGGCCGAGCTCCTCACGTCGCGCCTTGATCCCGGCGCTGATCTCGCGCAGGATGCGGCCGCGTTCGTAGGCCGGCAGCTCCCGGGTGACGGGGAACGCCGCGACGGCGGCCTCGACCGCCTCCTCGTACTGCTCGGCCGTGGCGTTGAACGTGGAGCCTGCGGGCGCCGAGTCGTCGGCCGGGTTGGCGACGACGAGCGGGTCCGGCGATTCGACCCAGCGGCCGGCAAGAAAGATGGGATGCGGTTTCGTGCCGGTAACGGCGGTCATGCGGCTTCTCCTCGGGTACGGTGGCATCGTACAACCGCGCCCGTTCCCGACCGCCCGGAGGGAGGACCGTGTCCCAGGCACCGAACCTGCGATCAGCCCTGCGCGTGGCACCAGGTGAACGCGTCGACCTGTCGGGGATCGACCCCGGCGACACCCACGGGTTCGACAAGGAGCGTGGCAAGGACGCCGTCGACGGGCTGCTCGACCGCCTCACCGAGCTCCAGGAGCGGCTGTGGGCGGAGCAACAGCGTTCCGTGCTCGTGGTCCTGCAGGGGATCGACGCGGCCGGCAAGGACGGCACGATCCGCAAGGTGATGACTGCGTTCAACCCACAGGGCTGCCCGGTGTCGAGCTTCAAGGTGCCCTCGACCGAGGAGCTGGCCCACGACTTCCTGTGGCGGATCCACAAGCGGGTCCCCGCCAAGGGCGAGGTCGGCATCTTCAACCGCTCCCACTACGAGGACGTGCTGGTCGTGCGGGTGCACGACATCGTGCCGAAGAAGGTCTGGAGCCGCCGCTACGAGCAGATCGTCGAGTTCGAGGAAAACCTCACCGAAAACGGCACGACGATCGTCAAGTTCTTCCTGTACATCGACAAGGAGGAGCAGCGTGAACGGTTCCAGGCGCGTTACGACGACCCGACGAAGCACTGGAAGTTCTCGCTGGGCGACCTCGAGGAGCGCAAGCGCTGGGACGACTACATCGCCGCCTACGAGGACGCGCTGTCGAAGACCTCGACCGACGCGGCCCCGTGGTACGTGATCCCGGCGAACCACAAGTGGTTCCGCGACCTGGCGGTTGCGTCGATCCTGGAGGCGACGCTGGACGAGCTCGACCCGCGGTACCCCCCGGCGGAGGACCTGCCGGAGCAGCTCGTCATCGACTGAGGGCGTCGAACCGGTCGGCGAACTCGATCACCCAGCCGGCGACGGCATCGCCGTATTGCCCGAGCTCCTCCTCGGAGACGCCCACGAGGGCACGTTCCCAGTTCAGCGCACGGTTGAGGCAGCCGAAGACGCGTGCGAGCCTGGCGGCCTGGGCCAGCTCGGCAGGCCCGGCGACAGCTGTCCACGCCTCGACATAGACCGCCTCGAGACGGGCGAACGCCGGATCGGTCTGCGGCAGGCCGGTCTTGTGGGCGATCGAATTGAACGTGACGGTCAGCGTCGCGAAGGGATGCGCGACCACCGCATCTCCCCAGTCGAAGAACCGGTCGCCGGCGGGGCCAACCAGGATGTTGCCGCCGTGCAGGTCGTCGTGCTGGACGCTCGGGGCGATGCCGATCTTCGTGAGCGCGCCGGCGGCAGTCGCGACATCCGGAAGGAGCGCAGGAAGCCGGGCGCGCACGCGACGACCCTCGTCGCGTTCGTCGTCCTGAAGCCGAGCCCACGCAGCGTCGTCCGCGAGGAGGCGTGCCAGCTCGCCGGCGAGCGCCTCCGGACGCCCGTCCGGAACGCCGGCCGCACGCATGGCCGCCACGGCCTCGCCGCTCTCGAGCGATCGCTGGAGCGCCGCGTACTCGCGCAGGATGCGCTCCCATGCCTCGAGATCGTGGTCGCCGCTGCCGTCCGGGCGTGTCTGGCGCAGAGTCGGCCCGCCGTCATCGGACAGGAACCACGGCCGGTGCGGATGGACGGCATGCGGCAGGAGCACGTGGTCGACGCCACGTTTGCGGAACACCTCCAGCAGCGGTCCTTCGTGCGCCGGTCCGGGGCCGGTTGCCTTCAACCACGATGTGCCGCCGTCGGTCGGAATACGGAACGCGGTCGACCACGGCCGCACGTGGGGCTGCTCGATGGGCCCCGTGATGCGTCGGCCGAGGCCCGTGAGTGTCCGCTCGGCCCAGCCGAGGGCGTCCGCCCGCCACCCGGGATCGAGCCACGTGCGGGCTCCGGCCGGGATCGTCAGCGGGACTTGCCCCCGCCGAAGATCGTCCCGAAGATCCCGCGCAGGACCGACTGGCCGGTCCGCGAGGTGAGCACGCGGCCGCCCGTCCGGATCGCGGTCTGCAGCGTCTCTTCGCGCTCCCGCTCGATCCGAGCCTGCTCCTTCGCCTGCTCGCGGGCCTGTCGTTCGGCCGCCTTTTGCGCGGCCTTGAGCTCGCGCGCCTGGCGCTGCATCTCGCGTCGCTGCTGGGCCGGCGTCATGGTGTTGAGCCCGGCCTCGGTCGTCGGCGATACGCCCTCGCGCATGGCCTGCTCGGCAACGGCCGCCCGTGCAGCCTGGAGCCGCGCGGTGATCCGCTCGTGGGCGCTATCGGGATCGACGGGCGTCCCGTAGGTGGCGACCAACGGGCTCTCGGCGACTTTCGCCGCGAACGCATCCTCCGAGATCGGCGCCATGAGCGAATCCGGCGGAAGGAGCCGCGTCGCCGCGAGCGGCGTGGGCACGCCCTCGGGAGACAACACCGTGACCAGCGCCTCGCCGGTGCCCAGGGACGTGATCGTGCGCTCCACGTCGTAGAAGTCGGTGACCGGGAACGTCCGCGCGGTCTTGCGCAGCGCATCGGCATCGTCGGGCGTGAACGCGCGCAGGGCGTGCTGGATCCGGTTGCCCAGCTGTGCCAGCACGGACGACGGCACATCGGTTGGCGCCTGGGTCACGAAGTACACACCCACGCCCTTCGAGCGGATCAGCCGCGCCGTCCGCTCGATCTGGTCCATCAGCGCTTCGGAAGCGTCATCGAACAGGAGATGCGCCTCGTCGAAGAAGAAGCACAGCTTCGGCTTCGGCAGGTCGCCAGCCTCGGGCAGCTGCTCGTACAGCTGCGCCAGCAGCCACAACGTGAACGTCGAGAACAGGCGCGGCTTGTCCATGACGTCGCGCAGCTCGAGGATGCTGATGACGCCGCTGCCGTCGGGCGCCGTCCGGAGCAGATCCGCCACGTCGAACTCGAGCTCGCCGAAGAAGACGTCGGCGCCTTCCTGCTCGAGCACGACGATCGAGCGCAGGAGCACGCCGACGGATGCGCTGGACATCCCGCCGTACTCGGCCAGGATCGGCTTGCCCTCGTCCGAGGCCAGGTACTTGAGCGTCGTGGACAGGTCGGCCAGGTCGAGAAGGGGAAGGTCGTTGTCGTCGCAGTACTTGAAGACGAGCGCAAGGATCGACGTCTGGGTCTCGTTGAGGTCGAGCACCTTGCCAAGGAGCAGCGGCCCGAACGAGTGGACGGTCGCGCGGACCTGGGCGCCGAGGTTGCCGGTCAACGACAGGAACTCGACCGGGTGGCCGGAGGGTTCGAATGTCCAGCCCAGCGACGTCACCCGTTCGATCAGCTTGGCGTTGGTCGCGTCGCCGGGTGCCGCCAGGCCGGTCAGGTCGC
>DASTYU010000042.1:0-3464 GCA_035764655.1 Candidatus Limnocylindrales bacterium
GAATCGCGCCGTGCGCCTGCAGCCACCGGACTTCGCGGTCAATCGGACGGAGCTCCTGACCCGGACGTCCACGGTCTTGCTAGTCGACATGAGCCGGTCGATGCTGCTACGCGGCTGTTTCCTGGCGGCCAAGAAGGTCGCCGTTGCGCTGGACACGCTGATCCGGACCCAGTTCCCGCGCGACCACCTGTCGGTGATCGGGTTCGCGTACTACGCCCGCGAGATCCGCCCGGGCGCTCTGGCCGAGCTCACGTGGCACGGCTACGAATACGGCACGAACCTGCAGCACGGGCTGCTGCTCGCGCGGCGGATCCTCGCCCGGCAGGCGGCCGCGAACAAGGAGATCGTGGTCATCACCGACGGCGAGCCGACCGCCCACTTCGAGGACGGCCAGGTCGAGTTCAGCTACCCGCCGACGCGGCGCACGATCGCCGAGACGCTGCGCGAGGTGAACCGCTGCACGAAGGACGGCATCACGATCAACACGTTCATGCTGGAGCGGTCCCGCACGCTGGCCGAGTTCGTGGCGCTGATGACCCGGATGAACCGTGGGCGGGCGTTCTACGCGACGCCCGAGCACCTCGGCGAGTACGTGCTCGTCGACTTCGTCGGCCGGCGCACGAAGCGGGTGTCCTGAGGGACCGCCCTCGGCCAGATATCAGTCCCCGTGATTAACGGCAGCAGTTCGGGCCTTGCAGACCGCGAGTCAACGGTCATTTAGCATCGCGGCTGATGGTTGGCCGCCAGGTCGCCCATTCGGCGAGCCTTGGCCTCGCCAATGACTACCCCGGCTGATGAATGGCCACAACCGCGGCGTTCCACGCCGCAATCCGGCCGCAATCGGGAGTTCGCGAGCAGGTCCGATACCATGGTCGGACTGCACCGACTTCAGGAGACCGATCGTGCCCCACGTCGCGACTTCCCCGACCGATCTGCTCGACGCGCTCAGCGCGGTGGCCCATCTCGACGGTGACCGCCTCGTCATCGACTACGAGGGTGCGTTCCGCGACACCGGCATCCGCGACCTCGCCTGGACGGCGGCGTTCACCGAGGACGACGAAACGAGGGCCGCCGCCCAGTGGCTCGTCTGGGAGGCAAGTCAGGCGCTCGGCGCAACCTCGGCGAGCATCCAGGAGCTGTACGCGGCGCGCGGCCGCGGCGAGGTGTCCGGGTTCACCGTTCCGGCCGTCAACATCCGCGCCGCGACGTTTGACCTGGCGCGCACGATCTTCGAGGTCGCCCAGGCGTCGGACGTCGGGGCGATCATCCTCGAGCTGGCGCGCAGCGAGCAGACCTACACCTATCAGCGCCCGATCGACTACGCCACCTCGGTCCTGGCCGGGGCGATCGCGGCGAACTGGCAGGCGCCGGTCTTCGTCCAGGGCGACCACTACCAGTTCAACGCCAAGAAGTACGCCGCCGATCCCGAAGCGATGACCGAGGAGATCCGGCGCGCCTGCCGGCTCGCCATCGATGCCGGCTACCGCAACATCGACATCGATTCGTCGACGCTGGTCGACCTGTCGAAGCCGACCGTCGACGAGCAGCAGCGCGAGAACTACGTCCGCGCGGCCGAGCTGACGGCCCTGATCCGCACGCTCGAGACCGATGGCGTGACGATCAGCGTCGGCGGCGAGATCGGCGAGGTCGGCCACAAGAATTCGACTGTCGACGAGCTCGAGGCGTATCTCGCGGGCTACCGTCGCGAGCTGGACGCGCGTGACCAGGGCGCCATCGGGATCTCGAAGGTCAGCGTCCAGACGGGCACGAGCCACGGCGGGGTGCCGATGCCGGACGGCAGCATGGCCGAGGTCAAGCTGGACTTCGACGTGCTCCGCGACCTCGGCGAGGTCGCCCGCCGTCATGGGCTGGCGGGCGCGGTCCAGCATGGCGCGTCGACGTTGCCGGACGAGCTGTTCCACCGCTTCCCGGCCGTCGAGACCGCCGAGATCCACCTTGCGACGGGGTTCCAGAACGCGATGTACGAGCACCCAGCGTTCCCGGACGAGCTCCGCAAGGCCGTTGAGGCGTGGGTCTTCGAGCATGGGCTGGACGAGCGGAAGGAGGGCCAGACCGACCAGCAGTTCGTGTACGCGACGCGCAAGAAGGCCATCGGCCCGTTCAAGCGCGAGCTGTGGGACCTGCCGACGAAGGACGAGATCCTCGCCGCGCAGCATCGGAAGGTGGGCTTCCTGTTCCAGGAGCTGCGCGTCGCCGGTTCGAAGGAGCTGGTCGAGCGCTACATCCGCCCCGTCGAGCTCCACCGGCCGCTACCCGACGGGCTGCGGGCGGTCGCCACCGTCCGCTAGGTCCGAATCGCCCACGTGGCCGATCGGAGGCGGCTCCTTTCGGTCGCGCTGGTCGTCATCGTCGTGGTCGGCGTCGTGGGCGTGCTCGTCGCCGCCGGGATGGGGCGGACGCCCCCGCCAGCCACTTCCGAGCCGATCGACCTCTCGTCGCTCGCCTCCTATCCGCCCGTGCCGGATGCGACCGCCGATCCTTCGGTCACCACCCTCAGCGGGGCGGGCGACATCGCATCGTGCGAGCGCGACCAGGACGCGGCCACGGCGGCGCTTCTCGAGGACCTGCCCGGGTTCGTGTTCACGGCCGGCGACAACGCGTACGAGGAGGGCACCGCGGACCAGTTCCGAAACTGCTACGACCCGAGCTGGGGTGCACAGCGCGAGCGGACGTTCCCGGCCGTCGGCAACCACGACGCTGACACACCCGGCGCGGCCGGCTATTTCGACTATTTCGGCGGTCGGGCGGGCGATCCACGAGCGGGCTGGTACGCGCTCGATCTCGGGACGTGGCGGCTGATCGTGCTCAACTCGAACTGCGTCGATGGGGCCGGTTGCGGTACGGACACCGACCAGGGTCGTTGGCTGGAGGCCGAGCTGGCCGCGCATCCGGCCGAATGCACCCTCGCGATCTGGCACCACCCGCGCTGGAGCACGGGGTACCACGGGCCGATCAGCGGCGTCGCCCCGTTCTGGGACGCCCTGTACGAGGCGGGCGCGGACCTGATCGTCAACGGCCACGATCACGACTACGAGCGCTTCGCTCCGCTGGCTCCGTCCGGCAAGGCGGACCCGGAACGCGGGATCCGCCAGATCGTCGCCGGGACCGGTGGCGCGGCGCTGCGCGACTTCGACGAGGAAGATCCGAACAGCGAGGTCCGCCAGGCGTCGACCTACGGCGTGCTCCGGCTCGACCTCCATCGGGGCTCATACGACTGGCAGTTCATCCCGGTCGACGGTGGTGACTTCACGGACCAGGGGAGCGGCACATGTCACTGACGTCGTTCGGACCCGAGTGGTCGGCGTCCCTTCGGCGTGGCGACGAGCGGGAGCTCGAGACGTGGCTTGCGTTCGCGCTCGCCCTGGCCGACATCGCCGACGGGATGGCGCTGGGCGCCTTCCGGCGTGACCTCGAGATCACGACCAAGCCGGATCGAACCTTTG
>DASTYU010000043.1:0-87215 GCA_035764655.1 Candidatus Limnocylindrales bacterium
GGTCTGGGATCCGACGGGGCCGACGACGACGACGACCTTCTTGCTGGCGGCCAGGGCCGGGGTGGGGTCGGTGGCCAGGTAGCAGACGATGAGACTGGCCCCGAACGCGAGCATCACGAGGATCCGAACGGGTCGTGGGAGCGCCCTCTGGGCGCCTGCTTGGGCAACCGGCAAAACTCATGCCTCCCTTCCTGCCAGAACAGCGCGATTGGGGCACGCGCCGACGGTGGACTGGTGCCGTGGCACGACAGACATTTAGGGGGCGAGACGAAACCGCACGCGCTGGGGGGCGCGCGCAATCACGGTCCCTGATCGGGTGAGCCGATCGTGACCGCCGAGCCGGGGGCCCGGATGGGTCGACAGGGGTCTGCCGTGGGGGCGGCGTCTGCTGTTGAAACCTGTCTGCCTGGGGTGCTGGGGGTCGGCGCAGAGTATCGCAAACCGATCAAGCGCCCGTCGTCCGTCGCATGCACCAGACGACGCGGGCATTTGTCCTAGGACCCTGAGGCGCCGGCAGGGCGCACGACTGCCGGCGGCGCCTTGCCCTCGCGCGCCCTGACCAGCGCCTCTTGCCAGCGTCGGGCCGCGGGCCACTTTCGGGTATCCTCCGCCAGGCCCACCCATCAGGAGTCAGCTTGACCTTCGAATCGCTCGGCCTGTCGCCCGACCTCCTCCGAACCGTCGCCGAGGAGGGCTACGTCAAACCCACGCCCGTCCAGGCGGCCGCCATCCCGCTCGTCCTCCAGGGTCGGGACGTCCTCGCCGCCGCCCAGACCGGCACCGGCAAGACCGCGGCGTTTGCGCTGCCGATCCTCGACCGCCTCCGTGAGCACGCCAACACCAGCTTCTCGCCGGCCCGCCACCCCGTTCGTGCGCTGATCCTCGTCCCGACCCGAGAGCTCGCGGTCCAGGTGGATGAGGCGATCCGCACGTACGGCCGGTCGGTGCCGCTGCGCTCCAGCGTCGTGTACGGCGGCGTGCCGATCGAACCGCAGACCAAGGTGCTGCTGGCCGGTGTCGAGATCCTCGTCGCGACGCCCGGCCGCCTGCTGGACCACGTCCAGCAGCGCACCGTGAATCTCGGCCAGGTGTCAATCCTCGTGCTCGACGAGGCCGATCGGATGCTCGACATGGGCTTCCTGCCCGACATCCGCAAGATCCTGGCGATGCTGCCGCCGCGCCGCCAGAACCTGCTCTTCTCGGCGACCTTTGACGACGAGGTGCGCTCGCTGTCCAGCACGATCCTGGACGACCCCGCTACCGTCGAGGTCGCGCCACGCAACACGGCGGCCGAGGCCGTCCGCCAGCTCGTCTACCCGGTCGATCGTGACCGCAAGGAGGAGCTCCTCATCCACCTGCTGCGGACCGACGACCTGCGCCAGGTCCTGGTGTTCACCCGCACGAAGATCGCGGCGACGCGCCTGGCGTCACGTCTGGATCGCGCCGGTCTCGATGCGGTCGCCATCCACTCGGACCGCTCGCAGCCGGAGCGGATGCGCGCGCTCGAAGGGTTCAAGACCGGTGACGTTCGCGTGCTCGTCGCGACCGACGTTGCTGCGCGTGGCCTCGACATCGAGGATCTGCCGGTCGTCGTGAACTTCGAGCTGCCGTGGAATCCGCAGGACTACATCCACCGCATCGGCCGGACCGGCCGCGCCGGTGCGACGGGCGAAGCGATCTCGCTCGTCACGATGGACGAGGCCGAGCTCCTGCGCGGCGTCCAGCGCCTGCTGCGGCGGGCCATCCCCTGGACGGTCGAGGAGGGGTTCGTGCCGGAGCGCGACACCGAGCCGCGGCCGATCGGCGGGTTCTCGGCTCGGCGGCCGGGCGAGACCCACCATGCGCATCGCAAGCCGCTTCGCGGCCGGGCGTCAGCCGGGAGTGGCCGGCGTCGCTGAGGCGGGGTCCGCCGGCGCCGCGTCGGCGGACGTCGCGTCGGGCGGTTCGGCTCCGAGGGCTGGGCCGGGCAGGCGCGACTCGTCGACCTCGGCGCCCGGGAAGAAGAAGCCCAGCATGAGGTCGGCCTCGACGCGCTCCACCGTGTAGCGGTTGATGAAAGCGTGCGCGACACTGACCGTCCCGACGTCGGGCCGGTCTTTCAGCTCCACGCGCACGTCGCGCAGGAGCACGAACTCGCCGCTCGGGCGCGTCAGCGCGCGCCCGGGGTCGAATCCGGGCATCGTCGGCAGTTCGCCTTCGATCCGGTAGATCCCGGCTTCGAGCCGGACGGCGTGCCATACGGCGTGGACCGGGATGATGCTCTCGTCGTCACCGACCACGACGATCAGGTCGTCGGGTTCGAGGGCGATCGAGCCGAGCTCGCTCGGAGCGAGGTTTTCGATGGCCTGCCACGTCACGCGGTTCAGCTCGAGCGGCTGACCGGACTCGAGGGCTTCGCGCAGGTGGGCGGCCCCGATGAGCCAGCCTCCGGCCATTCCGGTATTCGTGTAGGCATCCACCCGGATCGGCATAACGCCATGCCTCCTTTTCGCGAATCTTGGGGGTAGCCGTCAAGCCGGCGACTCCCCATCGGTACGGGCGCCGCCTGCCGGTCGTACCTCTGCTCAGGGCGCGCCCCGAGGACGGATGGTCCGTGTTGGCGGGGTTCGGCTCGGATCGAGGCCGGCATGCTCAACCAATCGCGCGAAGCGTGCGGCGTCCCGCGGTGCGCAGCCGCGCGGGTCGTTGTTGAAGTAGACCCACGCCTCGGCGCTCGGGCCCCAGCCGTTGCGCAGGCGCTCAACCCAGCTGCGCAAGGATGCCCGGCCGTAGCACGGCCGCGGCGCCGCACGACCCTCGTGGAAGCGCAGGTAGGTCCAGTCGGCCGTCCGCCACAGGGGCGTGAGGACCCCGCGCCGGTCGGCCAGACAGAGCGCCGCGCGATGCCGTTCGAGCAACCGCCGGGTGTCATCCGTGAACCAGCTCTCGTGCCGGAACTCCACCGCGACCTGTACCTCTCCGGGGAATCGCCGAAGGGTGTCCGCCAGCCGGTCGTGGTCGGCGCGCAGCTGCGGGGGCAACTGGATGAGCACCGGGCCGAGCTTGCCGCCCAGCCCGGCCGTCCGGTCGAGGAACCGCTGGACTGGCTCCGCCGGGTCGCGCAGGCGTCGGATGTGCGTCAGGAAGCGGCTCATCTTGACGGCCATCACGAAGTCGTCGGGCGTGCGCTCCGCCCAGGCCTCGAACACGTGGCGATCGGGCAGCCGGTAGAACGCGTTGTTCGATTCGACCGTCGCGAACGCGTCTGCGTACGCCTCGAGCCAGTGGGTCTGTGCGAGGCGCGCGGGGTAGAACGGCCCGCGCCAGTCGCGGTACTGCCAGCCCGACGTCCCGATCCGGACCGTCACGCGACCGCGCGGACCCGGCGCGGCTCAGCGCCGTCAGTTCGGGCTGGGGCTGGCTGCCGCGTCCGGTTCGAGCTTCGGCGGGCTGACGATGCGGAGAAGGGCCTTGGCGATGATCGTCGGGTCGGTGTTCGACTCATTCATCAGCACCGCGATCGTGATGCCTTCCTCGGGCAGATGGCGCACCACTGACCGGAAGCCAACCAGGCGGCCGGAGTGACCCAGCGTCGGCCGGCCGTCGATCGTGGCGACCTGGACGCCCAGGCCGTAGCCGATCTTCGGGTGGAAGCGCGCCGTCTTGCGGGCCTCGCCGATCATTGCCCGGACCGTCGCCCGCGGCAGGATGTCGCCCGCGTAGAGGGCCCGTGCCCAGCGCGCCGCATCGCCCGAGGTGGCCGCCATCGACCCGGCCCCGCCGGCGGCCGTCACCACCGACGTGAACGGCATCGCCTTGCTGCCGTCCGACTGGTCGCGGTAGACCGGCTTCGACAGCGTGCCCAGCACGCGGTAGCCACGGGCGATCGGGCCGCGCGGCTTCTCGGTGACCTGCTGGTAGGTGTGGTCGAGGCCGAGTGGATCGAGGAACCGGACGCGCAACTGTTCCGCCAGCGGACGTCCGTCGACGGCCTCGGCGATCATCCCCAGCAGCGCGTAATTGGTGTTCGAGTAGTACCAGCCCTTGCCCGCGGCGAACAGGGGCTTGCCCACGAAGCGGAAGGCGTCGCGCGTCGTCCATTCGCGGCTGCGATCGCCGAAGAGCGCCCGGTCGATCTTGCCGTTGAGGAAGAAGTCGGGCAGGCCGCTCGTGTGGCTCAACAGCTGGCGGACCGTCGCGCGGCCCGTGAAGCGGATCTTCGGCAGCAACTTCGAGACGCGCTCGTCGAGGTCGAGCTTGCGTTCGTCGGCGAGGGCGAGGATCAACGCCGCGGTGTACGTCTTGCTGACGCTGGCCAGGGCGAATGCGGTGTCCTCCTTGACGCGGGTCTTCTTTCGGACGTTGGCCAGGCCGCTCGTCCCGGTCCACGTCGCGCCGTCATTCAGGATGATCGTCACGGACACGCCGGGGATCGCGTATTTCGAGCGAAGCTTGTTCAGACGGGATTGCAGCTTCTGGTCGAGGGCCTCGGCGACGGCGGGTGCCGCGTTTGGCGGAGGCGCGGTTGCCTCCGGGACCGCGCCCGGGACAACGGTCGCCGCCGGGCCGGAGTTCGGCGGACCGCTGGCCGGAACGTCCCCGCCGCCGGCGATCTCGTGGGTCGGCGTCGACGCGGCCGAATCGGGCTGCTGCGGCCCGGAACCATCGGTCGACAGGGCCGCAGCCAACGGTCCCGTCGCCGGTTGTCGGGGCCACGACGCGACTGCGACCGTCCCGACGAAGGCGATCGTCGCGATGAGCAGGGCAGTGACGGATCGGCGGCGAGGGCGAGCCGCCGGCGTGCGCGGGGTCATGAGGCTCCGAACGATAGCGCCTCTCGGTCCTCGCTACCATGCGACGGATGGACCCCAGCGCCCCTGGACTGCTTCGCGCCATCGGGTTGCTCGCCGACGGCCCGGTTCCGTGGGGCCGGCCGGTTCCGGCCGTCGGCTCGGGCGTGTTCCTGGTCGAGCTGCCCGGTCCCCTGCCGTCGGCACCGCTCGAACTGACCCGGGTGGGCAAGTGGCTCGAACGCGTCGAGAGCCTCCGGATGGACGGTGGACGCCCCACATCGCGCGCCCTGGCGGCGCGGCTGGCAGCGTTCTGGCTGCCGTCGCAGGTCGTGCTGTACGTGGGTGCCACGCCGACGTCGATCGCGAACCGGGTGCGTGCGCTGCGCGAGACGCCGCTGGGCGAGCGCCGGCCGCATCCCGGCGGGCACTGGCTCCAGGCGCTGAGCGGGCTGGAGCGGGCGCGAATCTGGTGGGCGGCTACGGATGCGGTGGAGGAGTACGAGGACGCCCTGCTCGCGGCCTTCGGCGAGGGTGTTCCCGCGGCCGAACGCTCGGCCTTGCCCGACACGGAGGTCGTGCTGCCGTTCGCCAACCTGCGCACGCCGACAGGCGCTCGAAAGCAGACCGGGCTGACCGGCTCGATCCGCGCCGAGCCCACCGCACCGACGCCGCCGACGCGGGTCGTGCAGCTGCCTGATGGCGACGCCGACGGAGCGCGTGGCGAACCCCCCGCACACACGACGCGTGCGGCTCCCAAGCCCTCGGCGTCTCGGCGGACCGGCGCGGCCGTCGCACCGAAGGTGGAAGCGACCCGTCGCACCCTCGAGCAGGTCCGGCTCACGACCGATGGCGCCGCCCGGTTGCAGGAGGAGCTGCGGGTGCTCACCGAGGAGCGCCGCCCGGAGGTCGTCGCCCGGATCCGGGCGGCAAAGGAGCTCGGCGACCTGAAGGAGAATGCCGACTACCACGCGGCGCGTGAGGAGCAGGGCTTCCTGGAGGGGCGGATCCAGACGATCGAGGCGCTGCTGCGCGGGGCCGAGGTGGTCGCGGCGCCGACGGCCGGCGGCTCCATCGGCCTCGGCTCGACGGTCACCGTCGAAGCCGACGGCGACGAGGTCACGTACGTCCTGGTGGGAACGTCCGAAGCGAACCCGAACGACGGTCGGATCTCGGTGGCGTCGCCCGTCGGCAAGGCACTGCTCGGGCGCGGCGCGGGCGACGAGGTCGTGGTGCGCACGCCGCAGGGCGAGGCCCGTTACCGGGTCGTCTCGGTGGGCTAGGTACGCGGCCCACTTTTGCCGCCCCGCGGCAGCAGAGACGAAGGAGCACAGGCTCACGTGTCCAACCTGCCGTGCCTCGGCAGAAACGCCCCGCGGGGATGCATTCCTGCCGTGGGGCGCTACAGATCGACGGTTCGAGACCCTCGGTTCATCACTGCTGCCGCCCCACGACAGGAGCGCGCGGCCAGTCTTTACGACGCGTCGGGACGCCGGCGCACCACGAGGCTGCCTACGACGAGGATCGCGCCAAGCCCGATCAACAGGATCGGCAGCAGGCCTTCCAGCGGCGGCCCATCGCTGGACAGCCCGATCACGCCTTCGAAGAACAGCGCGAACCCGATGAACAACGCCAGGCCGACGCCGGCCACGCGAAGCCCGTCCCTTCGGAGGTCCTGCCGCCCGGTGAACGTCCCGTGGAGGAACATGCCGACCCCGACCGAGCCGGGTGCCACGAGCGCCCAGGCGTACGCCCAGGACGCATACAGGCCCGTGGCCTCCTGGACGGCCAGGACGAGCCCAACGGTCGTGACGATCGAGCCGGCGATCGCCAGGCCCACGCCGGCATCGCCGCCTGCGGCGAATGAGGCGCCGAACAGCACGAGTCCCGGAATGATGATGAACAGCGGCCACGCGGCGTCGAGCGAGAAGCCGGTGACGTTGCCCAACAGGAACGCGCCACCGACGAGGATGAGGATGGCGCCAAGGACCATGGCGCTGCGACGCTCGTCCGTCATGTGACGAGCATGCCGTCTACTCGGTGAGCTTGTGCTCGACGGCGTAGAGCGCCGCCTGCGTCCGCGACTGCAACCCGAGCTTGCCGAGGATGTTCGACACGTAGGTCCGAGCAGTGCGTTCGGTGATGAACAGCGCCGTGCCGATCTCCTTGTTGCTCATGCCCTGGCCGAGCAGCCGGAGGACGTCCTTCTCGCGGTCGGTCAGGGGCTCGACGAGCTCCTCGTCCGGCGACTTCTTCGTGCGCATGCGCTGCGCGAGCAGCCGGGCCACGGCCGGATCCAGGTGGACCTCACCGGCATAGGCGGCGCGAACGGCGGCGGCGACCTCCTCGGCCTCGGCGTCCTTGAGCACGTAACCCGAAGCACCGGCCTCGAGCGCCGAGGTCACCTTCTCCTCCTCGATGAACGAGGTCATGGTCACGATCTCGGTCTCGGTCCGCTCGGCCTTGATGCGGGAGATCGCGGTGATGCCGTCCATGTTCGGCATCAGCAGGTCCATCAGGACCACGTCCGGCTCGAGCCGGCGCGCCATCGCCACGCCTTCCGAGCCGTCCGACGCCTCGCCCACCACTTCGATGTCGTCCTGCAGATCGAAAAACGTCCTCAGGCCGGTGCGGACGACCGCGTGGTCGTCGACGAGCAGCACGCGAATCTTGGAGCGTTCGTCCACGAGTTCTCCTGCGGCGGCGCCGCGTTGCGCGAGGAGGTGAGCCGGGGGGCGTGACGGTCAAGCGCGATTCTAGCAAAGGCACGCCGCACTGGCGTCAGTGTGGCGGCGTGCCTCCGGCCGCCTGGATCGCGGCGAACAGCTCGCTGGGTCGGAACGTCTTGCGCACGAATGCGTCGGCGCCGCACGACGCGAGCCCGTTGTCGAGGGAGTCCGACCAACTCATCACGACGATACGAACGCCCGGAGCGGCCATCCGCAGGCTGCCGACGAGCCCGAGCCCGCGATCGACGTCGGGGAGGCGTGGATCGAGCATCACGATGTCGGGGTTGGTGGAGGAAACAAGGTCGAGCGCCGCGCCAGGGTCACCGGCCGTCCCGACAACGACCACATGGCCACCGATGGCGAGCAGGCCGGCCAGACTCTCCCTGACCCGCTCGTCGGCGTCGACGACCAGGACACGGATCGGCGCATGCCCGTCGGGGGCCGGTTCGTGCATACGCAACTATCGTCGGGCGGCGGGCTTTTGCCTGCGATGGACCAAAGGCATCGCCGCCGTACGTCATTCCGCCGAGCGCAACTACGACGAGCCGCGCAACGGGAAGTCAGCGCACGCTGGGCGTCGGCGCGGTGGGCAGGCTCGACGCGGGGAAGCGCTCAATCACCTCATCGGGCACGACGACCTCGATCGTCGTTCCGCGACCGGGCTCGCTGCGGCACTCGAGCTGGGCGCCGATTTTGGCCGCCCGCGCGCGCATTCCGGCGATGCCGAGGTGGCTGTCGGGTACGGCCTCGGGATCGAAGCCCTTGCCATCGTCCTCGATCCACAGGCGGACGCCGGACCGCGCGCGCTCGAGCGCGATGCGGACCTGGCGGGCCGCGGCGTGTTTCACGACGTTGTGGAGCGCCTCCTGGGAGATGCGGTAAAGCGTCTCCTCGACCTCGAGCGGCAGCCGATCGTCGACATCGGACTCGACCACGATCGGCAGGCCGATGCGTCCCTGCAGCGCCGCGCTGTGGGTGCGCAGCGCACGAACGAGGCCGTCCTGCTCCACGTTGCCGGGGCGCAGCTCGAAGATCAGCGCACGCATCTCGGCGAGCGCCTCGCGCTGGAGATCGCGCAGCTGGGCAAGCTGGGTCCGGGCCGCCTCCGGGTCGCGCTCGAGCAGCAGTTCGACGCTGCGCGCGACGAGCGTCATGGAGAACAGGGCCTGCGTCACCGAATCGTGCAGCTCGCGCGCGAGATGGGAACGCTCCTCGCTCGACGCGAGCTCGCCGGCCTGGCGGCGCAGCTCGCGCTCCAAACGCTCGCGCTCGCTGATGTCGCGCACGGTCCCCTGCCCGCCGACGAAGCGGCCGTTTTCGGTGAGGCCGATCGCGGCGATCTCCGAGCGGAAGGTCGAGCCGTCCCGCCGGCGCAGGACGTAGTTCACGTGCTGGGTCACGTCGGGCTCGCGGGCCAGCTGCTCCCAGTTGGCGATCGCCTCGGGCATCGACTCATCGAGGGTCAGGAACCCGAAGTGCTTGCCCACGATCTCCTCGGCCGTCCAGCCGAACAAGTCGACCGCGCCATCCGCGACGAAGGTGAACCGGCCCGACGCATCCGCGCGCCAGATGACGTCCGGTGTCGTCTGCACGATCTGGCGGAAGCGCGCCTCCGATTCGCGCAACTCGCGCTCGAGGCGGTCGGTCTCCGTCATGTCGCGGACCGACCCGTTCACGCCGGCGAACTTGCCGTCGGCGTCGAGCGTGGCCATCGCCGTGAACTCGGCCGGCAGGGCGCTGCCGTCACGGCGCAGCAGGTTTACCCGTCCGCGGACCTCCTGGGACGGGCTGGTGAACGTGGCGACCCAGTCGAGCTCGGCGACCTCCTGCGACGAGGAATGCACCAGCGCGCCGAAGTGGCGCCCGAGCAGCTCGTGGGGCGTCCAGCCGGTCAGCCGCTCGCACGTGTCCGAGAGGAACGTGAACGTCGCGTCCGAACCGATCGACCAGATCATGTCCGGCGAGTTCTGGACCAGGTGGCGATAGCGTCGCTCCGAATCGGTGAGGCGCTCGAGCAGTCCCGCGTTGGTAATCGCGATCGCAGCCTGGTCCGCGAGCCCCTGCAGCAAGTCGAGCTCCTCGGGGTCGAACGAGCGCGGCTGGGCATAGGACACGGCCAGCGTCCCGATCACGCCCTCCGACTGCGAGCGGAGTGGCGCGGCGGCCATGCCGCGCAGCCCGAGCCGGTTCGCGGTCGCGATGTCGTCCTGCTCGAGCGGGATGCGCCCGTCGGTCAGGTAGTCCGCGGTCCAGACCGGTGCTGCGTCGCGGGCCGCGAGCCCGTTGATCCCTTCGCCCAACGGGAAGCGCTGGGTCTTGACCCAATCCGCCATTCGCTCGTCGCCACCCGCGACGACCACGGGGATCAGGGCGCGGCCGTCCTCGTCGAGGCGCGTGAGGTGCGCGCCGTCCGACGCCAGCAGGCGTTTCGCCTCCTCGACGACGCGTTCCAGCACCTCGCCCGGGTCGCGCAGCGAGGCGATTCGTGCCGCGATGTCGCGCAGCGTTCGCTCGCGCTCCGCACGGTGCTCGATCTCGGCGCGCGACCGGGCCAGCTCGGCGATGAGCCGCGCGTTGGTGATCGCCACCGCTGCCTGGTCCGCAAGGCCGCCGAGCACCGCCGCATCGATCTGGTCGAACTGGGCAGGCTTGCGGCGGAACACCTCGATGGTGCCAAGCGGCCCGTCCTCGCCCACGATGGGCGCCGCGATCAGCGAGCGGATGCTGCTCGCCTTTGCCAGCGCGTCGTTCGCGGGGGTGTGGACGAACTCGTCCGAGCTCAGGTAGTCGTCGATCACGATGACGCGCCGCTCGCTGATCGCCTTGCCTGACACGCCCTCACCGAGCTTGCCGGCCGTGTCCTGGACGTCGCGCCGCTGCCGCTCGGGCAGGCCGGCGTCGAAGGCGTACTCGAGGGTCTGCGTCGTCGCGTCGTACAGCTCGAGCAGCGCCCCATCCGCGCGCAGGAGGCGCGCGGACTCCTCCACGACGTGCTGGAGCAGGTCGCCCGGCTCCCGGATCGCGGTGATCCGGGTGGCGATCTCGCGCAATGCCTGTTCGGAGCCAGCACGCCGCTCGATGACGGCCTGCGAGCCTTCCAGCGCCTGCATCAGACGGGCGTTGACGAGGGCGATCGACGCCTGCGTCGCGAGCGCGCTGAGCAGTTCCGCATCGACCTCGCGGTACACGCCGGGGGTGCGCGACACGACCGAGATCACGCCGATCGAACCCTCTTCGCCAGGAAGCGGTGCGGCCAGGACCGCCCGGATGCCCGCGTTCGCGACGAACGCGGTGATGCCCTCGGTGGTCTCGAAACGGTCGTCGGTCGCGTAGTCCTGGGCGATCACCGGCCGCTGCTCCGCGAAGGCGAGGCCGGCCACCCCCTGGCGCGGCTTGAGCCCGCTCTCGACGGCCCAATCCGGAACGGCCTTCATGGCGTCGCCCGCGGCGTAACCCCAGCGCAGGATGTCGCGCTCCGCGTCATACAGATCGATCCGCGCGCCGTCCGAGTCGAGCAGGCGCGCCGCCTCGTCCACGATCCGCTGGAGCACCTCCCCGGGCTCGAGGATCGCCGACACCCTGGCGGCGATCTCGCGCAGCGTGCGCTCCGAGTCGGCCCGCTTCGCAACTTCCTCGCGCGATCGCTCCAGTTCGTCGATGAGGCGCGCGTTCATGATCGTCACGGCGCCCTGGTCGGCCAGCGCGCCCAGCAGTGCCGCGTCTTCAGGGCCGAATGCGCCGACCGGATCGGCGTACACGGTCAGGACGCCGAGCACTTCGTCGTCGCGGACCAACGGCGCGGAGATGACCGAGCGAACGCCGACCTCGCGGACGAACTGGTCGCGCTCCGACGTGTGCTCGAAGCGTTCATCGACCAGGTAGTCATCGCTCCACTCGACCTCGCGCGTGCGCAGCGCGAGCCCGGACACGCCGGCGTCCTCCTGCAGCCCGCCCTGCTCGAGCAGCTGCACGCGCTCGCCGACGCTCGACACGCCCTCGGACAGGTGGACCCAGGCGTCGTTGAGCGAGCCCGAGCCGCCGGTCAGGTTGATCATCGCGCCGCTGCCCCGCAGCAGCCGCGCGGCCTCCTCGTTGATGACCTTGAGGATCTCGTCCTGGTCGCGCATCGCCGTCATGCGGGCCGCGATCTCGCGCAGCGCCCGCTCCGCCTCGGCGGCGCGCGCCTGCTCGCCGCGTGAACGGGCGAGCTCCTCGATGAGGCGCGCATTGGTGATCGCGATCGCGGCCTGGCTCGCGAGGATCTGGATGAGCTGCCCGTCGTCGGCATCGAAGGCGTTCGGACGGCGCGAATACACCTCGAGGACGCCCAGCCGGCCGGCGTCGCCGGCGATCGGGGCGGCGATCATCGAACGGAACCCGGTGCGCCCAAAGAACAGGTCAGACTGGGCGGAGGCGGGAAACTCGTCGACCAGGTTGTCGCCCGCGACGATGACCCGGTTTTCGGCAAGCGCGCGACCGGTCGCGCCCACCCCCAGCTCGATCCACAGCTCGGCGCGCTCCTCGGCCGAGAACAGCAGCGACAGGCCCGAGTCGAACGCCCAGTGGAGGACGTCCGTCGCGGGGTCCAGGACGTCGAGGATCGCGCCGTCGGCGTGGATCAGGCGGCTGGCCTCGTCGACCGTGCGCTGCAGCACGGCGTCGAGATCGCTCGCGCTGCTGATACGCGCGGCGATCTCGCGCAGGCTGCGCTCGATCTCGGCGCGCTGGGCCAGCTCACGGCGCGAGCGGTCCAGGTCGGCGATCAACCGGGCGTTGGCGATCGCCGCGGCGGCATGGTCCGCGAGCGCGCGGACCAGCGCGATCTGGGCGGGGTCGAAGGCGCCGGTCCGATTCGAGAACGCGCCGAGCGCCCCGAAGACCTCCTCGCCGCTGACCAGTGGCGCGACGACCATCGAGCGAATCCCGCTGTCGGCCACCATCCGGTCGGCATCGGGCGCGTGGTCGAAGGCATCGTCAGTCGCGTAATCGTCGGTCTTGACCACGCTCCGTTCGGCGACGGCCCGGCCGAACATCCCGAGCCCGATGGGCAGCTCGATCCGGCGCACCAGGCGGCGGCTCTCCTCGCTCTCGATGCCCGCGTCGAAGGCAAAGCGGAGGATGTCGGTTCCAGGGTCGAGCAGGTACACCATCGCCCCGTCCGCATCGAGCAGGCGGGCCGCCTCGTCGACGGCACCGATCAGGAGCGCGTCGACGGCTGGTCCGTAGGCGGACGGGGTCGTGCCGTTCGTCTTTGTTTCGGCAGGCACGCGTCGGGCCGACGTCGGGATGACCGGCGCGGCCGCGGCCACAGTGGTATCGGGAGTGCGTTTCCGGGCTGGCACGTGCGGAGGATACGACGCATCGCCCAGCGCGGGGATCGCCGCCCGCCGGGGCCTTCTACGTCATCCGTCCAGCACGGCGGCCGCCTCCCGACGTGAAGCGTTGGGTGCACACGTCGTGGCGGGTGCGCCGACGCTTGCCGGGCGCAGCGGTGTGGCAGGCCCTCGACCATGGCCGCAGGACGCCGGAAGTCAGTCCGGCGCAGGCACCCTCGCCGTCATCCCACTGGAGGTCTCGTCCCAGATGTTCGCTCGTCCAACCAGCCTCCGCGCCACCGACGTCGCCATCCGCATCGGAATCGTCGGCCTCGCGCTCGCGACCGGCTACATCCACTCCACCCTCGGCGGCCTGCTGTTCACGCTCAACGCGGTTGGGTACGTCGTGGGCGCCATCGCGATGGTCATCCCGCTCGCGCTCGCCGTCCGCTTCCGCTGGGCGATCCGTCTCGGCCTGATGGGCTACGCTGCCACCACGATCATCGGGTGGGCGATCCAGGGCCCGTACTACTCGACGGCCTACCTTGCCAAGGGTATCGAGGTCGCGCTCATCGTCCTGCTGGCCATCGACTTCGTGCGCATGGACGGCAACCCGGTCACGGTCGTCCGCCGCGAGCTGAGCTCGCTGTTCGCGCTCGTCACGCGCCGCAGCGGCCGGGTCGGCGCGGCCGCCTAGAACCCGCACCCAGCAACGCAGAAGGAGCATCCATCCACATGAAGCGACTGACGCTGACCCTCGGGCTCGTCGCCCTGGCCGCGGTCCTCGCCGCATGCTCGGGCACCTCGGCGGCCCCGGCCACGCCGGCCGGCCCGGCCGATCCGGACGCCCCGGTCGTCACCGCCAAGGACCTCGCGTTCTCCCCGACCGAGGTCACCGTTCCGGCCGGCGCCCCGTTCCAGCTCGTGCTCGACAACCAGGAAAGCGCGCCGCACAACATCGCGATCTCGGACTCGACGGGCGCAAGCGTCTTCAAGGGCGAGATCGTGACGAACCAGAAGGTGACCTACCAGGTCCCGGCGCTCGCAGCGGGTGCATACCCATTCATCTGCGAGGTCCATCCGGACATGAACGGCACCATCACGGCCGAGTAGCCTCCCTCGAACCGCGAACGACCCCGGTCCCACGGACCGGGGTCGTTTGGATTCGTCGGCCCGGCTCTGCGGGTTCGGCGCGTTGCGGCGATCATGGGCCGTACAGCCCACGGGGGAGCAGCACTGCCCATGCTCGAGATCAATGACCTCGCCAAACGCTACGGGAACGTCGTGGCCCTCGACGGTGCGACGTTCAGCGCACGCCCCGGGCGCATCGTTGGGTTCCTCGGCCCGAACGGGGCCGGCAAGACGACAGCCATGCGTTGCATCTTCGGCCTCGCGCGACCCGACCGCGGCGAAGTTCGCTGGAAGGGCGCGGCGATCGACCGGAAGACCCGCTTGCGCTTCGGTTACATGCCCGAACAGCGCGGCCTGTACCCGCGCATGCGGGTCGGCGAGCAGCTGAGCTATTTCGGCCAGCAGCACGGGCTGTCTGGCAAGCAGGCGGAGGCAGCAGGTCGGCGCTGGCTCGAGCGACTCGGTCTCGCCGATCGGGAGAAGTCCAAGCTCGAAGAGCTGTCCCACGGCAACCAGCAGCGCATCCAGCTTGCGACGGCGCTCGTCCACGATCCAGAGCTGGTTGTCCTCGATGAGCCATTCTCCGGCCTCGACCCGCTGGGCACGGCGACGATGACCGAGGTCGTCCGCGAAGAGGCAGCCAAGGGCGTTGGGGTCGTCTTCTCGAGCCATCAGCTCGACCTGGTCGAGGACGTCTGCGAGGACGTCGTAATCATCGCCCGTGGCCGGATCGTCGCGGCGGGGCCGATCGACGAGCTCAAGGCGTCGTCGGGGCGGCGCCATCTCGACATCGAGGTGGCCGGGACCGACGGGGCGTGGATCGGCAGCCTGCCCGACGTGCAGGTGCTCGAGCACAGCGGGGGCAGGATGCGCCTCCTGGTGGACGACAGCGTGCCCCTCGACGCGCTGCTGGCTGCCGCTCGGAGCGCCGGCGAGCTGCGCCAGTTCAGCTATCAGCCACCGCGCCTGTCGGAGCTGTTCATGGAGGCGGTCGCCGAACCGGTGACGGAGCCGGCCGAACCGGCCGGGGTTCACCGATGAGCCGTGCCCGAAGCATCTGGCTCGTGGCCCGTCGGGAGCTGCTCGAACGCGGCCGCAGCCGCGGGTTCATCTTCTCGGTCCTGTTCACGACCACGATCATCATCGGATCGTTCGTCGTGCCAGTCCTGGTCTTCGGGGACGAAGGCCCGACCCGTGTGGGCGTCGTCGAGCCGGCTTCGGACCGGCTCGAGTCCGCGATCGCCACGACCGCGGCGGCACTGGACCAGGACATCGCCCTCGTCCGGTTCGCCGACCGCGAGGCCGGCGAAACGGCACTGCTCGACGACCAGGTCGCCGCGCTGCTGATCGTGCCCGAGGATCTGTCGACGCCGGGTGAGCTTGCGTTCCGCGAGTCGCCCGATCCGACGATCCAGGGTGTGGTCGGCAGCGCCGTCGCCGGGCTCCGCGTGAACGCAGCCCTCGAGGCCGAAGGCGTCGACCCCACGGCGTTCGTCGAGGCCCAGACGCCGCCCACCGTCCGCGCCCTCGAGCCACCCGAGGAGGGCGCCGACGCCCGCTTCCTCATTGCCAACATCGGCGCGGTGCTCATCCTCGTCGGTGTCTTCTCGTTCGGATTCACCGTGCTCACGGGCGTGGTCGAGGAGAAGCAGAGCCGGGTGATGGAAGTCGTCCTGTCGACCGTCCTGCCGCGTGACCTGCTCATGGGCAAGGTCCTCGGGATCGGGATCCTCGGGCTGGTCCAGCTGGCGGTGTTCGTCGTCGCGGGGTTCATCGCCGCATCGTTGACGCAGGAATTCGAGCTGCCCGCGACGACGCCCGGCGCGGCCGTCCAGCTCGTGGTGTGGTTCATCCTCGGCTACACCCTGTACTCGACCGCGCTTGGCGTGCTCGGGGCGCTCGCCTCGCGGATGGAGGAGGCGTCAAATGCGTCGACGCCGGTGACGATCGTCGCCATGCTGTCCTACTTCGTGGCGATCTTCGCGGTGATCAACGACCCGAGTGGCCCGATCGCGATCGCGGCCTCGTTCATTCCGTTTTCGGCGCCCATGGTCGTGCCGATGCGCGCCGCGCTCGGCGCGATCACACCCGTCGAGATCCTCGTGGCGGCGCTGATCACCATCGCGGCGATCTGGGTCCTGTTCGTCGTCGGTGGACGGGTCTACTCGGGGGCCGCCCTGCAGACGGCGGGCCGCATCCGCCTGCGCGACGCCTGGCGGTCGGCCGGGCAGTAAGCCGAAGCCCGGCCAGACCGGTGCTACGCTCGGCGGGCTGCGATGGCCCACGATGCCGACCTGACCCGGCGCCGATTCCTGCTCGCCTCGCTGGCGGCGGCCCTCGCGGCGTGCGCTGATCGCATCGATCCGACGCCGCGGCCGAGCCCAACATCATCCGCAACGGCCGTGGCCCCGGCGCCGACTCGCTCGCCGGCGGCACCCAGCGAGGTCGCCGCAGTGCCGTCGCCGACAGCGACGCCACCATCCTCGTCGGCTCCCGTTCCAACCCCCGACCCGCCGGCAATCCGCCGGCTGTACCGCGACGGCGCGCTCGCAGACGGCCGATCCGACCGGCTTGAGCTGGGCGTGAGCATCTACGTCGAAGACGGCGTCATTCGCTGGATCCGGCCGTCCGACGGTGAGGAGGATCCGGGACCGCGGCGCGGGCTCGAGCTGATCGACGCCAGCGGGGCGACCTTCGTGCCGGGCATGGTCGACGCCCACAGCCATCTCACGATGCCGGGCGGGGCGCACTGGATCGAGCGCGGGCTGGACAACCCCGCTGCGGCGCTGCGGGTCGCGGAACGCAACGCGCGCCTGCTGACCTCGGCCGGGGTGCGCTGGGCACGCGATGTCGGCGCGCCGCGCGGCGTCGACCCGGAGGATGGCCGCGAACGGGCGCTCAGCCTCGGCATCCGCGATCGCTGGGCCGAAGGGGGTCACCGCCAGTTCCCGCACATCCGGGCGGCCGGCACGTGGCTGACCCGGACCGGCAGCCTGCCCGCCGGGCTGGCGATCGAGGCTGGGAATGCCGACGCGCTGCTCGCGGCCGCCGAGCGCCAGCTCGAGGAGGGCGCCGACCTGGTCAAGCTCTACCTCGACGGGCCCGATGCCGCGACCGCCCCGTGGTCGGCCGCCGAGGTCCGGCGCGTCGTCCGGATGGCGCACGACCGGGATGCGCGCGTCACCGCTCATGCCGGCCGCCTGGCCGGAGCCCGTGCCGCGGTCGCGGGCGGCGTCGACGCGATCGAGCACGGCCATGAGCTCGATGCCGACCTGGCCGCGGACATGGCCCGCCGAGGGACGTTCCTCGTCTCGACGCTGGCCGTCTTCCGCTCCTGGCTGACGTTCGGGCGGACGACGCGGCTCGGCACGTTCCGCGGCGACGGAGCGTCCGCGATCCGCGGCCGGCTCGAGGCGGCCGAACGGAGCATTGCCATCGCGGCGCGGGCCGGTGTGCCGATCGCCGCGGGGACGGACTTCGGCGGCGGTTCCCTGCGGGCCAACCAGCTCGCCTGGGAGGTCGAGGCCCTGGTCGCCGCGGGGCTGGAGCCATTCGAGGCACTGGCTGCCGCGACGCGCACCGGGGGTGCGCTGCTCGGCGAGCGGGACGCCGGCGTGATCCGCGAGGGCGGCCCCGCCGACTTCTTTCTCGTCCACGGCGATCCGCTCCAGAACCCGCGCGTGCTGTGGCGCGTCTGGCGGGTCGACTGGGCCGACTGAGGCTGCCGACCTACACTCCGAGGCTGGAGGTGTTCCGTGCCCAAGAGCGTGCCTGCCATCCCCGGGATGGAACCCGGGCGACTCCCCTTCTCCCCGGTCGTGGAGGCCAACGGCCTCGTGTTCCTCGCGGGGCAGGTCGGTGCGCCGCCGGGCGGGGACGTCGTCGAGGGCGGCATCGCGGCGGAGACGCGCCAGGTGCTCGACAACGTGGGCGCGCTGCTCGAGGCGGTCGGACTGGGCTACCGCGACGTGGTTCGCTGCACGGTCTTCCTGGTCGACATGGCCGACTTCGGCGCGATGAACGAGGTCTACCGCGAGTACTTCCCGACCGACATGCCGGTTCGGGCCACCGTGGGCGTGAGCGCGCTCGCCGGCCCGTTCCGGATCGAGGTCGACGTCACGGCGGCGCGCTAGCCGACGCTCACTTCCAGACGAGGAACTCGTCGATCGCGACGACCGGCCGCCCGCGCGTCCCGACCACCTTGATCGTCAGGGCGTGCGCGCCGGATTGGGCAAAGGCCTTCGTGTAGATCCTGTTGGTCGGGTCGAATCGACGTGCGTACAAGTCGACGGTCTTCACGTACAGACCGTCGATGTACAGCCTCGCCTTGCCACGCGTCGGTCCCTTTGGCGCGTTCCAGGCGACCTGGCGGCCGGTGAACCGGAATGTGGCGGTGGCACCCTCGCGCTTCGCCTGGCGGACGGCATCCCCGCGGTATGACGGGTGCCGGGCACGGTTCCAGCTGCCGGAATAGGCGACCAGCGAGCTCCGCTCCGAGTAGCGGCGCACGCCGTGCGTGCTCGAAAGCTTGTCGATCTTCGTGCGCTTGTAGATGGCCATGACGTTCTTCACGTATCGCTTCGAGAACGTGCTCCAGTCGGACGTGTTGGACTTGCCGGTCAGCCACCAGTAGGCGACCCGGCGCCAGCTCCCGAGCCAGTGATACAGGCCGTGGACCTTGCCCCGCGCCACGTATTCCTGTTTCCGCGGCGTCTGCTTGACGCGCGACGTGCCGACGTACTTCTTGGCCCATGGCTTCCAGTTCATCGGCATGATCTGGTACCTGCCGTACGCCCCCGACGTCTTGTTGCGCGCGGTGTACTTGCCGCCGGACTCGACCTGGCTGAGCGCGTACAGGAAGCGATCGATGTCCGGAGCATGCGCGTTGGTGCGGGCAGGTCCCTGGAATGAGGTAACCAGGAGCGCCGCGACGAGGGCGACGATGGCCACGACACGGCGACCGCTGCGGTGTGGCAATGCGGCTCCTCCCTTCCTCCGGGCGCTGACTCGCGCCGGTGGTGGATCTGGGCCGCGTTCGGGGCACACGAGCGCGTGGCTTCAGGGAGCCGGAAGGATAGCGACCGATCCGCCACCCGGCAAGTGGGCGCGCCAAGGATGCGCGAGGGCTAGCCGGCTCCGGGCACGGCCGCCAGGAAGGCGGCGACCCGGTCGAGCGCTTCGTCGAGCACGGGCCTGAGCGTGTGTCCGAGCTTCGGCCAGGTCACCAGCTCCGCGTTTGGCAGGAGGCCGACAGCGTTGCGCAGCAGGTCGATCTTCGCGAACGGATCCGATTCGCCCGACAGCAGCAGCACCGGGCATGCGATGTGCGGCCAGTGCTCGGTCCGGGCGATCGCACGTTCGGGCGCACCCGGCGGGTGGAGGGGATAACTGAACAGGACCAGCGCGGCGTATGGAGCGTCCGCCTCCGCAGCCGCGAGGCTGGCCACGCGGCCGCCGTACGAGTGTCCGCCGACGACCACGCCGGGTTCGCGCGGGACGATGCGATGGAACGCCGGCACGGCCTCTTCCGCCTTGCGCTTCGGGAGGTCGATCGCGGTCGCGCCGAGGCCGCGCTGCGCGAGCCCGCGCACGAACGGCGCCATCGACGCGGACGTCCCGCTCGCGCCGTGACCGAGGAAGATCCGGAGGGGCACGCCACGAGCGTAACGGGTCCCGCGGTTTCGCCGTTGGACGGCCGGCGGCGCGACGGGTGGTGAGTCACTGCTGACACATTCCACGCATGAACCGGCGTGGCAGCCGCGCGATTCCGACAATCTCGGTCCGAATCGCAGGTCGGCCACGCTCGGCTGTTGTCGGATTGTGTCGACGGTGAGACAGCGCCAAACCGCTGCACAGCTGGGGCGTGACACGCTAGCTGTCACAGGGCGGTCCCAGGCTGCGCGCCATCAGACCCGTATCCGAGGGACCGAACCGATGATCACCACCGACTGCCCCTGGTGCGACCAGCCCGTCGAGCTGGACCTCGTCACCTCGAACGAGCTCACCTGCGACCGCTGCCAGGTCCGGGTCGAGATCGCCGCGGACCCGGCCCCGCGCGCGGTCGCCGCCGCCGCCTGAGCGGAGTGGCTCCTCGGAGGACTGCCGGTCGCCTACGATGCGGTCGATGGACCGGTCGACGGCGGCAAAGGCAATCGTCCGAGCTGGCGCGCGCCTCGGCCGGCGTGGCCTGATCGCGGCTGCCGAGGGCAACCTGTCAGCCCGACTCGACGACGGATCGATCCTCGTGACCCCGTCGGGCTTCCGAAAGGACGAGCTCGAGCCCGGCCACCTCGTGGTCGTGGATCCCGCCGGGGCCGTGGGGGCGACGCGAGTCGGTCTGACGCCAACGTCCGACCTGGCGATCCACCGCGCTGTGTACGCGGCGCGCAACGACGTTCGCGCGGTGGCCCACGCGCACGTGCCGGCGTCCATGGGTCTGACGCTGGCGGGCGAGCGGCCCGAAGCGACGGCGCTGCCCGAGACCGCCGCACTCCTGAAGCACCTGCCCTTCGTGGCCTACGGCGAGATGGGCAGCGAAGAGCTCGCCGGCCGGGTCGCAGCGGCGTTCACCGACGATGTCGCGGGTCTTCCGGTGGCGGTCCTCCTCGAACGGCACGGTGCGGTGGCGGTGGGTGACGCCCCGGACACGGCCGTCGACCGTCTCGAGCTCGTCGAGGTGCTGTGCCGGGCGTGGCGCGACGCCCTCCTCGTTCGGGCCGCGAGGTCACTCCTCGCAAACGCCCCACCGAGGGACTGACGACCAGTCAGTCAGCGACCGGCGATTCTCCTCGCGTGTCGGCGGTCCCGGGCGTGGGCGGCCGGACGACCGGCGCGACCTCGATGGGCGGGAGCCGCCGGCCGCCTTCCGCCAGCCAGCAAGCCGTTGCCTGGCCGTTGCCGACGTCGATGAGCGGCGGCTCTTCGACACGGCATCGGTCGAACGCACTCGGGCAGCGCGGGTTGAACCGGCAACCGGTCGGGACGTGCGCGGCGTCGGGCGTCTCGCCGACGAGGATCGTGCGCCGTGCCCGCTCCCCCGGTGTCGGTGGTTCGGGCGTCGGCGAGACCGACACGAGCGCACGGGTGTAGGGGTTCTGCGGACTGCGGATCACCTGCTCGGCCGGCCCGATCTCCATGATCTTCCCGAGGTACATCACGGCGATGCGGTCGGCGATCACCCATGCCAGCGACAGGTCGTGGGTGATGAACAGGTAGGTCAGCCCGCGGGCCTCACGGAGGTCCAGCATGAGCCGCAGGAGCTCGGTGCGGATCGACACGTCGAGCATCGATACGGGCTCGTCGGCGACGATGATGTCCGGATCGAGCACGAGCGCCCCGGCAATCACCACGCGCTGGCGCTGGCCGCCCGAAAGCTCGTGGGGGTAGCGCGCCGCGAAGTCGGCTGCCGGCCGGAGTCCGGCCGCGTCGAGCGCGTCCACCACGCGCCGTTCACGTTCCTGGGCGGTCCCGATCCCGTTGACGCGCAGCGGCTCGATGACGAACTCCCGGATCGTGTGCTTCGGGTTGAGCGTCTCGTATGGGTCCTGGAAGATCAACTGGACGCGCCGCCGATAGTCGCGCAGCGCGCGCGTTCCCCACAGGGACGTGACGTCCCTGCCGTCGAGCAGTACCTTTCCGGTGGTCTGGCGGGTGAGCTTGACCACCACCCGTCCCGTGGTCGTCTTGCCGCTCCCCGACTCGCCGACCAGCGCGAGCACCTCGCCCCGGTGCAGTGTCAGGTCGATGCCGTCGACCGCACGGACGACGCCCCGCGTTCGCCGTGCAAGCGTGTCTGCATAGCCTCCACGGATCGGGAAATGCACCCGGAGGTCTTCGAGGCGCAGGACCTCGTCGCGTGCGCCGTCCGTCATCCCTCGAGCACCTCGATCGGTGGCACGTCCAGGGGCGCGCCGACGAGCGCCTGGGACGGCCCGATCGCATCGGCCGGGGCCACGGTCACCGGCGTTCCGTCGCTCTCGGGCCCATAGAGATGGCAGGCGACGCGCACGTCGTCGAACCTTGTCTCGGGCGGCACGACCTCGGTGCACACCGCCATGGCGAACGCGCAGCGCGGAGCGAACCGGCAACCCGGTGGCGGGTGGCGCAGGTCAGGCGGCATGCCGGGGATGACGTCCAGCGTCCGCCGGTCGGCGTGGATGTTCGGGAACGCCGAGAGCAGTTTCTGGGTGTACGGGTGGCGCGGGCGCCGGAAGACCTCGTGGACGGGGCCTTCCTCGGCCACGCGCCCGGCATACATGATCAGGACCCGGTCGCACGTCTCGGCGATGACCGACAGGTCGTGCGTGATGAGGATGAGCGACAGCCCGAGCTTGTGGCGCAGGTCCTCCAGGAGCTCCAGGATCTGCGCCTGGACCATCACGTCGAGGGCGGTCGTCGGCTCGTCGCCGATGACGATTGCCGGATCGCAGGCGAGGGCCATCGCGATCATCGCCCGCTGGCGCATCCCGCCCGACAGCTCGTGCGGGTACGCGGAGCCCCGCTTACGCGGGATGCCGACGAGCTCGAGCAGGTCGCCGGCCCGCTTGCGGGCTTCCTTCTCCGAGACGCTGAGGCGCTCCATCAGCGGCTCCGCGATCTGGTCGTGCAGCCGGTGGACCGGGTTCAGGGCGTTCATCGCGCCCTGGAACACGATCGAGATCTCCCGCCAGCGGTAGCGCCGCAGGGCGTTGTCGTTCTTCGGAACGAGGTCGATCCCGTACAGCTTCACGCTGCCCGCGACGATGCGGGCGTTTGCCGGGAGCAGTCGGATCAGCGACAGCGCGGTCGTCGTCTTGCCGCACCCGGACTCGCCGGCGATCCCGAGCGCCTCGCCGGCATCGAGCCGGAACGACACGCCGTCGACGGCGCGGACGGTGCCGCTCTCCAAGCGGAAGTGGGTCTTGAGGTCCTCGACCTCGAGCAGCGGCGCGGCCGGGTCGGCCAGCTTCGGGAGCGGCCGGTGACGGCGCTCCGCGGCCGTGGTGACATGAGCGCCCGCCGCAGCGGCTTCGTTCGCGGGCTCCAGCTCGGCGGTCATTGGCGCGCCCGCCGGCGGGGGTTGAGCATCTCGTCGAGCGCGCTGCCCAGCAGGGTGAACGCGAAGACGACGAGGACGATGCAGGCCCCGGGTGGGACGAAGTACCACCACGCCCCGAGGCTCGGCGCCCCGATCTCGCGACTCGATTCGAGGATCTGGCCCCACGATGGCTGGAGCGGGTCACCGAGCCCGATGAACGACAGCGTCGTCTCGGTCAGCACCGCGCCTGCGAAGACGAGCACGGCGTTGGCCACGATGAGGTTCACGACGTTGGGCAGGATGTGGCGGTTCATGATGTGACCGCCGCCTGCCCCGATGACGCGCGCCCGGTCGACGAACGCCCGCTCCTTGAGCGAGAGCGTCTGCGAGCGGATGATCCGCGCCGTCGACGCCCAGCTCGTGATGCCGATGACGATGATGATCACGATCAGCGTCATCCGGATGCCGAGGATCTCGCGCGACGCCGAGCCGATCATGTCGCGAATGATCGACGTGAGGATGATCGCGAGCACGAACGTCGGGATCACCAGGAAGAAGTCGGTGATCCGCATCAGCACGCCGTCGGTCCGCCCGCCGATGAAGCCGCTCACGACGCCCACGATGACGCCGATGACGACCGTGATGACCGTTGCGAGCAATCCGATCACCATCGACACCCGCGCCCCGTGGACGGTCAGGTTGAGCATGTCCCGTCGAAGCTCGTCGGTGCCGAGCGGGAACTGGAAGGACGGCGGGGCCAGCCGCGGGTAACCGTTCTCGAGGCCGGTGACCGGGGTCTGCAGCGGACCGACGAGCAGGTCCGGCACCAGGGCGAT
Organism: Candidatus Limnocylindrales bacterium; assembly: GCA_035764655.1. Taxonomy (GTDB): domain Bacteria; phylum Chloroflexota; class Limnocylindria; order Limnocylindrales; family CSP1-4; genus DASTYU01. The sequence goes on from DASTYU010000043.1 coordinate 23,797, forward strand.
GACCCCGAAGAAGACCAGGATGCACAACCCGGCGAATCCGTCGGGCCGGCGGAGCAGCTGGCGGACGAGGCCACCGAGGCGCATGGCGCGCCCCGACCCGGTCCGCCGGACGATCGGCAGCTCGGAGACGGTCACGTCCGCACCCGCGGGTCGAGGACGCCGTAGACCATGTCGGCGGCGAGGTTCGCCAGCACGACCGACACGCTCAGGAGCAGGAACACGCCCTGCAGCACCGGGTAGTCGCGAGCTGTCAGGGCCTCGACGGTCAGGGTGCCGAGCCCCGGCCAGTTGAAGACCACCTCGACCGTGATCGCGCCGGCCACGACGTAGCCGAGGTTGATGGCCACGAGCGTCACCGTCGGCAGCATCGCGTTCGGCAGGGCGTGGTGGCGCAGGACGCGGCTGTCCTTGAGGCCCATGCCACGGGCGGTCGTGACGTAGTCGTCGGACGACGTCTCGATGATCGAGGAGCGCATCACGATCGCGTACTGGCCGATCAGGCCGAGCGCGACGGTTGCCAGCGGCAGGGCCAGATGCGAGAGGAAGTCGACCAGGCGGTCGACCGGGCTGCTGTAGGTGGCGCCCGCGGTCAGCATGCCGAACGTGGGGAACCAGCCGAGGTTCGTTGCGAAGATCAGCAGCAGGATCATCCCGAGCAGGAAGTACGGCGCCGAGTACAGGATCAGTGACACGCCGTTGCCGACGAAGTCGATCGGACCGCCGCGCCGCCATCCCGAGTACGCGCCGAGCGCCAGGCCGACCACGATCGCCACCAGCTCACCGAGCCCGAACAGGATGAGCGTCGGCCAGATGCGCTGGGCGAGGACCTCGCCGACGGTCTGGCCGCGCGCCACGAACGAGAAACCGAGGTCGCCAGACGCGGTGGCCTGCAGGAAGCTGACGAACTGGTCGGGGAAGAGCGGCTCGTTGAGGCCCCACCGTTCGCGGGTAGCCTCCAGGCGTTCCAGGGTCACGTTGGGGACGCCGCGCAGGATGATCCGCTCGGGCGATCCGGGCATGGCCCGGAACAGCAGGAAGTTGATGAGGACGATCAGCAGGATCGTGATCGCCGCGCTGGCCAGGCGGCGGACGAGATAGGCGCTGCCCATGGCCGGCCGGCGAGCGAGGTCAGCCGGGGAACGTCGCGGCGCGACGCTCCCCGGTCAGCTGGGTCCGGGGCGGGCGCGGAGCCGGCCCCGCTCGGTTCATTCCTCCTCTTGGACGCCGGACCGGCGACGCATCATGACCAGCCCGATCGCGAGGACAGCCACGAGGGCCGCGATCCCGGCCACGAGCAGGATCGTGTTCGAGCCGCTCGACGCAGCGGCATCGTCGTCGCCTCCGCTCGGCGCCGGCGTGGCTTCGCCGCCGCTGGTGGCGCCCGGGCTCGGGACGGCCGCCGACGGTGCCGGGCTCGGCTCGTCGGACGCCGCGGTCAACTGGGTGTAACCCCATGGGCCGTAGCCGAACAGCGGCGTGCCGGTATCGGCGGGCTGGTTCTGCCAGTTGGCGAACTTGTCGGTCCGGTAGGCGTGCAGCTCCGAGTCGTAGTACAGGATGTGGTACGGCGCCTCGTTGTACACGAGCTGCTGCATGTCGTCGAGGATCTGCTTCCGGGCCGCCTCGTCGGACTCTGCGCGCTGGTCGAGGAACATCTGGTCGTAGTCGGGGTTCGAGTAGTAGCTGTCGCTCGATCCGCCGATTTCCTCCGTCCGGAAGAAGTTCAGCAGCGACGTGGGATCCGGATCGCCGACCCAGCCCCACATGTAGATGTCGTAGTTGGCCGGTCCCGCCGGTGGACCGGTGACGTCCTCGATGAGTTTGCCTTCCTCGGTCACCGCGGCGTCGACCTCGATGCCGAGCTCACCGAACCACTCGACGAGGAACGGAGCGATCGACCCGTTCTCGGACTCCGAGTCCGGCCAGGTCAGGCGCAGCGTGATCGGGTTGCCTTCCTTGTCGAGGAGCCGGTTGTCGCCGTTCAACTCGTAGCCGGCCGCCTGCAGGCGCCGCTTGGCCTCCTCGATGTCGAACGTGCGAGGCGTGTCGGGAGCCACGTGCCAGCGCGTGTGGAACGGCGGGATGATCGTGTCACCGGGCACGCCGTGGCCGTTGAGGACCGCGTCCACGAGCGCCTGCTTGTCGATGGCGTATCCGAGCGCGTCACGGAACGCCACGTCGGACAGCGCGGGGGTGGAGCCCCCGTAGCCCTCCTTGGTGCCACCCGTGTTGAAGGACAGCTCCGTGTAGCCGTTGGCGAAGCCTTCGACCGTGGCGATGTCCTCGACACCTTCGAGGGCGTCGAACTGGTCGCCGTTGACGCCGCGGACGTAGTCGATCTCGCCGGTCCGCAGCGCCTGGACCATCGTGTCGGGGCTGGCGAAGTGCTGGAGGATCACCTCGTCGGCCGCTCCCTGCTGGCCCCAGTAGTTGTCGTTGCGAGCGAAGCGGATGAACTCGCCCGGTGTCCACTCCACAGCCACATACGGGCCGGTGCCAACGACCGGTGGCTCGTTCTGGAAGAAGCCCTCGGCGGTCACATCGCCGATCTGCTCGATCGTGTATTGGCTCCAGATGTGCTTCGGGAGGATCGGCACGTACGCCTGCAGCAGCAGCGTGTTGGGGAATTCCGTGGTGACGACCAGCGTCTGCGCGTCGGGCGCTTCCACCGACGTGACGCCGGCATTGGTGAGGTAGCCGTCGAGGTATCCCTCGCCGAGGTAGCCGTTCGTCGTCTCCTGGCCGTCGAGCACGAGCTGGTAGGTCCAGCGCGCATCCTCGGCAGTGGCCGGCTCACCGTCCGACCACAGCATGCCGGGCCGGATGTTGAAGGTCCAGGTGAGGCCGTCGGCCGACTGCTCCCACGACTGGGCGAACCCCTCGACGGGTTCGATGTTCTGGCCCCAGCCCACGAGCGTGTCGTAATTGAGCGTGTAGACCTCGAAGTCGGCGACGACGACCGAGTTGAACGGGTTGAGGACCTGCAGGTCCTGGTCCGTGCCGGCTCGGAGGACGAGCGGTTCACCGTCAGCAGCCAGTGCCGGGGCCGACCCGGGAACCAGGAGCGCGGTCAGGAGCAGCAGCGCTGCGAGTGTTCGAAACACCCGGGCACGCAGGGGTGACGCCATGTCGTGGTTTCCTCCTCTGCAGGCCGCCGGACCACCCCCTGTGACGACCCCAATCACCCGGCCTCTCGGTCGAGTGCGGGGGAGCGTCGCACAGCCACGCCCGACGGTGCAAGCGCGGCCCGCATTGCGCGTCAGGCCGGCGCGCGGAGTGCGTCGCGGTCGACGCGGAAACCCTCGATCTCCGGCGCCGACGGCGTCGAGCCGTCGATCACCAGCTCGGCAAGGATTCGACCGAGCACCGATGCGAACTTGAAGCCGTGTGCGGCGCCGAGCACGACCGCGACACCGGGCGCGTCGGGCAGCCGGTCGACCACGAAGTCACGGTCTGGGGTCAGCGTGTACAGGCAGGTCCGCGTCAGGATCGGGCGGCCGAGCGCCCCGGGCAGATGCTCCGCCATGAATGCCTCCACGCGGGCGAACGCGGCCTCGTCGCGATCGAAGGTGCGGGTCTGCGGCGTCACCACCTCGCCGCCCACGTCCTGGGCGACCTTCGGCCCCGCCTCGCCGTAGGTGGGAAAGCCGTAGAAACACGGCTCGTCCTGCCAGATCCAGATCGGGAACCGGTCCGGCTCGTAGGCGGCCGCGTTCGGGCAGGCGAAATAGGTGACCTGCTCCTTGGTGATCGTCAGGGGAAGGCGGCGGTCGAAGCTCGCCAGGAGCTCGTTGGTCCAGGCGTCGGCAGCGATGACGATCCTCGGCGTCCGGAAGGTGCTCCCGTCGACGGTCACGACTTCATGCTCTCCGCGACCCGTGTCGCGGATGGCGGCCACCGGTGCGCGCTCGTGAAGCGTCGCACCGCGGCGCACGGCCAGATCCCGATGCGCCCGGTTGCCGCGGATGGGGTCGGCGATGCCGCCGTCGGACTGAAAGAGGCCCCTCGTTGCCTCGTCGACCTGCCACTGCGGCCAGCGCCGGCGGATCTCGTCCGCCGCGAGCAGCTCGAACGGGATCATCTCGGCGCTGAGGCTGCCGGTGTAGTCCTCGATCGCATACGTGGAGCCCTCCGGCCACAGGTCCAGCCCGCCGGTGACGGTCACGACCCGTTCGCCGGACTCGGCCTCCACCTCCGCCCAGGACGCGTACGCGCGCCGGGCCAGGCGGACGTAATCGGGCCGATGGTAGGAGTAGCGGATGATCCGGCTGTGGTCCTGCGACGCGCCGTTCGGGTGGCCCAACTCGAACTGCTCCAGGCCCAGGACACGGTCACCGTACCTGGTGCTCAGCCAGTACGCCGCGGCCGAACCGATCGCCCCGAGGCCGATGACGATGGCGTCCCATTCGCGCCGGAGCTCGCCCACGTTGGTCATTCCAGGTCGTACGCCCGATGCTCGACGAGCTCGACGCGCCCGCCGACGTCGATCCACCCGTCGCCCGGCGTCCGGACGTGGAGCTCGGAGCCCACCCCCTGGCGGATCGTCAGGGGACGGCCAAGCCGCTCGCCCATGAGCACCGCCGCCGCGCCGGTCGCCTCGTCCTCGGCGATCCCGAGGTCGGTCGGGAAGAAGCGCGCCCGGACGCGCCCCGCGGGTTCGTCCTCCCACGCCCAGATGTAGTGGCCTGGCTCGCCCATCGCCGGCGACGGGAAGGACTCGACGTCGGCAGGGGTTTCGAGTCGATCCGGTTCGGGTATCCCGGCCACCCAGTCGGCCCGCGCGCGGATCCATGCCAGCTCGCCGTCCTGCCACGCGGCCACGTCGCCGGACGCGCAGCGGATGACCGAGACATCCTCGCCGAGGTTGCGCAGGAGCCACGATGTCCCGACCGTCGGATGCCCGGCAAACGGCAGCTCGGTCGCCGGCGTGTGGATGGCCACCGCGGCCGCCCCATTCGCGATGCTGTCGACGAAGACGGTCTCGCTGAACCCGAGGTCCGCGGCAACGGCCTGACGCCGACCCGCTTCGATCAGGGGGCCCTCGACGAACACGCCGAGCGGATTGCCACCGCTCCCATCCGGATCCATGAACACGCGCAGCACGTGGAGCACCGTCATGGCACGCCCGCGCGACGGAGTGCAACGCGCTGGATGCCCATGATCGACACGGCGTCGGCGATGCGCCCGTCGGCGGTCATCGCCAGCGCTTCATCGAACGGAACCCAGCGCACGTCGAGGTCCTCGGTCGGGTCAGGCGCCGCCGTGCCGTGGGTCAGCCCGGTCGCGAGCCACAACCGGCCGCGCTCGTCGGTGATCGAGTTGGACAGGGCGTACGTCCCGATCTCGGTCCAGTCGGTGGCCTCGACACCGGTCTCCTCGCGCAGCTCGCGACGGATGCCGTCGAGTGGGGATTCGTCGGGCGACACGCCCCCTTCGGGGATCTCCCAGGAGTACGCATCCAGCGTGTAGCGGTGCTGGCCCACGAGCAGGATCCGATCGGCATCGTCGAGCACGACGACGCCCGACGCGGCGTTGCGGAAGTGGACGACGCCGTAGATCCCGCCGCTGCCGTCGGGCCGGGTCACCTCGTCGTGCCACACCACGATCCAGCCATTCTCGTAGGCCACCCGGCGCGACAGCCGGGTCCACGGCCCGCTCGTCACCGGCTCATCCCTCGATCCGTCGTGCACCGGGAGATCGTAGCGGGACCTAGACTCGATCCGTGGCCACCATCGATCCCGAGCCGGCGGGGCCCGCGAGCCCGCCGCGCCATGACGTCACGACCGAGTGGGATGTCCGGGTCTCGGTCCGCGACGGCATCGAGCTGTCGGCGAACATCTGGCGGCCCGGTCCCCCGGCCGGATCGGCCGGCACGCGCGTTCCGGCGATCCTGGAGCTCATCCCCTACGGCAAGGACAACTGGCGGCGCAACGTCGACGTCGGACGCGGGGAGTACTTCGCGCGGCGCGGCTACGCGTTGTGCCGGGTCGACGTCCGCGGGACCGGCAGCTCGGGAGGCGTGGCGTTCGACGAGTACACCGAGGACGAGACGCAGGATGGGTTCGAATGCGTCGAATGGCTGGCGGCCCAGGACTGGTGCGACGGGAACGTTGCGATGTGGGGCATCAGCTACGGGGGATTCACCTCGATCCAGGTGGCCAAATTGCGCCCGCCCCACCTGCGCGCCATCGTCCCGATCATGGCCACCGACGACCGCTACACGACCGACGTCCATTACATCGGCGGCTGCGTCACGGCGAGCGAGCTGAGCCAGTACGCCGTGAGCCAGGTGGCCATGAACGCGATGCCGCCCGACGCGGAGTTCCGCGGCGACGGCTGGCTGGGCGAGTGGCGGGCACGGCTCGAGGCAACGCCGCCATGGCTGTTCGAATGGCTGCGCCAGCAGCGCGACGGCCCCTACTGGCGACCGGGCTCGCTTGCCCCGGACTACGAAGCGATCGAGGTGCCGATCCTCAATATCGGCGGGTGGATGGATTCGTACGTGGACGCTGCGCTTCGGATGCAGGCACGATGCACGGCGCCAACGCGGACGATCGTGGGCAACTGGGTCCACGAGATGCCCGCCGACGCGACGCCCGGCCCCAACGTCGACGAGCTGCACGAGGTGGTGCGGTTCTTCGACCGCTGGCTGCGTGGTGCAGCCGAGGAAGCCGCTGAGCCGCCGCTGACCTGGTTCGAACGCGATTACGCGCCACCGGAGCCGTTTCCGACGTCGTGGCCCGGCAGATGGCGTTCGGCCGAGGCCTTCCCCCACCCGTCCACCGAGCTGCGAACGTGGGCGTTTGCCGCTGGTTCCCTGCCGCTCGCCGGTCGGCTCTCGCATGCGGCGCCCACGGAGGCGTTCGTCGAACGCTATCGCCACCGGGCGACGACCGGGACCCGGGCCGGGCTGTCGTGGGGGGCGGGCAGCGCCCCCAATGGCCTCGCGCGCGACCTGCGACCCGACGAGGCGTTCGGCCCGGTCTTCACGTCCGAGCCGCTCGACGGGCCGGTCTCGATCCTCGGCTTCCCCGAGGTGGTGCTCCACCTCGCCGCCTCCGCGCCGGTGGCCACGGCAGTGGTCCGCCTCGCGGACGTCGCGCCGGACGGGGCGTCCGCCCAGGTGACCGCCGGGATCCTCAACCTGACGCACCGCCGCTCGCACGCCGAGCCGGTGCCGCTCGAGCCGGATCACGTGGAAGAGGTCCGCGTGCGGCTGCGCGGCGCCGGCTACCGCTTCGCGCCGGGCCACCGCATCCGGGTGTCGCTGGCATCGTCGGCGTGGCCCGTCGTCTGGCCGTCGCCGTTCCTCGCCGATTTCGAACTCCACGCCGGCGGCGCCACCCCGTCGCGCCTGATCCTGCCCGTCGTCCCGGAGGCCGGCGGCCCGGGTGACCTGCCACCGCCGGCATTCAGGACGACGCCGCCCGACGTGCGGGACGTGTCGCTCGGCGGGTCGTCCGATCAGCCGCGCTGGGAGATCCTCGATGACGTCATCGACGGCAGCGTGACCGTCACGTTCCACGACGGGGGCAGCGACGCGCTCCACGACGGACGCCGCCTCTACGCGGCGGAAACCATCTGGCTGACCGCCCGCAACGACGAACCGGCGCGGGCGCTGCTCGACGCCGACGTCGTCTACCGCTGGTGGGAGCACGACCACACGATCGAGATCCGGGCACGTTCGACGCAGTCGTCGGACGAAACCACCTTCGACCTGTCGGTCGACCTCGAGGTGGACCTCGACGGCGCGTCGTTCTTCACCCGGCGCTGGCAGGAGCGCATCCCGCGCGACCTGGTGTAGGCGCTAGATCCCTCGCGCGATCACGATCGCGAACCCGAGCACGACAGCGTTCCCCAGGACGCTGATCCCGACCTGGACCTGCCATGGCAGCCGCTGGTGGAACAGCGAACCGAGCAGGGCCAGGAAGAGCTGCCATGACGTCGAGGCGAGGGCGGCCCCGACGATGAACGCCGTCCGCTCGGCCGGCCCCGACCCGAGCTCCGGGCGGCCCAGGATCAGCGCCGCGAAATAGAGGATCGTCGTCGGGTTGAGCAGGGTGATCGCGAGGAACCGGAGGTACGTTCGCCCGGGCCGGGCGGGCAGCTCGGCGTTGCCGGGAATGCGGATGCGGGCGTGGTACAGGGCGGCCCAGAAGCCGCGTAGCGCGATCACGGTCAGGACCACGACGGCGATGACCTGGAGGGCGGGGGTGATCGGCTCCAGGAGCTGCGCGATCGCCGCTCCCGCCACCACGGCAAGCAGCGCGTAGAGCCCGTCGGCGGTGGCAGCCCCAAGGCCCGCCGGCGCCGCGAGGCGGAACCCGCGTCGCACCCCGAGCTCGATGATCAGCACCGCCACCGGCCCGACCGGGATCGCGATGCCATAGCCGGCGATCGCGCCGGCGACGAACGATTCGGGCATGTGTCAGCGGCGGCGAGCCTGCGCGATCAACCGAGCGAGTCGAGCGCGGCGACGGCAACGAACGCGCTGACCGTCGCGACGGCCACGCTGGCGAGCGTCCCGAGCAGGTAGTACTCGGCGAAGTCGCGGTCATCGAGCTGCTTGAAGCGGGCGAGTGTCTTGGCCGCAATCACCAGCCCGATGGCGGCCTCCGCACCGGCGAGCACCAGGGTCACGATCAGGAGCCGTTCGAGGATGCCGATCGCCTCGCCGACGCGACCCGGCGGGGCGGGTGCGGGGGGCGCAGGCCCCGCGGGCGTCGTGGGCGGAGCCGCCGGATCCGGTACCGCGCGGCCCTCGATCAGGCCAACCTGGAACGTCCAGGCGACCGGTGTGGAGGCGGGCGGCGTGGCAGGCGCCGGCGTCGGCGGCGCGGGCGTTTCGGTGGTGCGCCCCTCGGTTGCCAAGCGCGGAACGACGAGCACGCCCACGAACAGCGCACCGGCACGGACGTTGACGATCAACAGGCCCGCCAGGACGACAGCACGGAAGACGACGTCGTGCGCGGTCGCCTGGTCCCAGCGTCCCAGCCAGCCGCCCGCCCACCCGGCAAAGCCGGGATCCAGGGGCGCAACGGAGAGCAGCGCCGCCCAGGCGACCACGAGGACGGCAACATGGGCGAGCTGGTCGACCGCGAACAGCGCGCCCGGGACCGGCGTCCACGCCGGGCCGAGGCCGTCGGGAGCGGTGCCCGCTGCCTCGTGCCGTCGCCGAGCCTCGGCCAGCGCCGCGGCCTCGGCCCGACGCGTCAGCAGCGACTTGGTCCGGTCGATCGCGGCGTGGCTGACTGCCACGATCGCCACCACCCACCAGCCCGGGGTTCCGAACGCGAGGCCGAACGGCGCGACGCACAGCGCCACGATCAGCGCGTGCCCGAACAGCGCGGGCAGGGCCGCGTTCCCGGGCACGGCCTTGGAACGCGCCATCCGGCCCGATTGCAGGACGAAGTCCGAGGCGAGATGCGCGAGGAGCAGCCACGCGAGGACGAGACCCTGGTCGGTGCTCACGCCCGGTTCCCCTCGGCCGCGGCCACACCCTCGGTCACGATCCAGCGGAGCACGCCGAGGAGTCCTTCGATGCGGCGGATCCGCGCCCGTTCGGCCATTACCGAGATCGTGGCACGGCTCACGCCGAGCCGCTCGGCCACGTCGGACTGGCGCCGGCCCTCCACGAGCATGAGCCGCGCGATCAGCCGCTGCCGCTCGGTCAGGTCGGCCAGGAGCTCTGCGAGCAGCGGCGCGAGCTCCGCGAGCAGGTCATCCGAGCGCGGGTCGCCCACGTGGACGCGGAGTCCGTCGCGCCGGCTGCGCCCCGCCTCGAGCAACCGCCGAGCATCGAGGAACGCCGGTCCGGTCCGCTCGGTGGCAGGCCCGCGGCCGGGCTCGACGCTGCCCGCCACGATCACCCAGCGCATCGGGAACGCACGTTCGTGGAGCGTCGCGCGCAGGACCGCCGCGAACGGGTCCGCGTCGATGCTGAGCAGGCCCTGGAGCTCGTCGCCCTGGGTGAAGGCGAACGGCGCCGGGCGTACGCCCGGTGGGTACACCCGCTCGAGCTCCTCGATGAGCTCGCGCAGCCATGCCGTCGCCGCGGGCGCGTCGGCCCGCGAGCGAACCACGTCGCCGAACAACACGAACGCGGTCGTCATTCGCAGCAGGCTAATGTGGCACCTGTTAGCCGTCAAGAGCTACTTGGCCGAAAGTAGCCAAATACGGTTGACACACCGGTGGATGGGTCAGTGACGCAGAGGTGCTCCAGAAGCAACAAATCGGCCCAATCGAAGCTGCGATCAGACCGGGCGAGCGGGGCTGTTGCCGCGTGAATCGCGTTCGCAGCGCACCACTCGCCGCAGACCAACCGATTCGCCCGATCTGTTGCGCCACGAACACCACCCGGCAGTCGGGGCCGGCAGGCCGGCGACCCGGATTTCAGTTTGCGGGCGGCGCGATCCCGCTTGCCCGCAGCACTGGCCCAACCACCGAGGCGATCGCCGCGCGCGTGTCCGGCGTGTCGTAGCGCAGCAGCGGATCCGGTTCGAGTGGGTGCTCGTTCACGGCCCCGTCGACGCGCGTGTAGAGCACGGGGTAGATGGCGCCGCTGCCATCGGCCTCGAGCGTGACCATGATGGCGTTCTCCCCGCCCGCATCGACCGCGTGGGCCAGGGGCTGCACACCCGAATCGCGCAGCCTGCCCGACGGATCGACGGCCACCACACGGGCAAGGTAGGCGCGCTGGTGGAACAGGTCCGGCGCATCCGCAATTTCCGATGTCAGGAAGTCGATGAGCGTGTCGGGTTCCATCACGGGCCGGTGGATCCCGATCCCGAAGCGATCCTCGGCCAGGCGGCGCGCCAGGACTCGGGCGTTGTAGCGGGCGCCGTGCACCGCGCCCGAGTTCGACGGGATGCCGTGCTTGCGCAGCCCGCGCGCGCCCTGACCCAGCGTCCCGGCGAAGAACACGCCGGGCAGGGTCGCGCTCTCCCACCACGGCGTCTGGACGGGCAACCGGCTGGCACCGAAGACCTGGCAGCCGAGCTTGGGCAGGTCGAGCAGTGGGGCGGTGAATCCGGTCGCGGCAATGATCTCGTCCGCATCGATGGCCATGTCGCCGCCGCCGTCGGAGCGATGCAGGTGCGCCCGCAGGACGCCGTCGGGAAGCTGCTCGATCGAGCCCGTTGCCGCGTTGAGCACGGACACGCCGCCACCCAGCACGTGGTCCTCGTAGGGCTGGACGTAGCGGGCACGCACGCCGACCAGCGAACGCGTGTCCACTGAGAGGGACGCCGGTGACGGAGACGACAGCACGATCTGGCGTGCCCAGGGCAGCAGGCCACTCGCAAGCTCGAACCCGGAGTTCTGCTTGCCGAGGATCAGCACGCGCTTGCCAGCGTATGTCTCCGCCGGCTGGACCTCGCCGTAGTGGTGGGCGAGCTCGATCCCGGGCGCATCCGGGACATGCGGTTCGGCGACCCCGACGGCCAGCACCAGCACGCGGCAGCGGTACTCGCCGTCGCTCGTTTCGACGACGAAGGTGGTGGCACCGCCGCGCTCCTCGACGCGCGTCCCGGTCCACGTGCAGCCGTAGCGGACCGCGACCCGAGCGCGCTCAGCGAACGCTGCCAGGTTCGCCTCCATCTCGGGACGTGATGGGAAGTACGAGCTGCCGTCCATGAACGTTGGCTGCAGGGCCTGGGCCGAGGCACGCATGGTCAGCAGGCTGTTCCAGTCGTATCGCTCGTACGCGCGCGTGCCGCGTTCGACCGGGGCGTGCGGCTTCGTCCACGACAGGAGGCGCTGGAAGAACGGCCACCGCCGGAACATGCCGCCCGGCGACGGATCCTGCGAGATGACGGCGTGGTCGATGCCAACCTCGGCCAGGGCATGCGAGACCTGCAGGCCGCCTGGGCCGCTGCCGACCACGACGACCGGGTACGCGCCCGCTGGGAACGGCTGGCCGGGAGCCCCCACGGTCACCTCAGCTCCGGAACCGCTGGGCGCTCTGGAGCCGCCGCGTCTGTGCCTGCAGCATCCGATAGAGCACCCGCGGGTTGGCGATCAGGAACTGCTCGAGCTGCGGGCCGGGCAAGACGAGGCACTGCAACGCACGGAGCGCGACGACGTCCGCGATGGGCGGTTGGCCGAGCAGAATCGACGCCTCGCCGAAGAAGTCGCCACGGGTCAACTTGGCACGCTCGGTGCCGTCGACGACCACGCTCGCCTCGCCGTCGAGCACGACGAAGAACCCGGAGCCCGTGAGCCCCTGCCGCAGGACACGTTCCCCTTCGGCGAACAGGACCTCCTCCATGAGGTGCACGACCGAGGTCAGCTGGGGCCGGCTGAGGTCGCCGAACAACGTGAACCCGGCGAGTGCGTCGACGAGCTCCTCGCGAGTTGCCATGCCGCCTCCATCGTCGATCACTCGCCGGCTGACCGCGGCCGGCGCGCTCCCCGGATGGTGCCAGACCCGGCCACGGACTGGAAGCGCGCCGTGCGGTTGACGGCGGTCCGGCCGCGGGCGAGCATGCTGCGCAGCACGGAGGCTCCATGCCACTCTCCCGCGAAGAGAAGATCGACATGCTCGGCTCCATGCCGCTGTTCCAGGGCGTGGACGCGGAGGACCTCGGCGGGATTGCCGACCGGACCGTCGAGGTCGACTACGCCGCCGGCGGCGTGATCGTCCGCGAGGGCGAGATCGGCACGGGCTTCTTCGTCATCGTGTCGGGTTCAGTCCGCGTGGTTCGCGACGGCGAGACGGTGATCACCCTTGGGCGCGGCGAGTTCTTCGGGGAGCTGTCGGTGCTCGATCGGCGCCCGCGGATCGCGCAGGTCGTCGCCGCGGAGCCGACGACGTGCCTCGCCCTGGCGTCCTGGGACCTGGAAGCGGTCATCGCCGAGCAGCCGCGCGTGGCACTGGCCATGCTGCGCGTGCTCGCCGAACGCCTTCGCGACCTCTCAGACGCCCACCGCCACTGAGCTGGGATGGCGCCGAGGTGACCGACCCAGGCAGGGCGACGACGAGGACCGTGACGTTCCTGTTCACGGATATCGAGGGCTCGACCCGGCTCGAGCTCGAGCTTGGCACGGCCCGCTATTCAGCCGTGCGCGAGCGCCATCGCGAGTTGCTGCGGGCGGCCTTCGCCGCCCACGATGGCGAGGAGCGGAGCACCGAGGGCGACTCGTTCTTCGTGCTGTTCGACACTGCCCGCTCGGCCATCCGTGCCGCGATCGACGGCCAGCGCGCGCTCGCCGCGGAGCCATGGCCGGACGGCGTCACGGTCAAGGTCCGGATGGGCGTGCACAGCGGCGAGGCGCTGCTCGAGTTCGGCGACGTGGCCGGCTACGACGTCAATCGCGCAGCCCGCATCGCGGCCACGGCGTGGGGCGGCCAGATCGTCGTGTCCGACGCCGTGCGGGCACTGGCCGACGGCGCGGGTGAGGCCTTCCAGCTGCGCGGCCTCGGCGAGCACCGGCTGAAGGACCTGCTGGCCCCTGAACGGCTTTCCCAGGTGGTCGCGCCGGGCCTGCTCGAGCAGTTCCCGCCGCTCCGTTCGCTCGACACGCGACCGAACAATCTGCCAACGCAGCTCACGTCGTTCGTCGGACGCCACGACGAGCTGGAGGAGGCGCTGCGCCTGCTGCGCGGCACTCGCCTGCTGACGCTCACCGGGCCCGGTGGGATCGGCAAGACGCGGCTGTCGCTGCAGGTGGCGGCAGCGGCCGCGGACGACTTCCCGGATGGTGTCTGGTTCGTGCCGCTGGAACCGGTCCGCGAGCGGGAGCTCGTGGCACCCACGATTGCCCGGGTCATCGGCGTGACCGACAAGGCCAGCCGGCCGGTCCTCGACGGCATCGCCGAGGCGCTGGGCGACGGGCGTGTCCTGTTCGTCCTCGACAACTTCGAGCAGGCGATCGATGCGGCACCAGTCCTTCCGGAAATGCTCGCCCGCTCGACCGGGCTGCGCATCCTGGTGTCGAGCAGGACCGCCCTGCGGGTCTCGGGCGAGCAGGAGTTCCCGGTGCCCGGGCTGCCGACGCCACCTGACCCGTCGCGCATCCCGGAGCTGGAGCGGCTCAACCTGCCCGCCAAGCTGCGCACCGTGAGCGCTGCCACGCTCGAAGGCTTCGAGTCCGCCCAGTTGTTCGTCGCCCGCGCGCGTTCGGTGCGACCCGGCTTCGAGCTGACCGATGGCAATGCCCCGGCCGTTGCGCGGATCACCGCCCGGCTGCACGGCATGCCGCTCGCCATCGAGCTCGCCGCGGCGCGAATCAAGCTGCTGTCCCCCGAGCAGATCGTGGATCGTCTGGAGGGGCACCTTGCGCTCCTGACCTCCGGCTCGCGAGACCTGCCCGAACGCCAGCAGACGCTGCGCGGAGCGATCGCCTGGAGCTACGACCTGCTCGATCCTGGCACACGGCGCCTGCTCAACCGCCTGGCCGTGTTCGTCGGCGGCTGCGAGCTGGATCTCGCCGACCGGGTGTGCGGGCCGGCAAGCGAGCTCGGGGTCGACGTCCTCGATGGCGTCGGTACGCTGATCGACCAGAGCCTGCTCCGGGTCAGCGAGGCGGACGACGCCCAGCGCTACCTCATGTTCGACGCCATCCGCGAGTACGCGTCCGAGATGCTCACGACGAGCGGCGAATGCGACGACATCGAAGAGCGCCGCAGCCGGGCATTCCTGGACCTGGCCGAGGAGGCCGCGCCACAGCTCCGCGGCGCGGACCAGCGGCGCTGGCTGGATCGCCTCGAACGCGAGCACGACAACCTGCGCGCGACCCTGATGTGGGCTGTTTCGCGCCCGGACCCCGAGGTCGGGGTGCGGGTCGCCTTCGCGCTGTGGCGGTTCTGGCAGCAGCGCGGCTACCTCAACGAGGCCCGCACGCGCCTCGACGAGATGCGCGGCCAGGATTGGGATCTCTCGCCCGTGCTGCGTGCGCGTCTCGCCGAGGCGCGCGGCGGCGTGGCGTACTGGCAGGCCGATCAGGCGACGGCCGAGGCCTGCTACACCGAAGCGCTCGCGCTGTGGCGCGAAATCGGCGACGGGCGCGAGATCGCCAACGCGCTGTACAACCGGGCATACGCCGAGGCCGCCTGGATCATGGGCGGCGCGAGTGGCGCGGGCGACGCTCCGGGGGCTTGGACGATGCTCGAGGAGGCGCTCCAGATCTACCGCGACCTCGGCGACGTCGAAGGCGAAGCCAACATCCTGTGGGCGATGGGCAGCTTCGCCTTCTTCGCCAACCGCATGGCCGACGCCGAGGGGACGTACCGCGAAGCGCTGGCGCTCCACCGGGCCGGCAAGAACCGGACCATGGAGGCCTGGTCGCTCCACATGCTGGCGCTCGCGCTGGTCTCCCAGAAACGGGCGCAGGAGGCGAAGATGGCCGCGCGCGAGGCGCTCGCGTTCTTCAAGGAGGCCGGCGACGTAGCCGGCATCACGCTGGTGCTCGACGATCTGTCAGGCGTGGCGATCTTCGACGAAGACCTGCCACGGGCCGGCCGAATGTGGGGCGCGGCGCGCCATCTCCAGGAGATCACGGGGGCGGACCTGGCGGCATTCAACGAGACCGGGTTCGGGTCGCTCGGCTACCCGACGGCGCGCCAGGTCCTGTCGCCCGAGGATCTCGAGCGCTACGCGGCCGAAGGCGCGGCCATGAGCCTCGACGAGGCGGTCGCCTACGCGTTCGAGACGTTCCAGACGCCCGCCGAGCCCGAGCCGACCGGTCTACCATGACGCTCGTGATCGAGCGCGCGCCGCAGCCATTCAACGTGGTGGACGACGAGCCTCTCGAGGCGCCGGCCGCCGAACCGGATCCGGCCGCCATCGTCCTCACCTGCGCCAACTGCGGATCGCGCATGGACGAGCGCAAGTGCAAGCTCATCTGCTCGTGCGGCTATTTCGCATCCTGTTCGGATTACTACTGAGCGCGTGTCGGCCGTGGCCCAGCCGATCGAACCCATCACCCTGAAGGCCACGACGAGCGGCTCGCCGGCGGCCGCATGGGCGGCGCTCACGGACCCGATGCTCGTCGTCGAGTGGTTCACCGAGGCGTCGCCGGTCGGGCCGGTCGGCAGCCCCTACCGGCTCGACTTCGGCGACGGCAGCGTGATCAGCGGCCGGATCCGGGCGCTCGAACCCGGCCATCGGCTGGCCTACAGCTGGGCGTGGGCGGACACCGAGCCGGTCGAAGAGACGCTGGTGACGTGGACGGTCGAGCCGCTGCCCGACGGCGGCACGGAGGTCACGCTCGAGCACGACGGCTGGGCGGAGGCGGGCTCCGACGAGACGGCACGCAACGATCACGCCGGCTACTGGGAGGGCTATCTCGAGGACCTCGTCGCGGTCCTCGACGAGGAGGCGTGAGGCGATCCGGTAGACTGGCCCTCCGATGACGGCCGAGCCGACGACCCCGCCACCTGCCGCGGCGGCCCCGCGCGAGAAGACCGCGATCCCGAAGAACCCGGGCCGGCGCGATCTCGGCCTGAAGGCGACGCTGCTCTTCCCCGACCGCGACATCGTCGAGAAGTTCTACGTCCCGATCATCTACACGGCCTGCCGGACGTGCTACTCGGAGCAGGAGCCGGAGGTCATCTTCGAGCGCGCGCTGGCCGGCGACTTCGACCCGCTCAAGATGCAGAAGCTGATCAGCGGCGTGATCGAGTCGGGCCACGGGTCGACGATCGAGCACGTCGTGTTCACGTTCGCGATCAGCGGCGTGTCACGGACCCTGTCGCACCAGCTCGTGCGCCACCGCGCGGGCGTGGCGTTCGACCAGCAGAGCCAGCGCTACGTCAAGTTCAAGGGCGCGGCCACGATGCTCCCGACGACGATCGCCGAAGGCGACGGGGACCTGCGCGACCGGTACGAGTCGCAGGTGGACGGGGCACTGGGGTTGTACGGCGAGCTTGTCCAGGCCGGGGTGCCGGGCGAGGATGCGCGCTTCGTGTTCCCCAATGCGACGCGTACGAACCTGGTCATGACCACGAACCTGCGTGCGCTCATCCACATGTCCGGGCTGCGCCTGTGCACGATGGCCCAGTGGGAGATCCGCCGGCTGTTCCAGCTGATCCGCCACGAGATCTTCCAGGTGTCCCCGTTCCTGGGGTCGTTCCTCGCGCCGAAGTGCGTCCCCCTGGGTTACTGCGACGAGATGGGCAACCGCGACCAGCACTGCCCCATCCGGCCGCACAAGGATCGCGTCCTGGAGGCGTGGGCCGAAAAGGCCGCGGCGGCGAAGGCCGCCGGCCGGGAGCTGCCGGTCACCTCGTAGCCTCGGTCGGCTGCGAGTCGCCATCCTGTTCGCCGCCGATAACCGCGGCTTGTCAGATTTCCACGAACGTGCATGCCCACTCGGCACGGGACGACGTTCGGGCTCTCTGGCGTGCGTGGTGGTGCGATTTCGATAAGCATCGCTGATCGACCACGGCAGGTCAGGCCGCGGGAAGGTCCGCGAGGAATCGCCTGATCACGCGCGCGAGGCGCGGGCCGGCCTCGGCGCCCGCGGCCAGCACCTCCTCGTGGGTGAGCACCTCGCCCGTGTAACCGGCGCCCGCGTTCGTCACGAGTGACACGCCGCACACCTTGAGACCCGCCCAGCGGGCGGCAATGCACTCCAGCACGGTCGACATGCCGACCGCGTCCGCCCCGAGCGTGTGGAGCACGCGGACCTCGGACGGGGTCTCGTACTGGGGCCCCGTCAGGCCCGCGTAGACCCCCTCGGTGAGGTCGACCTCCTCGGCGCGCCCGGCCGACTTCAGGCGGTCACGAAGGTCGGGATCCCACGCGTCGGTCAGATCCGGGAAGCGCGGCCCGATCCCGTCCGCGTTCGGGCCGAGCAACGGGGTGCGCGCGGTGAAGTTCACGTGATCGGCGATCACCATCAGGGTCCCGGGCCCGAAATCGCGGTTGATGCCGCCGGCGGCGTTCGTGAGCACGACCAGCCGCGCACCGAGCCGCTGGAACAGGAGCACCGGCTGAACGACCAACCCCGGGTCGTTGCCTTCGTACAGGTGGAAGCGGCCCTGGAGCATGACCACCGGCGTCCGGCCGATCCGGCCAAGCAGCAAACGGCCGACGTGGCCGGGCGCCGTCGCGGCGGGCCAGCCCGGCAGGTCCTCGAAGGGGATCGCCACGGCGTCTTCCACATCGTCGGCGAGGCCTCCGAGCCCCGACCCGAGCACGACGCCCGCGACGGGCCGAAGGTCGGTCCGCGCGCGAACCGCGGCTTCGAGGGCGTCGAGACGGGCGGGCTGCTCGGAGGGTGGGATGGGCCGGCCGGGATCATCCGCGGGCATGCGGGCCTCCAGGAACGCGTCCAGGGGGTAGACGGCCGAGGCCCGCGGAGCTTCGATCGCCCGACGGAAGTACCGACACCGGGATGCCGGTCGCGTCCCGTCGGGCGAACGCCCGCGGTCGGCCGTGGTCAGACAGCCGCACGAAGGCGGGCAACGAAGCGCCCGAAGCGACCGGCGATGGAGCGAAGAGCCTTGATGTGATCTCAGTCCTTCGTTCCTGCAGGCCCCTTCGGGCAAGACGTACGGTACGGGCGGCCCGGTGGACGGTCAACGCGGTTATCCACGAACTTGGGCCGAGGCCGCCAACCGGTATCCACGAACTTGTGAACCGCTGTGGAAAAGCCTGTGGACGGACCGGCGCGTGCGCTTCGGTGGCGTCTTCGCGGTGGATTCGGCCGGCGCCGCCGCCGACGCCGGGGCCGACGCCGCCGCGTTCATGGTCGGCCCACCGCCCCCACTCGTGCTCCGGGCGCTACGGAGCGCGCTCCGCTGTCCCGAGCGTCGCTTGACGCTCGAGTCAGCGCACGCATTCGTGCCGCGTGCGAGGTGGGATCGACAACGGGTCACCACGCGGCGCCCGAAGGCGGCCCTTTCGCTGCGTAAGGATTCCTCCTCGCACGCAGCATCGTCGGGATTCGTAGCGAGATGCGCAAGGCGTCGGCGCGCCACGTCCGGTTCCGTCCCTGATTGCCCGGGCACGCATGGGCGCGATATTCGGTTCGCGAACCGGTCGGGTAGCCGCCGGCTACCCGCCCATCGCGAACATCTCGATCTTCGGCAGGTCGCTCGTCGCCCGCGAGCGCAGCTCCGAATAGCGGTCGTCGCGCCGCTCCCAGATCGAGGTCAGGAACGCCCGCAGTGCCTCGTCCGAGGGGTCGCCGCGGACCTGGCCGCGCACGTCATGCCCGCGGACGGCGAACAGGCAGGTGTAGAGCATGCCCTCGGCCGAAATGCGCGCCCGGGTGCAGTCCCCGCAGAACGGGCGGGTCACCGACGAGATGATCCCGATCTCGCCCCCGCCGTCGACGTACCGCCAGCGCTCGGCCACCTCGCCGCGATATGCCGCGCCGATCGGCTGGATCGGCCACGCCCCGTCGACGGTCGCCGCCAGCTCTGCCGCCGGCACGACCTCCTCGAGGCGCCAGCCGTTCGAGTGCCCGACGTCCATGTACTCGATGAAGCGCAGGGTTACCCCCGTGTCACGGGCCCACCGGGCCATCGGCAGGACGCTTGCCTCGTTGACGCCGCGGCGCACGACCATGTTGACCTTGACCGGGTCGAGTCCCGCTTCGAGCGCCGCGTCGATCCCGTCGAGCACCCGCGCCACCGGGAAGTCGATCCCGTTCATCGCCCCGAACACCGCGTCGTCGAGCGAGTCGAGACTCACCGTGACCCGGGTCAGTCCGGCATCGGCCAGGGGCCGAGCCAGCGCGCGCAGCGCGGACCCGTTCGTGGTCAGCGTGAGGTCGAGCGCTTCGCCGCCCGGTTGGCGCAGCGCCGCGAGCATCCCGATGAGCGCGGGCAGGTTCCGTCGCACGAGCGGCTCACCGCCGGTGATCCGCAGCTTCTCGACGCCGAGCTCGACGAACGCCCGCGCCACGCGCTCGATCTCCTCGAACGTGAGGATCTGGTCGTGCGGCAGGAAC
This sequence comes from Candidatus Limnocylindrales bacterium, assembly GCA_035764655.1. GTDB lineage: Bacteria > Chloroflexota > Limnocylindria > Limnocylindrales > CSP1-4 > DASTYU01. Next base: position 43,699 of record DASTYU010000043.1, read on the forward strand.
GCGTAGTCGCGCCCGAAGACCTCCTTCGGCATGCAGTACGTGCAGCGGAAGTTGCAACGATCGGTCACGGAGATGCGCAGGTCGTGCACGGGCCGGCCGAGGAGGTCCCGGGGCCGGGCGGCGCCGTGGGCGCGCGGTTCGAGCGTGGCCGTCATGAGACGCTCATCGTAGCCCCGCGACCCTGGATCGTCGCGGTGCGGCAGGGCACCGATTCGGGACCCGGTGGTGCGGCGGTACCACCGGGTTCCACTGCTGGTACCTCTAGCGGACTCCACCACACCATCCACGGCTGGCAGCATGCGGCCACGCCCTGGACACCCGACCACCCCGTCCACGTCACCAGAGGACCCCGACGCATGGCCACGACTGATGCCCGGCCCGGTTTCAAGCTCCCGTGGGGCTCCGACCGGTCCGAGTCCGACTCGAACGACGCCGCAGCGTCGCCGCCGGGCACGACCGACGAGCCCGCTGCCACCGTGGAGCACACCGATGCAGCCGCCCCGGATCTCGTCGTGAACGAGATCACGCCCGAAGCGCACGCCCAGTCCGACCCATGGCGACTGGCCGATCAGCCTGCCGCCGTTGCGGAGCCGGCGCCCAGGCGGAAGCCGAACAAGCTGATGGCCGACCTCACGCGGGCCATGCAAACGGCCGCCGAGTCCGCCCGCGACGAGTCGCTCACACGGCTGCAGACCGAAGCGAAGACATATATCGAGACGGTCCACACGCGCTCTGCGACCGAGGCCGAGCAACTCCGCCAGACCGCCGATTCCGACATCGCCGGCATCCGCGAGTGGTCGAAGAACGAGATCGCCCGGATCCGCGACGAGACCGACCAGAAGGTCACCGACCGCAAGGCCCGGCTCGAGTCCGACATCGAGGCCCATGCCGGTCGCATCGAGCGCCGCATCGAGGGCGTCCAGCGCCACGTCGCATGGTTCGAGGGCGAGATGGCCGGCTTCTTCGAGCGTCTGCTCGCCGAAGAGGATCCGACCAGGCTCGCGTCGATGGCCGAAAACCTGCCCGAGCCCCCGACGTTCGACGACTTCGAGAGCCTGCCCGAGCCGCCCGCTCCCCCGCCCGTCGAGCCGACGGTCGAGGTCGCGGCCGAAGCCGACGGCGAGGCATTCGCCGGAGAATCCGTCGGCGAGACTTCCGAGGAGGTTCCGGCCGAGGCGCCGGTCGCCGAATACGGTGAGCCGACCGCCGAAGGGTATGCCGAGACAACCCCGGAGCATGCCGAGAACCCGGAGGAAGCATTTGCGGCGATCCAGGCGGCCGCCGAGGCCGCCGCAGCCGCGGAGACGACCGGCGAACCTGGCCTCGGCGAAGCGCAGCCCGATGAGCAGGCCGAGCCCGTGCACGATGCGCCGGCCGGCGACGACACCGATCCGCGCCTGGCTGCCCTCGGCTTCGACGGCGACGGTTCGTTCGACGCGCCCGCCGGCGATGGCGAGACCGACCACGCCGAAGGCGCAGGGCCGGTCGAGGAGATTCCGACGATCGCGGACGACGCGCTGGCCGCTCGCCTCGCCGGGCTCGTCCCGGGCGAGGGCGAGACCGCCGATGCCGACCAGCGCACGACGCGCGTCGTCGTGACCGGGCTGGTCAGCGTGGCAAGCATCGCGAGCTTCAAGCGCAGCCTCGGGAAGATCGACGGCGTCGCTTCGGTCGGCGTCTCGTCCGGCCCGGACGGCGAGTTCGTCTTCGCCGTGGGGCACGGAGCCGCGATCGACCTTCCGGGCGCCGTCACGAGCCTGCCGGGCTTCGCCGCCCAGGTGACGTCCGTCACCGACGACACGATCTCGGTCGCCGCGCGCGATCCCGAGACCGAGTCCTGATCATCCGGCATCCATAACCGCGAGGGAGCGACACGTGCCTCGTCCCGCCATTGCCATCGCGCTCCCGACGGCCGAGGCCGGGCCCGTCGCACACGAGCTCCGCGAGGCCGGGTTCGAACCGATCACGGTCACCCGACCGGAACAGCTCGAGGCGGTCCTGTTCGAGCGGCGTGACGTCGCGGTCGCGATCATCGACGGTGAGACCGACTTCGACGAGTCGCTCGAGTACTACTCCGTCCTCCACGACGAGGACCGCGCGGTCGCCACGCTCATGGTCGTGTCGCAGCGCGCCCTGGACCGGCTCAGCGCGCACAACGCCGGCGACGACGACGAGTACCTCACCCGCCCCTACTCTGCGGAATCGGTTCGCTGGCGCGTCGAGGCCATGTGCATCCGGAGCCACACCATCGACGATGGCAGCGGCCCGATCCTGCTCGGCAACGACACGCTCGACCCCGACCTGTGGGGCCAGCGCGCTACCGTCATCACGATCTTCAACCCGAAGGGCGGCGTCGGGAAGACGACCATCGCCACCAACCTGGCCGCCGCGCTGCAGATCCGCAAGGCCAAGCAGGTCCTGCTGGTCGACGCCGACACGGTGACCGGCCACGTGGCGGTCTCGCTCGGCCTGGAGCACGTCCAGACGGTCGTGGACAGCTGGAGCGACCTCATGGAGGGCGAGGCCATCCCGTCCTTCGCCGACCTGGCCTCGGCACACACCACGGGCATGCGCGTGGTCGCATTGACGGCGACGCCGCTCCACATCGATGCGCTCGAGCCCGAGCGCGTGGCCGACGCCATCACCGCGGTCCGCCGCGGCTACGACTTCGTGGTCGTCGATCTGCACCCGTCGTACAGCCCGCTCAACCGTGCGATCTTCGATCGCTCCGACAAGATTCTCGTGCCGGTCACGCCGGACGTCCCGGCCCTGCGCGCCGCCGTCCAGATGCGCGACGTGGCCAGCGAGCTGGGCATCCGCGACCGCCTGGCGATGATCGTCAACCGCGCCAACAGCGGGGTCTCGGTCGCCGACATGGAGCGCACCGTCGGCATGCCGGCGATGGCCCAGATCCGCTCCGGCGGCCTGCTCTTCGTGCATGCCGCGAACGCCGGGCGGACGGTCAGCGAGATGTACCCGCGCGAGAAGATCACCGAGGACTTCGACGCCCTCGCCGACCGGGTGCTTGGCGTGCCGCTCGCGGCACCCGCCCTCAAGACCGGCTTCCGGCTCTTCTCGCGCTCGAAGGCACCGGCCCAGGTCTAGAGGCGCGCCAGCGCTTCGGGCAGTTCGGCCAGCGTCTCGACGCAGATCGCGGCTTCCGGCGGGTTCAACCGCCCAGCCTGGATCAGCGCCCACGGACCGCGCCGCACGAACACCGCCACCATTCCCGCCGCCGCAGCCGGCCGAACGTCGTTGTCCAGCCGATCGCCGACGTAGGCAACCTCGCCCGGATCGAGGCCGAGCTCGCCGGCCACGCGCACGAAGAACGCGGGATCGGGCTTGGCCACGCCCCATGTCGCCGACGACGAGGCGATCGCCAGCGGCACTGGCAATCCCTGGAGCAGCGCATCTGTCGTCGCGGGCTGGTTGCCGACGATCCCGACCCGGTAGCCCGCCGCGTGGAGGGTCTGCAGGCACGGCTCGGCATCCGGGTAGAAGTCGGCCGGCCCCAGCGGGTCGGCGCGCCCGGCGGCGCGCCGCCGCTCCCACTCGGCGCCGACGTCGATTCCGGGGCGGACGATGTCGAACACCGCGCGATGGTCGCCGCCAAGCGCGATCACGGCACCCAGCGTCGCCAGGAACGTGAGCCGCGGAACGCGGAGCCAGTCGGCCCAGTCGGTCCAGATGCGCGTCTCGTCGACGAGCGTCTCGCCGACATCGAAGACGACGGCCCTGACGCCTATCGGGTGCGGTCCTGCCAGCTGATCCCGCCGAGCGGCTGACCCGGCAGCTTCTGCGGCCGCTCCCCGGTCGCCCGGTCGACCTGCTCCACGCCACGCAGGAAGAACCGGTTGACGAGGATGGCGTCGACATGATCCGCGACGACGCGCTCCCCGATCGATGCCGTGGCGTCGACGACCGGGATGAACATCTCGGTGGCACGATCGAGCAGCCGGTTCGGATCCGACCCGGGGTAGAGGAAGACGGTGCCGACCACACGGAAGGGCGGCACCTCGATCGCGACGTCGTACGACACCTTGTGGACGCGATGGGCGACCTTTTCGGAGTCGCTCTGCGTGGGGAGCGTGGACTGACCGGCCATGATCAGGATCAGGTCGTATGGGTCGATCGTCTTGAGGCCGGGTGCCGGCGCGAGCGCTTCGGACCCGTCGAGGGGCGCCCAGCTGACCTCCGAGAGGACGATCGGCTCGCGGCGATTGACGACGTCCGACAGCCGCCCGTCGATCTGCATCGTCCCGACGAGACGCCACTCCTCGGTCATCCCGTCGAACGGGATCCCACGCTCGCGCTCCCCGGCGGAGGGATCTCCCGAGCCCCTCGCCTGATCCTCGCCACTCCTGCGCCGCAGGAAGTCGAACGGCACCCCCTTATTCCTCCGCTGCGCCCGATTTCTCGCGGATCGTCTCCACGACCGTCGCGTCGGCGAGCGTCGTCGTATCGCCGAGATCGCGGCCCTCCGCGATATCGCGCAACAGCCGCCGCATGATCTTGCCCGAACGCGTCTTCGGCAGGTCCGGCACGAACATGAGGAACTTCGGCCGCGCGATCGGGCCAATGACGTAGGCGACGTGCTCGCGGAGCTGGACGGCGAGCGCGTCCGTCGGCTCCTGGGCGGCCTTGAGGATGACGAACGCGAAGATCGCCTGACCGGTAACCTCGTCCTTCTTGCCGACCACCGCGGCCTCGGCGACCGCACTGTGGTCGACGAGGGCCGACTCGACCTCGGTCGTGGAGATGCGGTGACCGGCGACGTTCATCACGTCGTCGACGCGACCGAGCAGCCAGAAATAGCCTTCGTCGTCGCGTTTTGCCCCGTCGCCCGCGAAGTACATCCCCGGATACCGGCTCCAGTACGTCTCCCGGTAGCGCTCGGGGTCGCCGTAGATGCCGCGCAGCATCGCCGGCCACGGGCGCTTGAGCACGAGATACCCGCCGCCGCCAAGCGGGACGGAATGGCCGTGGTTGTCGACCACGTCCGCGTCGATTCCCGGGAACGGGAACGTGGCACTCCCCGGCTTCGTGGTGGTCACCCCGGGGAGTGGCGTGATCAGGATCATCCCCGTCTCCGTCTGCCACCACGTATCGACGACAGGTGTGCGACCACCGCCGATGTGCTCGCGGTACCACATCCACGCCTCGGGGTTGATGGGCTCGCCGACCGACCCGAGGACGCGCAGCGACGTCAGGTTGTGCCTGGCCGGATGCTCGGGTCCGTGCTTCATGAATGCCCGGATCGCTGTCGGCGCGCAGTACAGGATGGTGACCTTGTAGTCCTGGACGATCTGCCACCAGCGATCCCAGCCCGGCGTATCGGGCGAGCCCTCGTACAGGACGCCGGTCGTCCCGTTGGCCAGCGGACCGTAGACGATGTAGCTGTGCCCGGTCACCCAGCCGATGTCCGCCGCGCACCAGTACACGTCGTCGGGCTTGAGGTCGAAGATCATCTCGTGCGTGTACGAGGTTCCGAGCAGGTAGCCGGCCGTCGTGTGCAGGATGCCCTTGGGCTTGGCGGTCGTGCCGCTCGTGTAGAGCAGGTACAGCATGTGCTCTGAATCGACGGGCACCGGCGGGCATTCCTCCGACTGGCGGTCGACGATGTCATGCCACCAGTGGTCCCGGCGCGGGACCATGTGCACGCCGTCGCCAAACCGATCGACCACGATCACGTGCTCGATCGACGGCGCGTCCACGACCGCCTCGTCGGCGTGGTGCTTGAGGTTGACCTTGTTGCCCCGCCGCCAGCCACCATCCGCGGTGATCAGCACCTTCGCGCCGCAGTCGTTGATCCGGCCGGACAGGGCCTCCGCCGAGAACCCGCCGAAGACGACCGTGTGCGGCGCACCGATCCGGGCGCAGGCCAGCATGGCGATCGGCAGCTCCGGGATCATGGGCATGTAGATGGCCACCCGGTCGCCCTTCTCGACGCCGAGCTCCTTGAGCGCGTTGGCCGCCTTCGAAACCTCCCGCTTGAGGTCGCTGAAGGTCAGGCTGCGACTGTCGCCCGGCTCGCCGATCCAGTGGTAGGCGACCTTGTCGCCGAGGCCGTTCTCCACGTGCCGATCGACACAGTTGTACGCGACGTTGAGCTCGCCGCCTGTGAACCACTTGGCGAAGGGCAGTTCCCACTCGAGGGTGGTCTCGAACGGCTTCGACCAGCTGAGCCGCTCCCGCGCGAGCCGGGCCCAGAACCCCTCGAAGTCGCGCTCGGCCTCGTCGTACAGCTCGGCCCCGGCGTTCGCCTGGGCGGCGAAGTCCGGGGACGGCGGATACGTCCGCCGTTCGGCAAGGAGGTTCTCGATCTCGTGGGACGCGGAGTGGTCGACGCTCACGTGCTCCTCCTGGGTGGCCGGGCCATTCTACCCGCGGGGCCACCCCGATCCGGCGCCCTCGGCGCCGGCCGTGTCCGGGGCATCTCGCGCTCCTGGAACGCCGGGCGTTCCTTCTGGCGGGTGGTTCGCTGCGTGGGTCAAGCGCCGTTCCATTCGACGGCGTGGCGCCCTGCCGCCGGTGCATTGGCACATCCGGCGACCCACGGGACGAAGCAGCGGTCGCAAGGGTCGGCGGGCGACCCAGCAGCTGGGATGAGCGGGTCCGGTACGCCCTCAGGCGCCGTCCGAGCCCGGTCCGCCGGCCAGCGACTCCGCGCCGGGCAGCGATTCGCCGCCGTCAGTCGGCGCGTTCGGGTCGCGTGACAGGACGACCCGTTGCGGCCGCGGGATCTCGATGCCGTTCTCGTGGAACGCCGCCAGGAGCCGCTTGCGCAGCTCGCCGGCCGTGGCCCACTGCTCCCCGGCCCGAACCGAGCCGAGCAGCTTGAGCGTGATACCGAATTCCCCGAGCGCCTCGACCCGCTCCACCCGCGGTCGCTCGAGGATGCGCCGCTTCCAGACTGGATCGTCGGCCATCTCCCGGCCGACCCGGTCGACCACGTCGATCGCCTTGTCGACGTCAGTGCCATAGGCGACGGTCACGTCCTGGTTGATGCGCGCCCAGACACGGGTCAGGTTGGAGGCGACCTTGATCTCGCCGTTGGGCACGGTGTGCACGATGCCGTCGAGATCGCGCAGCGTCGTGCGCCGCAGGCTGAAGTCCTCGACCGTGCCCGCGACGCCGGCGATGCGTACGACGTCACCCTTGGCGAATTGGTTCTCGATGAGAATCAGGGCACCGTTGAGGTAGTCGCGCACGAACGCCTGGGCGCCGAAGCCGACCGCGATGCCGACGACGCCGAGGCCGGCGATCGCCGGCCCGATGTCGAGGCCGAGCTCGCCGAGCACCATCAGCGCGGCAATGATCACGATGAACGCCTGGATGACATGCGTCCCGAGACCGTCCAGCGTGTCCATGCGCTTGCGCAACTCGACCGCGCTGAGCTCCTGGGCGGTGCCCTCGGTCGCCTCGCGATCGATCAGCGCCTTGACGATCCCGTGGACGAAGATGCGTGCCAGCCAGGCGACGATCAGCGCGCCGACGATGATGGTCCCGACGGCCAGGATCTGGCTGCCCGGTGGATCGGCGAAGAACTCCATCGGCCTACTCTAGCCGGGTCGAGATCGCCGGTCGCGAGGGCCCCCAGATCGACGATTGACGACGAGCTGGCCGAGGGGGAATATGCACATCCTGTCGCAGTGGAGGACGCCATCGGTGCCGGTGCAGCTGCAGCCCTTCCCAGCACGGGACGAGGAGTTCGTGCGGAACGTCACCGACGCGTTCGCGTCGGTCTCGGCCGAGGTTTCCGACGACGAGGAGCTGCGCGCGATGGTGGAGCGACGCCTGCGCGCGACCTATCCCAATGCGGTCGTCCGGATGCAGGATGAGCTCGCCCGCCTCGGCGGCGGGGCCGGCACGATGTACGCCTATCGCGACGGCCATGTGGGCGTCGAGGAGGACGGCTTCGCATTCGAGGCCCCGGGCACCGTCATGGAGGCGGGCAGCAGCTGACCCTCGCGCGAGGCGTGCGAACCCGACCCCGCCGTCAGGCGGCCGCGCCGCCAAGCCGGACCGAGATCGCGGCGGCCGCCTCGCGAGCCTGCGCCGCGAGCTCCGGGATGCGCCGTGGCGTGAGACGGAATGCCGGGCCCCAGATGTCGACGGCCGCGATGACGTGGCCGCGCGCATCGTGGACCGGGGCCGCGACCGCGTTGAGCCCGAGCTCGTACTCGCCGATGGCCGTGGCGTAGCCGCGCCGCCGGATCCGGGCAAGCTCCTCGAGGAGCGGCTCGAGCTCGACGATCGTGCGCTCGGTGAACGTCACCCGGCCACGTCGCACGATGCGCAGCACCTCGCGCTCGGCCAGCGCGGCCATCAACACCTTGCCGGATGCCACGCAGTGGAGCGGTACGCTGCGCCCGGTCCAGTCGCCCACCGCGATCAGGTTCGGGCCGTCGGCCTGGGCAACGGTCAGCAGCGAATCGCCGTTGACCACGCCCAACCCGGTCGTCTCGTGGGTCAGGCGGGCGAGCCGTTCCAGCTCCGGCATGGCGATGCCGCGCAGGTCCAGCGTGCGCTCCGCGCGCTCGGCGAGGCGGATGACGACCAGCCCCAGCCGGTACTTGCCGGTCTCGTCGTCCTGCTCGACCAGGCCGCGCTTCTGGAGCGTGGCCAACAGGCGCGACGCCGTGGACTTGTGCAGGCCGAGCCGGCGCGCCAGCTCCGTGACGCCGGCCTCGCCGGCACTCTCGCCAAGGGCCAGCAGCAGGGCTGCCGCCCGATCGACCGAGCGGACGGCGTTCCCGTCCATCGCCATCGCCACGCGCCTCCTCCTTTCGCTCAGCCGGCGGTGGGGTGGGACATCGCCCCGTGCCCATCCGACGACGGCCGCCCCTGCGCGCGGGCCGCGAGCGCTTCCCCGAGCGCCCCCTGGAACGCGGTCACCACGCGGTCGACGATGTCTCCCTGGGCGTGCGCCTCGCACACGAACCACGGTTCGCGGCTGTCCGGCTCGGGCATCGCACCGCGCGGCTGCATCGCGATCGCGATCGCGTCGTACAGCTCGTGGTCGGTGTCGGCCCAGTCGCGGTATTCGGTGGCGACCCTGTCGGTGAACATGATCCCGAACATCGACGGGTGGCCCGTGAAGTGGTACGGCAGGCCGGTCGGATTGAGCACCTCGCGCAAGCCGTCCTGGATGCGCAGGCCGGTCGCCCGCACGGTCTCGAGCGCATCGGTGTCGCGGATGATCTCGAGCGTCTTCACCGCGGCCGCCGCGGCGACCCGGTTGCCCGCGTACGTGCCACCGTGGCTGACCTTGTCCGGGAGCACGCTCATGACCTCGGCCCGACCCCCGAAGGCGGCGGCGGGATAGCCGTTGCCCATCGCCTTGGCGTACGTCCCGAGATCCGGCGTGATGCCGAAGTACTCGGCCGCGCCACCCTTGGCGAAGCGGAAACCCGTCTTCACCTCGTCGAAGATCAGCAGGATCCCGAACTCCTCGGTGAGCGCCCGCATCGCCTGGTGGAAGCCGGGCTCCGGCATGATCCCCTGCGCGTTGCCGAGGACCGGTTCGACGATGATCGCTGCGATGTCATCGCCTTCCCGCTCGAACAGCCGGCGCAGGAACTCGATGTTGTTGTAGCGGGCCGGGATGATCGTCTCGGCGACCTGCTCTGGGATCCCGCGTCCCCACGTGAGGCGGACCGGGTTGTCGGCGTCGCCGAGCTCGCTCATGTCGTCCGGACCCACGCTGATCAGCGCGTAGTCGTGCACGCCGTGGTACTGGCCCTCGAACTTCACGATCTTGTTGCGGCCGGTGTACGCGCGCGCCACGCGCATCGCGTGCATCGTCGCCTCCGTGCCCGACACCGTCATGCGTGCCTGGTCGACCCAGCCGGTCAGCTCGCAGATCAGCTCGATCGCGCGCACCTCGTCTTCCGAGGTCAGCGAGAACGACACGCCCTTGCGCATGCGCTCGTTCACGTAGTCGTCGACGCGCGGGTCGCCATGGCCGAGGATCACGGGGCCGTAGCCCATGCGCAGGTCGATGAACTCGTTCCCGTCGGCGTCCCACACGAAGCCGCCTTGGCCGCGGTCGACGTAGATGGTGTCCTCGCCCCACGCCCGGAAGTTCGAATCCGTGCCGCCCGGCATCACCCGCAGCGCGCGCCGGTACATCTCGAGCTGGCGGGCTCGGTTCAGCGCAGGGGCGGTGGAAAGGGCGGGCTCGGTGGTCATGACTCCTCCGTGGAGCGGCGCGCCGCGGGACGCGGCCGTGGTTCGGTGCGTGGGACGGCAGTCCCACAGAGCGGGACATGCGGTCGCCATCGTGCCATACGCCCATTCGCGCCGTCAACGCGAATATCGCAAGCACGTCAGCGCGGGGCTGCGAATTCCGCGACCTCGGGAGCCACTGCCGCGGAGATACGTCGATTACGGATGAAGCGTTGCTGGGCACCGGGCGCGGCCGGTGCCCAGGCTTCGAAGATCAGGCGCCCGGAATCTTCACCCGGAGCAGCTGGCCTCCCTCACGCTCGAACGTGACCGCCCGGTCGCCGAGGGTGCCGTCCTCTCGTTCCAGGATGAGCGAACCGGCCTGCACATCGATCAGGAACCAGCCAGGCCCCCAGATCGATGACGCGTCGACGATGCCGCTGGACTCCCAGGCGCCCCGGTTGGCCGCGGCGGATGGGTCGATGTCGTAGCCCGGCGTCTCGTCGAGCGACTGGTCGACTTCGATGACCGCATCCAGATCGCCCGACGACAGGTCGTATTTCCAGACGCGGGCGCCGACGCCGTCGGGGTTCGACAGCGCGAACTGATTGTGGCTGCCCGGATCCTCCTGGATGAGCAGGCTGTCAGCGGTCGTTTCGAGGTTGTCCGGCTGGTGCATCGCGAGCGGGTTGCCCGGGCCCAGTGGATCGGCGTCGATCAGGACGCTGAGGCTGTCGACCTGCGTCGGGTCGGCGTCGTCGAGGATCATCCGGAAGATGCGGCCGTTCGGATACGGCCCCATCGTGCCCGACGGGCCCCGCTGCAGGCGACCCGTCGCCGGATCGGCAATCGCCCTGGGCTCTCCGGTGTCGGCGAAGTAGACGACGTGCGGGTCGGACCGGTCGTACGCAAGGTCCTCGATCCTGATGAACTGGAAGACGTTGTTCGCGTTGGACCAGGCCTCGAGGGCATTCTGGTCGCCGACCGCCACGTTCCGTGGCACGGGAATGAACTCGCCGGAGATGTCGTCGCCCAGGGCAAGGTCGCCGTAATCGTTGTAGCCCGCTTCGCCGACGAACGCCCACAGCTCGCCTTCGCCGTTCCAGACGGCATCGGTGTCGGCGGCAATGTAGCTGTAGAGCTGCGACGAGGGCGCCGTGAAGGTGTCGTCCCCCGAGAGCACGACAAGATCGTCATAGCCCGCGATGGGCACGCTGTTCTCGTGGTTGTGGCGACCCATCCCGTAGATCGTGCGGTACTCCCCGCTGGTGATGTCGAGGGCGACGACGACGCCTGCCTGCTCGGGCTGCGAGCCGTCGGGGTTCGGGACCGGCCAGGCGAGACCCTGGCGGTTGACGATGTCGGTGGCCTCTTCATTCGCGAACAGGATCGGGCGGTCGAAGCCGTGCTCCTCGGTGGCGAGGAAATTCGAGCAGAAGCGCTGGTAGTTGGCGTCGCTCGGGATGGCGTCGGACGCTTCGACCACTCCGACGGAATTCTGGTTCAGCGTGAGGAGATCGACGTGCGAGTTCGTGAAATCGGTCAGCGTGCCGGGGAATGGCACGAGCGACGTCTCGTGGTTCACGAACAGGTCCACGGTGCCCTTGCCGTGGCGGACGAGGCTGATGCCGTCGGGGATCGAATCGAACATGAACCCGCCGTCGAGCTCATCGCCGACGGAGATGATCGGATCGATCACGACTCCGTCGGGCGCGTCGTTTCCCTCCATGAGCATCGCGTCGATCGAGGTACGGAACCCGGCCTTGCCCTTGCCGCCCGGCGCAGCGGCAGCCGATGCTGCGAGCGCGGCGGTAAGGGTCATTGCCGTCAGGAGCGCAAGGGCTCGGCGAGCGCGCACACGGGCACGGGAGTTGCGCATCGCGTATTCCTCCATTCGCGCAGCTTCAACTCTGGGCTGGCTATCGTGACCGGCTCCGCGGCGGCACGCAACTGCCAAACGGCACGTCAGGCCGGCGCAGCCACCCAGGCCGGCAACTCGCGCGACAGTGTCGCCAGCGGCAGCGAGCCGTGGCCGAGCACCGCGTCGTGGAAGGTTCGGACATCGAAGTCCTTGCCGTCCCGCGCGCTCAGCTCGGAGCGGAGCCGTTCGATCTCGCGCTGACCGATCTTGTAGGTGAGCGCCTGGCCTGGCCAGCAGATGTAGCGGTCGGTCTCGATCACCGCGTCGGTCTCGGACAGTCCGATCTTCTGGAGCAGGTCGATCGAGCGCTGGCGCGGCCAGCGCAGGGCGTGGATGCCGGTGTCGACGACCAGCCGCGCGGCGCGCCACGCCTGCGCGTCGAGCATGCCGAACCGCTCGCCCTCGCTCCGGAAGAGGCCCATCTCGTCGGCCAGCCGCTCGCTGTACAGGCCCCAGCCCTCGACGTACGCCGCGCCGACCATCCGGGCGCCGAGCCGGCGGAACGTGTTGAGGTCCGGGTTCTCCATCTCCAAGGTGATCTGGAAGTGGTGGCCGGGTACGGCCTCGTGATAGGTGGTGGTCGCGAGCTTCGTGTACTTGCGGCTCGGCAGGTCGTAGCCGTTGGCGTAGTAGATGCCCTGACGGCTGCCGTCGGTCGTCGGCGGGTAGTAGTAGGCGAAGGGCGCGTCCCGCTCCTTGAACTCCTCGACCGGCCGCACGCCCACGCCTGCCCGCGGAAGGCGGCCGAAGTAGCGCGGCGCCGCCGCGAGTCCACGCTCGATGTCCTCGTTGGCGCGCGCGACGAGCTCATCCTTCGTCCGCGGGGTGTTCTCGGGGTCGGCCTCGATCGAGCGGCGGTAGGCGTCGATGTCGTCGCCGAACCCGGCCCGGCGCGAGATCCTGCGCCGCTCCTCATCGATCGCGTCGAGCTCCTCGAGCCCGATCCGGTGCACGGCCTCGGGATCCAGCTCGAGCGTGGTCCATGAGCGGATCGCCGTGCGGTACAGCGCCTCACCGTTCGGCGCCGACCAGAGCCCGGGTTCCTCGCGGGTGTGCGGCAGGTAGTCGGTCCGCAGGACGTCCAGGTACGCCTGATCGGCCGGGTAGGCGATATCGCGAATCGCGTCGCGGATGCGCTCGCGGTCCGCGTCCGATTCGACCTTGATCATCGACGGCACGATCGCCGCGTCGATGGGCACCTCGAGCATCCGCTCGATCTGCGCGATGGTGCGCTCGGCCACGATTCGTGGTGCGGTCAGGCCGGACGCGATGCCCTCCCGGAGGATGCCCGTGTTGGCGGCCATGTAGTCCCGGTAGGCGTGAATGCGCGCGAGGAACGCGTCGAGCCGGGCCGGCGTATCCGCCGTCTGGAACGAGGTGAGCTGGGGCAGCGTCTGCTGCGGGCCGCTCATCTGGTCGACGACGCGGAGCTGGTGGATCCGCTGGTCGTCCTCTTCGATGCCCAGCTCGGCGACGACACGCAGCATGTCCCGCGTGATCCGATCCTCGGTCGCGAGGCCGTCGACGGGGATGGCGTCCACCTCGGCCAGGGTGCGCTCCATCAGCCGCCGGGTGGCGGCGCGGCCCTCGGGGCCTGGGTCGTCCAGGCGGTCGGCATAGCGTTCGTCGCCGTAGACCGTCGCGGTCACGGGGTTCAGCTCGAGGATCGCTTCCCAGAAGCGCTCGGACAGCTCGTCGACTGCCGAGGCGTGTCGGTTGTCGTTGGTCACGGAGTGGGCTCCTGCGTGCGCGGGGCAGTGCGCTCGTTGTTGGGGCGCCTAGCGTAGCGGAGCGCCCGGTGTCCCGCGTCAGCCCTCGAACAGCGCCAGCTGCTCGCCCGTTCGCTCGACGAGCGGATCAAGCCCGAGCAACGGCTCGAGCCCGTCGAGGTCGAGCTCCTCGCGTGCCAGGAACGAGCGAAGGTGGCTGCTCTTGAGGATATGCCACGGCCCCTCGTCCATGGCGGCGCGCAGCAGCGAAGAGCGCTCGAGCTTGTAGCGCACGAGCTCCGTGCGCTCCGGGGCGATCACCAGGAAGCGGACGATCCGCTCATCCCCTGGGATGCGCGCGTGGCGGCGCAGCAGCGGCTCGCCGAGCATCGCAGTCCACTCCACCTCGAACAGGAACGCGAGCTTGCCGCGGACATACCAGATGCAGTCGACGTCGAGCAGCTCCTGGCTCCGGGTCAACCAGCCAAGCGCACCTTCGCGTTCGCGGATGCTGAGGACGTCACCGAGCGGCGCCCCGTCGATGCGCCGGCTCTGCTCGCGCTGGCCGAGCCACACCTGCAAGCCGAGGCGGTGCCCCCCGTCCGCGAGGGCGGCGAGCAGTTCGGTGTGCTCCTGGCTACGGCGCAACAGGTCGTCGCCGGTCACGGTCCGGTCCGGCGTGCTGGCCGGGCTCCGATAGCTGTCGAGGCAGGCACGGACGAGCGCCTTGTCGGCGAGATCGTGACCGGTGAAGAGCGCCGCGATCCGTTCGTAGAAGGCCGATTCGGGAAGCGGGCCGGCGGTCGAGAGCAGGCTGAACACCGCCCATTCGACGCGGTCCGCCAGCGGCGCGGCCGCCGTCTCGCGATCCTGGCGGTCGCCGAGCCACCAGCGGCCCGGCTCGATCTCGACCACCCGGTGCTGGGTGGGGCGGGTCAGCTCGGCGTCGATGAGCGCAAGCAGCCGTTCGACGGAGTCCGACGATTCCTGGGCCCCGGCGACCCGGCCGCTGGCGGCCACCGGCACGGTCCGCGCCTGCTCGACGGGTTCGGCGGCCGCCCCGACCGCCTCCGGCTCGGGTTGGTCGTCCATCGGAGCGAGCGCTGCATGCGGGCGTTCGGGTGGTTCCTCCGCGCTCGCGGAAGGGGACGTAATGTAGCGGCGCAGCAGTCCGGCCCGGTCGAGACCCACCAGCAGTTCGCCGAGGAGCCGCTCGTCACGTGCCGGCTCGCCGCGCGCCTTGAGCATCTCGACCGCCGTCTCGGATACCTTGCGCGCCGCCTCGAGCGCCGAGAACGGCCGCTGATCGAGGCGCTCGGGTGCCGCAAACAGGCCGGGTCCGGGCACGAGGTCCGGATCCCCTGCCCCGCCGGGCACGGGCGGCAGCGAGACGTTGGCGCGTGTGCGCGGCCCGGGCGGCAGCGCCGCGTTGGGCGGCAGCAGCTCGACGGAGCCCGTGCCGTCGTCGTCGCCCAGGCGCGCGGTCAGCAGGCGGAATCCTGCGGCGCTGCCGCCGAGCACGGCGGACACGAGCGCCTCGCGCCCGCCTTCGACGAGCAGCACGGCACGACCGTCGCGGGCCATGGCCGGGGCGATCGCCTCGAGCGTCCGCCCAATCGCGGCCGACTGCCAGCTCCACGGCGCCTGCAGTCCGGGCCCCGCGAGCGCGTCGGCCGGAACCAGCGACGCGGCCTCGCGGCCGAGCACCCACGCGGTCCCGTGGTATGCGGTCGCCAGGCGGTCGAGGGCGGGTCGCGGGGGCGGCTGGGCGAGGACGAGCCGGACCCGCGCCGTGTTCCCCCGACCCGGATCCACGCCATCGAGACCAAGCGAGCGCACCCCGCCAGGGCCGGCCAGGCCGAGCAACGCCGTCGCGCTGCCCTCGGCGAGGCTGCGCACGTCCTCGCCGAGCCGGGCGGGCACCGGCCCGACGGTGCCACTCTCGAGGCCCTGCACGAACCCGCGAACGATGCGGAATCCCTCCTCGAAGCAGGCCCACGGGTTGCGCTCCCGCCAGGTCGCCGAGCCGGGCACCTTGACGTGCCCGGCCGCGACCCGCAGTGGCGCCGTTCGGCCGGCGCTCGAGGCCAGGCGGCTTGCCGGCAGGATTGCATGGAGGACTGCCAGCCGCAGCGCCGCGAGGACGGGCGCGGCGCGGAGCTCGCCCTCGATGCGGGCGACGATGGCGGCCAGCCCCACGAGCTGCCGCGGCGAATGCAGATCGAGGAGCTCGTCGACGAGGTCGGGCGCCCCGTCGATGGGCGGGAACCGTTCGGCCAGCTCCCGACGGACGGCGGCCGCGCCGACCTCCGCAGTCGCCCGGGCCAGGTCATCGTCGTCGAGCGGCACCTCGCGGAGCTCGGCGCCACCACGCTGATCGCGGCACACCGCGCAGCGGTAGCGCCGGGCGATGGGCTGCGAGTCCCCCGCACCGTCGCCCGACGCCCACGTGATCTCGTCGGCGACCAGCGTCCGTCCGCAGGTCGCACAGCGCGTGGCGAACAGGTCGCCGAGCGACACCTTGAGGCTCGATGCGCCGCGCGGCGAGGCCGCGATGCCCTGGAATGCCGCGTCGAGGTGCCGCACGTCCGGCGGTCGGAGCACGACCTCGGCGAGCATCCGCGTCAGCGGGCTCGACTCGAGCGACGCGACCCGGCGCTGCCGGTCGAGGCCGGCACGGGCGATCCAGCCGCCGCGCCCGAACGGGTCGACGACGATGTCGCGAGGGCCCGTGTGGGCGTCGATGAAGGCGACGACGTGGTCCGCCGCAGGCGCCGGCGCGAGCCGGTCGAGTACCGGGAGCGCGTGGCGCGGCTCGAGTGATCCCGGCCCGGGACGGCCCGTCATCGGTCGATCGTAGCCGACCCCGGCGGTCGTTCGACGGCCCCGCGGACAAGCGCGGGACCGGCCCGACTACGACTCCTCGAGCTCGTCCGGCTCCTCTTCGAAGGCCTCTTCCGTGGTCGACTCGGGCGGCAGGACGCGATCGAGGTCCTCGATCTCCTCGTCTTCTTCGTCGTCCTCGAGATCCTCCTCGAGCTCCATCTCCTCGCGGACGAGGGTGCCCTTCGTGTACGGCCGCAGGTCGGTCGACTTGGCTGCGGTCGGGAAGCTCACCTTCCCGTAGTTGCGCGGGTCCTGGAAGATCTCGCGGATGATGATCCGGACGTCCTTGTCGCCCAGCGACGTGACGCCGGCCGCGTACTTGTTGCCGTCGGCCATGAGCTTGAGCAGGCGCGCCGCGACGCGCGGCTCGACGATGCCGATGCGCACGCTGTTGCTGATGGCAACGAGTCGGCTGCCCTCGGGCGTCAGCTCCACCGAGTCACCCGGATTCACCTGGGCGAGCTGGCGGGGGTCGGCGAGGTCGGTCAGATAGGCAAAGCCGGTCTTGCCGGTCTCCTCCACGAAGATCGACACGGGCGCCTTGCTGCCCTCGAGGGCCGGGACGGTCTTCTCGCCCGCCGCGACCAGGAGGACCTTGAGCCGGTCGATGTTGCGCTCGGCAATGCGGTTCGTCGGGTCGAGTGACAGGGCGGTCTGGTAGTGCTCGCGCGCGCTGGCCAGCTCGCCGAGCTCCCAGAGCGCCTTGGCGAGGCGATTCTCGGCCTCGGCGTCCGCGCCGAGCTCGAGCAGCTTGCGGTTCGTTTCAGCCGCATCCGCCCACTGCGCGGCCGCCGCCTGGGCGATGGCCTGCTCGGCCAGCTGGCGCTTCTGGCGGGTCAGGTTGACCGGCGGCTGGGTGGTCGTCTCGATGTCGGGGAAGGTCACGAGTGCGAACGTCCTTTCGGGAGGGTGTCGAGGGCGCCACTTTCTAGCACCCATCCGACAGCGCGTCAAACGATCGCGCGCGAACGCGCCGCGGTCAGCCCAGCGCCTGCCGGTTCCAGGCGACCACGATCAGGCCGAGAAGCACGAGCAGCACGGTCTGCCAGATCCAGGTTCGGTCGCGCCGTCGCGCAGACGCCCCGTGGAAGGCATCCCACAGGTAGAACACGAGCGTCAGCAGGGCCGGTCCGATCAGGCGCGGTATCTCCATGGCGCGCAGCGCCGCCGCTCCGATCGCGATCGCCAGCGCGTACGTCGCCGCGGACCACAGGGCGTCGCGCAGGCGCGTCACGCGGAGCGCGGCGACGCGGTAACCGAGCAGGAACGCGACCAGGGCATCGGCTGCGGCGAGCATGGTCAGGTTCGCGCCCTCGGTCCCTTCGCCTCCTCGAGCGAGGCCCCCCGGGACGAGTGCCGCGACCCCCGTGAACGCGAGGAACGCCACGATGAGCGTGGCGATCAGGACCGCGGTCCGGTCCTCGGGACCCGCGCCGGAGCGGGAGGCGAGGATCGCGCTCTCGATGGCGAGGCAGCGCTCGACGAGCAGCCCGGTCGCGAGCAGGGCCGGCGCCAGCCAGAGCCCGAACGGCACGAGCCGGATCGCACCGAGACAGGCGATCGTCGCGACCGCTGGAAGGATGAGCGCCTCGATCGGGACGCCGCTCGTCTCGGCCGCTGGATCGTCCTCGGCCAGCACCTGCAGCGCGCCGAGGAGCATGCCGGCGAGCACCAACCCGGCGACCAGCCACACGCTGTCACCATCGAGCAGGCGCGACACGCCGACCCCGGTGACCGCCGCCAGTGTCAGGTCGATGCGGGACGCGCGCCCCTCGCCGGCGTGCCCCGTCCCCGGGGGTGACGCCGCGACGGTGCTCATGCGGCCACGCGGTCGGGCTTTGCGTCGACCCAGGCCAGCAGGTCCTCGCGGCTCCTCGTGTTCAGCACGTTCGGGGGCTCCACCCACGCCCGGCGGGCCTGGGTCACGCCCCAGCGGATGAAATCGAGCTCGGCCGTCTTGTGCGCATCCGAATCGATCGACAGGATGCAGCCCGCCGCGACGGCCCGCCGGGCGCGCTCGACCGACAGGTCCAGCCGATGTGGCGAGCCGTTCATCTCGAGCGCGGTCCCGGTCCGCGCCGCCTCCGCGTACACGGTGTCCCAGTCGAGGTCGAGATCGTCACGCGTCTGGATCATGCGCCCCGAGGGGTGGGCAATGATGTCGACGTGCGGGCTGTGGATCGCGGTCAGCGTCCGCTTCGTCAACTCGTCGCGCGGCTGGCGACGGCCGACGTGGAGTGACGCGACGACCACATCGAAGCGGGCCAGCAGCGTGTCGTCGTAGTCGAGCCTGCCGTCGGTCCGGATCTCGAGCTCGCAGCCGTGCAGCAGCCGGAACCCTTCGGAGGGCGTCTCGGCCGGCGCCGTGCCCTCCCGCTCCTCCTGCTCGAAGCGGGTGTTGAGCTGGGCGATGATCGAGCGCTGCTCCTCGACGCGGTCGGGGGCGAGGCCGCGGGCGATCGCGAGGGACATCGAGTGGTCGGTCAGGACCTGGTAGGCATACCCTCGGCGGCGCGCCGCCTCGGCCATGACCTCGATCGAGTGGACGCCGTCGGACCATTCGGAATGGGTGTGGCAGTCGCCGCGCAGGTCGCCCCGCTCGATCAGGTGCGGCAGCCTGCCGGCGAGCGCGGCCTCGATCTCACCTTCGTCCTCGCGCAGCTCCGGTTCGATGAACGGCAGATCGAGGAAGGCGTACGCCTCCGCTTCCGTCGCGAAGGTCCGGAGCTCGGCGGCATCCCCGGTGAGCGGTTCGCCGGTCTCGGGGTCGATCCGCAGGAAGCCTTTCTCGGACAGGCTCCAACCCATGTCGCGCGCGCGAGCCCGAAGCTTGACGTTGTGCTCCTTGGAGCCCGTGAAATGGACGAGGTACGTGCCCGCCTCGTCGGGCGGCATCACCATCAGGTCGATCTGCGGGCCGCGAAGCACGCGCACGGCCGCCTTGTGTCCCCCACGGTTGAGGACCTGGTCCACCACGCCAAGGCCGGTGAACGTGTCGAGGACGAGTTCGGGCGCTTCGGTCTCGACGAGCAGGTCGAGGTCGCCGATCGTCTCCTTCTTGCGGCGGAACGACCCGGCCTGCTCGACGGAGCGAACGCCGGGCAGCGCCTCCAGCGCCATGGCGATCCCCTCGATCGTGGCCTCGGCCCGGTTGAGCAGCATCCGCCGCGGGTTTGCCTCGATCCGGGCGATGCCTTCGAGCACGAGCTGCTCGGTGCGCTTGGACATGCCGCGCAGGTCGCGCAGCGAGCCGGCCTCGGCGGCTCGCTTGAGGTCCTCGAGGGACTCCACGCCGAGCTGGTCGTGGAGCTGCTTGACCGTCTTCGGTCCGACGCCGGGGATATGCATGATCTCGACAAGGGTTGGCGGGATCTCGGCCCGCAGCCTGTCGTAGTACGCCATCCCGCCGGTCGTGGCGACTTCCTTGATCTTGTCGCTGATCGCCGGACCGACCCCCGGGATCTTGGGCGCCTTGCCCTCGCGGAACGCCGCGATCAGGTCGACCGGGCTGCGCCCGATCGCATCGGCGGCGCGATGGTAGGCGACCGTCTTGAACCGCAGCTCCCCCTTGACCTCGAGCATGTCGCCGATGTCGTGGAACATCCGGGCGAGGTCGCCGTTGGTCAGGCGCTCGTCGCCGCGGTCCTCGTCGACGAGCTCGTCGTCCTCGTAGGTCAGCGTGTCGAGGGGTTCGCCGGCGTCAGCCGCGGCGCCGATCAGCTGTTCTCGTCGTGGCACGAGGCGGATGGTAGCCGCCTCCGGCCTGCTCGACCTAGGCGGCCACCACCCGGTCGCGGCCCGCGCGCTTGGCCCGGTACAGCGCGGCATCCGCCTCGGCCAGCAGTTCGTCGATCGGCTGGTCCGGGACGCTGGCCACCGCAACGCCGACCGATACGCTGACGCCGGGCACGCCGTGCTCGAGGAGGTCGAGCCCACCGACCGCCCTGCGCACGCGTTCGCCGACCTCGACGGCCACCGACCGGCTCGGGTTGCGCAGCAGCACGACGAACTCCTCGCCGCCGTAACGCGCCGGGACGTCGTCGTCGCGGACGGCCGTGACGATCGCGCCACCGACTGCGCGAAGGACCTCGTCACCCACGGCGTGGCCGAAACGGTCGTTGAGATCCTTGAAGCGGTCGATGTCGATCATCAGCACGCCCACGGCGTCGTCGGCGCGGCGGCGCCGGGCAAGCAGCCCGCAGAACTCGTCGAAGTAGCGTCGATTGGGAAGACCGGTGAGCGCGTCGACCGAGGCGCGCTTCTCGGCGGCACGGTGCGAGTACGCACGCGACAAGGCGGTCGACGCCTCACGGGCAGCGCCGTCCAGGAGCCGGCGAGCGGTGGCCGGCCATGGATCGGCACCCCGCCGCGACAGCACGATGGCGCCGACCATCGCGCCATCCGGCACCAGTGGCGCGGCGATCGTGTTGCGGAGGCCATAGGCCCGGCGCACCCGGGTGGCGATCCGGTCGGCGGCCTGCTGCGCCGGATCGCCGGAGCGTGCAAGGTCCGGGTCGTCCGACCAGTCTTCGTCATGGTCCGCCACGGTCACCGCCGGCTGGCTCGGCGCCCCGGCGCCGGGCGCCCCGACGGCCACCGCCGCCTCGGCCCGAACCGGGACGGCAACGGCTGCGCGATCGATCCGCTCCTCGAGGTCCGAGATCGGCAGGATGATCGTGGAGTCACGCAGCCCCGGTCGGGAACTGACCAGCGTTGCGTCCAGCACGCGTGCGCCGGGACGCCGACGGGCCATGACCACGTGATCGGCGTTGGTGGCCTGCGCCAACTCCTGGACGATCGCGTCGACGACCGCGTCGGGGGACACCGAGCGCGACAGCCCGGACAGGATCCGGGCGAACGATTCGGCCTCTGACCGCCGCTCCGCCTCGAGCGTCGCGACCGCGTTGTGATGGACGATCGCGGCCGCACCCGCGGCGACGACCAGAACGAGGACCAGCCAGTCGAGGGGGCTGCCCGCATCGGCGATCAGGCGATAGCCGGCGATGAGCCCGAGTGCGACGAAGATTCCGGCGACGGTCCACCACGACCGCACGATCCGTCGATCGTGCTGGTCGGTGGGCCCTGTCGGGGTCGCGATGGGTCTGCGCACGTTCGGTATGGAGCATGCCGTGCCGGGCCGCGCGCGTCCATGGCCGGCGGCGGTACTCCTCGCGCCTGCCGGGTGGTACTTCCGTACTAGGCGGCGGATTCGGCCGCGACCGCGGCGTCGTGACCACCGTCGTGCTTGACCGTGTACAGCGCCTTGTCGGCGGCAGCGATGAGTTCCGTGGGCGTGCGACCGTGCTGCGGGTACGTCGCGACGCCGATGGATGCGCTGATCGGAACCGGCCCGCGCTGCTCGCCGACGAATGCCCTGGAGCGGAACGCCTCGAGGATCCGCTCGGCTGCCCGGGCGGCCTCGTCGTGGTCGGTCTCCGGAAGGATGATCGCGAACTCGTCGCCGCCGTAGCGCGCCGGGATGTCCGACCCGCGCAAGGTGGACCGGATCAGCTCGGCCGTCCACGTGAGCACCCGGTCGCCGAACAGGTGGCCGAACGTGTCGTTGACGAGCTTGAAGTCGTCCAGGTCGAGCATGAGCATGCTCAGCGGCCTGCGGTTCCGCTGTGCCCGGATGACCTCCTCGCCGAGGCGCTCGTGCACGAACCGGTGGTTGTAGAAGCCGGTCAGCGGGTCATGGTCGGCGAGGTTGCGGGCGTCCTCGTAGAGCCGCGCGTTCTCCAGCGCCATGGCCGCCTCGTTGGCCATCGTCCGCGCCAGCTGCAGGCGCTGATCGGTGAGTTGGACGGGCGTGGTCGCGAATAGCTCGACCAGCCCGATGGACTGGTCCTTCGCGACGAGCGGCAGCATGAGCAGGCCGCGCTTGCCGTCGCGGCGGAGCAGCGCCACCTCGCCGGGATCCGCCGTCGGATCCTCTGCGTCGATGATCGCGACTTCCTGCCGTTCGAGGACGCGCACCGTCTCGGGATAGCCCGACACCTCGAAGAACGGTTCGAGCGTCTCGATCGCGGACTCGGGGTAATAGCCGAGCGACACGACGCGACCCCGTGCCCGATCCCAGTAGCTGATCGCGCACTCTTCGAAGCCCAGCGCGTCGGCGACGTGACGGGCGATGAGGTTCGCGACCTGGCGCGGGTCGAGGCTGCCCGACAGCTGGCTGCTCATGTCGAGCAGCCGGCGGAGCTCGCCGGCGAGGTCCTGCGATCGGGCGAGCAGTCGCGCCGACTCGAGCGCGGTCGCCGCCTGATCGGCCAGGATCGACAGCAGCCGCTGGTCCTCCGGGCCAAACTGGCCCAGCCCGAGTTTCGACAGCGTGATCACGCCGACGATCGTCCGGTCGTAGCGCATCGGGACGACGAGCATCGATTCATCGACGTCGTCGGTCCCGGCGATCGACACGCCGCGCGGGTCGGCGTTCGCGTCGTTCACGAGGAGCGGCTCGCCGTGAAGCGCGACCCAACCCGTGAAACCCTCGCCCATCTTGCAGCGCAGGAGCTCGAAGTCCACATCGTCATAGGTCCCGACCACGCCCTCGAAGGCGATGGGGACAACGTCACCGAGGGGCTCGACCAGGTACACGCGGGCGTTGTGGTAATCGATGATGCTGCGGGTCTCCTCGACGATCGCCCGCCCCACCTGTTCGACCGTGTTCTCGCGGTTCATCCGCGCCGAGGCGGCCTGGAGGACGGCCAGCTGGGCGGCCCGTGCCTCGGTCTGCTCGAAGAGCTCGGCGTTGACGAGGGCGATGGACGCGTGCGTGGCGACGGTCGTGATGAACGTGATGTCGCTCTCGCTCCACTCGCGCGGTTCGATGGTGACCGCGGCAAGGGCGCCGATCACGCGGTCGTGGCGGATGAGCGGGGCGATGATGTCGCCGGCGAAGTCGAGGATCCCCGCGTAGCGCCCGTAGGTGTCCTCGCGGCGCGTCTCGCGAGCGTCGCGCAACGCGACCGGACGGCTCGTCCGCAGGACTTCGCCGAACCAGCCCTCGTCGCGCCGGAACACGGGGAGGCGCGGGGCGAGCTCGCTGTCGATGCCCGCGTAGGCCCGCACCGGAAGTTGGTCGCCGTCGAGGATGCGGATGGTGACGTAGTCCGCGCGCAGGGCCGCCCTGGTCTCCTCGACGATCACGCGCAGGAGCTCGCTGCGGTCATGGGTCGAGGCGAGGCGCTCGGCGATGCCGAGCAGACTCTCGAGGTGACCCGTCGCAGGTGGCTCCTCCGGGGTCTCGGTGTCGGTCCAGGACGCGCTCGTCACCTCGAACGAGGAGGGCCGTGGCCGTTCGAAGGGCGCCGAGATGTCGGGCTCGGGCGCACCCGGTCCGAACCAACGCTGAAACAGGGGCGGGCGTCCCGTCTGGTGCGCACCCGAGGACGGTCCGCCGGATCCCGATTCGTCTGGACGGGTCCGGGGTGAGCTCACGGGCGCATCGTCCCACCGGACCGACCCCACACATGGGGGGTCGTCGGTACTGCCTCGGGGGAGTACCTCCGTACTTCCGTCGCGGCGGAAGTTGCGATGACAGGCCAGCCCACAATGCAGTTGACCGGTCATGTACCTCACCCATTCGTGCTGCCCGCTGGAACGAGGCGATTAGCGACCTCGACCCGTCCGCTAATGGCCGACTTCACGCCCTGGCATGAATGGCGGCGCTATGGAACATCTCAGGCGGTCCTTCGCATCCGGCCTCGTCCTCGTGGCATGAATGGGCACGATTCGCACGGGGCCATGCCGCTCGCCGCCCGCGAGCGTGAGGGCGACGGGATCCTGGGGGCCCTGGCTCGGCCTACTCGTCCGCGCCCATCTCCACGTCGTAGCCGGCGGCCTGCCAGGCCGGCACGCCGTCCGCGACCCACGCCACGTTGTCGAACCCGGCCCCATCCAGCAGCGAGGCAGCCACGGACGAGCGGTAGCCCGACGCGCACATCACGGCGATCGGCTTGTCGCGCGGCAGCGTGGCCAGCTCCTCGGGGAGGCTGCCGGCGGTCAGGTGGCGCGCGCCCAGCACGTGACCCGCGGCGAACTCGCTGGCCTGGCGGACGTCCAGCACGAAGGGTGCCTCCTCCGGATCACCGCCAAGGGCGCCGGCCAGCTCGTCGACCGTCATCGCTCCGGTGGTCTCGACCGGAAGGCCCGCGCCCACCCACGTGCGGAACCCGCCCGCCAGGTGACCCAGCATCGACTCGTGGCCGATCCGGTACGCCTGCCGAAGCAGGTAGTCCGCATCGCCGGGGTCTTCGAGGATGAGGATCGTCGGTCGGTCCGCGTCCACGACCCAGCCCAGCCACGTCCCGAACGAGGACCCGACGGGGATCGACACCGACCCGGGCACATGCCCCGACGTCCACGACGTCGGCGGTCGTGCGTCGACGATCAATGCGCCCAGGTCCATCTCCGCCCGGACCTGCTCGAGCGCCATCGGCTGTGACGCCGGGATGACCGGGCCGAGCAACCGCGGGCCTGCCTGGTTCGTCGGCCGCATCCGGGCGAAGTAGCGCGGGAACGTCGGCTGGCCGGAGAGCAGCGCCTGCGCGAACGTCTCGACGTCCATCGGGGCGAGCAGCGCGTTGTGCCGCCGCTCGAAGCCGATCGCCGAGAACGGCGTCGACGCGATCCCGGTCGAGCACAGCGAGCCGGCGCCGTGGGTCGGGTACACGCCCACGAAGTCCTCGTGGGGCAGCAGCACCTCGTGGAGCGATCGGTGCATGTCGCGGGCATACGGCAGCGCGTGCTCGGCGCCGAGCAGGTCCGTCCGGCCCACCGCGCCCACGAGCAGCGAGCCGCCGGTCATGAGCAGCACCGGCTCGTCCGCCCGGCTCGTGTCGGCCACCGCGTAGCTGACGTGCTCGGGCGTGTGGCCGGGCGTCTCGAGCGCGGTGAAGCGCAACGCGCCCACGTCGAACGTCTCGCCGTGACGCACCGGCCGGTGTTCGTACTGGAGCTGCGCGCCGGCGCCGATCCGGTGCGTCGCGCCCGTCAGTGCGGCGAGCTCGCGCCCGCCCGACACGTAGTCGTTGTGGAGATGGGTCTCGAGGACCTCGGTGATCCGCAGATCGCGCTCGCGCGCCGCGTCGACGTAGACGTCGACATCGCGCCGTGGATCGACCACGGCGGCGACGCCCGCCTCGTCATCGACGAGGAGCGTCGACAGGTGTCCCAGTCCCTCGATGACGTACTGCTCGATGCGCATCGTCCGAGCCTACACCGCGACGGCCGACGAGGGCCTACATCATCACGAGCCCGCCATCGACCGCCAGGACCTGGCCCGTGATGTACGAGGCCTCGTCGCTGGCGAGGAACGCGACGGCGGCCGCGATCTCCTCCGTGGTGCCGAAACGGCCGAGCGGCGTGCGATCGATCAGCTGCGCCTTGAGCTCCTCGGGCAGGCTCTCGGTCAGCTCGGTCAGGACGAACCCCGGGGCCACCGCATTCACCGTGATCCCGCGCGAGGCCAGCTCGCGAGCGGTGGCCTTGGTCAGCCCGATCAGCCCGGCCTTCGCCGACGAGTAGTTGGCCTGGCCCATCTGGCCGGCCTGGCCCGAGACGGACGTGATGTTGACGATCCGCCCCGCGCGCGCCTTGAGCATGGGGCGAGTGACCGCCTTGGTCGTCCAGAACGCCCCGAACAGGTTCGTTTCGAGGACGTCCCGCCAGTTCTCCTCGCTCATCCGCATGATCAGGTCGTCGCGGGTGATGCCGGCATTGTTCACGAGGATGTCGACCTTGCCGAACGCCTCGAGCGCTGCCTTGACCACCGCGTCCGCCGACTCCGGGTCGCGCACGTCGCCCTGGATCGCGACCGCCCGGCGGCCCAGCGCCTCGAGGTCGGCCACGGTAGCCTTCGCCGCGTCAGCGTTGCCGCGATAGCTGAAGGCGACGTCCGCGCCCTGGCCCGCCAGGCGCAGGGCAATGGCGCGGCCGATCCCGCGCGAACCTCCGGTGATCAGGGCGACCTTCCCCGCGAGATCGATCATGTGGGCTCCTCCCTCAGCTGCCGACGGGCTGGCGTGCGTCCTCGGGTTCGCCCGGCACGACGTCGTCGAGCGGGACGTCGACCGGGCCGGGCCGGTTCATCAGCTCGGCAAGGGCGGGCGGGATCGGGTCGACCGAGTCCCAGTCGACCGGCAGGCGGACGTGGACATCGCTCGGATCGACAGCCGCCTCCCCGATCGCCCCGCGGGCCGGGTCGGCCGTCCACTGGAGGGTCACGGCGCCGCTCGTGAACCCGGCACCGAATGCCACGATCGTGACGTGGTCCCCGACCTGCACACGGCCCTCGTTGACGGCCTCGGCGAGGGCGATCGGCACCGACGCCGCCGACGTGTTGCCGTACCTGTCGAGGTTGATGTACATGCGGTCCATCGGCAGGCTGAGGCCCTTGGCGACCGCTTCGATGATCCGGATGTTGGCCTGGTGCGGAATGAACAGGTCGATGTCGGACGGCTGCAGGCCGGACCGCCGGATCGATTCGAGGGCCGTGGTCGCCATCGTCTTCGTCGCGAAGCGGTAGGTCGCGTTGCCCTCCATCCGGACGAAGTGCTCGCCGCGCCCAATCGTTCCGGCCGAGGGCGGCGCCTTCGACCCGCCGGCCGGCAACCAGATCATGTAGGCACCCTGCGGGTCGGTCGTCATCTCGATCCCGAGCGAGCCGCCCGGCTCCTCGCTCGCCGAGACAACGACGGCTCCCGCACCATCGCCGAACAGGATGCAGGTGCTCCGGTCGGTGTAGTCCAGGAACCGCGTCAGGAGCTCGGCCCCGATCACCACCACGTGCCTGGCGAGCCCGCTGGTGATGTACGCCTGGGCGGTCGCGAACGCATAGACGAACCCGGAGCACGCAGCCATCACGTCGAACGCCGACGCGCGCGTGTTGCCGATCGCCTCCTTGACCAGGGCCGCGGTGGACGGCATCCAGTAATCGGGCGTCAGCGTCGCAAGCAGGATCAGGTCGACGTCGTCCGGCTCGAGGCCGGCGGTGCGAATCGCCCGGAGTGCCGCCACGGCGCCCATCGACGCGGTGGTCTCGTGGGCGGCCGCCACGCGTCGCTCGCGGATGCCGGTGCGCGTGCGGATCCATTCGTCGTTCGTGTCGACCATCCGCTCGAGGTCGGCGTTGGTCAGGACCTGGGCCGGCGCATAGCGTCCCCAGCCGGTCACGTGGGCGTAGCGGGGGGCGGTCACAGCGGCTCCACCTCGATCAATGGTTGCCTGGCCTTGACGAGCGCGCCGCTCTCGGCGACGACCTTGACGACGCGGCCCGCGAGATCGGACTTGATCTCGTTGAACAGCTTCATGGCCTCGATCAGGCCGATGACCTGCCCCACCGCGACCTCGCCGCCCACCTGCACGTACGGTGCCGAACCCGGAGCCGGCGACGCGTAGAAGATGCCCGTCAGCGGTGCGGTGATCGCCGGGCGGGCAACCGGCGGGGGTGCCTGCGCGGTCGCCGCCGGCGCGAGGGCTTCGGGGGCCGCCGTGGCCGTGCCCGCGGCTGCGGCCGAAGCCGCGATGGCGATCGGCTTGCGCAGCACGAGTCCCGTGCCGCCCGCCTCGACCTCCAGCTCGGTCAGATCCGATCGGTCGAGCAGACCCGCGAGCCGGTCGATGAGTGCCAGCAGGTCGGCCTCGGCAACCGGTTCGGACAGCTCGCCGGCGGACTCGGGAGCCTCGAGCTCGATCTCCACCTCGGCTCCGGCCCCGGCGACCTCGCTCGCCTCGCCGTCTCG
This sequence comes from Candidatus Limnocylindrales bacterium, assembly GCA_035764655.1. GTDB lineage: Bacteria > Chloroflexota > Limnocylindria > Limnocylindrales > CSP1-4 > DASTYU01. The sequence continues at coordinate 72,129 of DASTYU010000043.1, forward strand.
CGCGGGATCAGGAAGGATGTACTCGGTCACGCGTCCCACCGCCGGAAAACGATCGCCGTGTTCTGGCCACCGAACCCGAACGAGTTGCTGATCGCGGTGCTGACGTCGCGGCGCGCCGCCATGTTGGGCGTCAGGTCGAGTCCTTCGGCCGCGTCGTCCGGATCGTCCAGGTTGATCGTCGGCGGGATGCACCCGTCGCGCATGGTCATGACGGTGACGATCGCCTCGATCGCCCCGGCGGCGCCCAGCGTGTGCCCGATCATCGACTTGTTGGCGGTGACCGGGACCTCCCCGGCGCGCTCGCCGAAGATCGCGCGGATCGCCTGCAGCTCCGCCTTGTCGCCCTCCGGGGTCGACGTCGCGTGGGCGTTGACGTGGTCGATCTGGTCAGGCGTCATGCCCGCCTTCTCCAGCGCACGACGGGCGGCCCGAACGGCGCCGATACCGCCGGGGGCAGGCAGCGTGATGTGCGATGCGTCGGCCGTCGCGCCGTAGCCGCAGACCTCCGCGAAGATCGTCGCCCCGCGAGCCTCGGCATGCTCGAGCGCCTCGAGCACCACCACCCCGCAGCCCTCGCCGATCACGAACCCGTCGCGGCCCTTGTCGAACGGCCGCGAGGCACCTTCGGGATCGTCGTTGCGCGTTGAGAGCGCACGCATGGACGCAAACCCGCCGACCATCGGCTCGTAGATCCCGGCCTCCGTGCCGCCGGCGATCATGACGTCCGCGTCGCCGCGGATGATCGTCTCGGTGGCTTCGCCGATCGCGTGCCCGCCGGTCGCGCAGGCCGACACCGTCGTGAAGTTCGGGCCGGTCATGCCGAAGTTGATCGCGACCTGGCCCGCACCGACGTTCGGGATCCCCATCGGCACCAGGAACGGGCTGATCCGGTCGGGGCCGCGCAAGGCGTTGATGGTGATGCCGTCCACGAGCGTGCCGACGCCGCCGAGTCCCGTTCCGAGGATGACGCCCGTTCGCTCGGCCTCGTCCCCCTCGAGCCGCGCCGGCAGCCCGGCCTGGTCCATCGCCTGCCGTGAAGCAACGAGGCCGAACGCGATGTAGCGGTCGGTTCGCCGCAGCTCCTTGCGGTCGAGCACGTTGCTCGCATCAAAGTCGCGCACCTCCCCGGCGATTTTCGAGTCGACGCGGGACGGATCGAACGCCTCGATCCGGCGGATCCCGGAGCGACCCTCCAGCATCGCGGCCCAGTTCGACTCGAGGTCGTTGCCGAGTGCCGTGATGAGGCCCATGCCGGTGATCACGACCCGACGACGATCGGCCGCCATCAGCGCACCAGCTTTCCGGTCCGCACGGTGGCCGCGCGGTACACGTCGCCGGGCAAGCCGCGCGCCGAGATCGCATTGGCGACACCGAGGGCGTCGAACTCTTCGCGCCGGATCTCGGTCGTCACCTCGCCGCCCGCGAGGTCGATGAGCGCCCACGACGCGGTCGGATCGCCGTCGAAGATGTAGCCGGCCGACCCGTCGTTGACGATGAGCTTCCAGCCGAGATCGCGGACGTCCGGAAGATGGGTGTGGCCGCACACGATCACCCGCGCATCGGTGCGCGCCACGCGCTCGATCACGACCGTCGGGTCGAGCGACTGATCGAACCCGGCGGTCTGCGAGCCGGGCGATGCGTGACACGCCAGCACCAGCGTGTCGTCATCGGTGCGGATGCGCCGCTCGGCAGGCAGGCGGCGCAGCCAGTCGACCCGTTCGGGGCCGAGCGCCTCGTGCGCCCACTCGGCCGCGGCCACCATCGCGTCGGGGATCCCATCGGTGAACTGCGGGAAGGCGGCGGCGTAGTCGAAATCGGCCACGGCGATATCGGTGTTGCCCTGGACGATGAGCGCACCCGTCGACTCGAGCTCACGCAGCGCGTCGACCGCTTCGGCGGGGTTCGGGCCGTTGATCGCATGGTCACCGGCGACGATGACGACATCGGGCGACGATTTGGCCACCGCCGCCCGCACGGCCTCGAGCGCGGACAGGTTGCCGTGGACATCGCTGAACGCGGCGATGCGCGTCATCGAAGTGCATCCGCCGACGGGATGATGAAACTCAAGACGCCTTCGCAGGCAACCTCGCCGTCGACGGTGGCGACCGCGCGGCCCTTGCCGAAGCGGCTCCCGAGCTTCTCCATGGTGACCTCGAGCCGGAGCGTGTCGCCCGGAACCACGATCCGCTTGAAGCGGACGTCGTCGATCCCGGCAAACAGTCCCAGCCGGTCGCCGAACCCTGGCTGCTTCGCGACGTAGACCGCCATGGTCTGCGCGAGCGCCTCGACCTGGAGCACGCCGGGCATGACGGGCAGGCCCGGGAAGTGGCCCTGGAAGAACCACTCGGTCGCGGTCACGCTCTTGATCCCGACGATCCGCTTCTCGTCCGGGGCGTACTCGACGATCCGATCCACGAGCAGGAAGGGCCAGCGGTGCGGGATGAGCGCCTCGATCTCGCGCGTCGTGTGGACGGTGCCGGCCGTGGCCAGCGCGTCCGTGGAGGTGGCGGTTTCGGTCACGAATCACTCCGGGGCTTGGGGAACGTCACCAGCATGCCGTCTGGGACGGGGGTCCGCGCTCGGAATGTTCCACACCCTGCACCCATTCCGCGGCCGGATGCCGGCGGCGGAGCCGCCGTCACGAGCGCGCAGCCGCGGCCAGGAATGCCGCGGCGCCGACGCGGTCGAGCACGTTGGTGGTCATGTGGCCCTCGAGGAAAGCCTCGTTGCCGAGCAGCGCCTGGTGGATCGTCACGTTGGTCGTGAGCCCTTCGATGAGCAGCTCCTCAAGCGCCACGTGGCTCCGCGCGATGGCCGCCTGACGGTCCGGTCCCCACACGATGAGCTTGCCGAGGAGCGAGTCGTAGAACGGCGGCACCTCGTAGCCCTCGTACAGATGCGAGTCCATGCGCACCCCTGGGCCGCCCGGGGCGTGATAGCGCTCGACGACGCCGGTCGCCGGGCGGAACTCGTAGGCCGGGTCTTCCGCGTTGATGCGGAATTCGATCGCGTGCCCGCGCAGCGTGACGTCCGATTGCGAGAACCCCAGCGGCTCCCCCGCCGCGATGCGGATCTGCGTCGCGATGAGATCGATGCCGGTCAGCATCTCGGTCACGGGATGCTCGACCTGCACGCGGCAGTTGATCTCGATGAAGTACGGCTTGTCATCGCGATCGACGAGGAACTCGAGGGTGCCGATGTTCTCGTAGCCGGCCGCGACGACGGCCCGGATCGCTCGCTCCGCGAGGTCCTCACGGGCCTGCTGCGAGAGGGCCGGCGTCGGTGCCTCCTCGATGATCTTCTGGTGGCGGCGCTGGACCGAGCAGTCGCGCTCGAACATGTGCACGCCGTGGCCGTAGCGGTCGATCGCCACCTGGACCTCGACATGGCGGTTCTCGTCGAGCCACTTCTCGAGGTACAGCGAGTCGTCGCCGAAGGCTGCCTTCGCCTCGGAGCGGCAGACGCGCAGCGCGGATTCGAGCTCCCGCGGCGTGCGCACCATGCGCATCCCCTTGCCGCCGCCGCCGGCCGATGGCTTGATCAACACCGGGTAGCCGATGCGGTCGGCCTCGCCGAGTGCGTGCAGGTCGTCCCGCAGCATGCCGTCCGATCCGGGGATCGTCGGCAGACCATGCGAGCCGAGCAGGCGGCGCGTGGCCTCTTTGCTCCCGAACCGCTCCAGCACCTCGGCCGGTGGGCCGATGAACGTGAGGCCGTGCGCCGCCACGACGTCGGCAAAGCCCTCGTCCTCCGAGAGGAAGCCGTAGCCGGGGTGGATCGCGTCGCAGTCGGTCACGAGCGCGGCGGAAATGACGGCGGGTGCCGAAAGGTACGAACGACGGGCGTCGGCCGGCCCGATGCAGATCGCCTCGTCGGCCAGCTGGACCGGCAGCGACTCGCGATCGGCCTCGCTGTAGACGACGACCGCCTCGATCCCGAGCGTGCGGCACGCACGGAGGATCCGGAGGGCGATCTCGCCCCGATTCGCGATCAGGATCTTGCGGAACACCGCTCAGGCCTCCGTTGCCGGGGCTTCGGCGAACTCGATCACGACCAGCTCCTGCCCGTATTCGACGGCCTCGCCACCGTCGACCAGCTGCTCGCCCAGGATCCCATCCACCGGCGAGACGACTTCGTGGGGCACGCCCAGCATGTCAACGACGCCCAGCCGGTCACCGGCGCGGACACGCCGCCCGGCCGTGCTATCGGGGTCCGGCCGGAACATGCCGACGGCGGGCGAGACGGCCATGGCCGGGCCATCGGACGGGACGTCTGCACTGGTGCCGCGGCCGGGACCGACCGCAACGTGCCCACCCGGGCCGGAGCCGTTGGTGCTCGCCGCAGCGCGGGCCTGGCGGGTGCCCTCGGTTGGCAGCGGACCGTGGCCGTGGCCGGAGTGACCAGGCTGCGACCGCGCCGCGCCGGGTGAGCGCCGTTCACCGCGCACCACGCTGTCGGCCGGACGGCGGAGCCGGACGCGCCAGCCGTCCTGGCGAACCTCGAGCTCCCCGAGCCCGGTTGCGCCGAGCTTGGCGATGAGCGCCGGGAGCAGCTCGCTCGCGAGACGATCGATCGCCGCATGGTCGGCGGCATGGCCGTCCGCAGCGGAATCATCGATCGGGCGCAGCTCCGGCACTCCCTAGACCTCCTCGTTGGCCGGCGGCTCGTCGCGCGAGCGAACACCGGGTGCGACCGCCATGGGCCAGCGGCCGGAACCGACCAGGTCGCGCAGCCGCTCGGCCAGTCCCTTGCTGACCGGGGCCGCGGTCGTCGGCGCTTCGACAGCAGTGTACGGCCCGAGGTCGCGATACCGCCGATAGCGCGCTTCGAGGAGACCGTCGATCGGCACCGGCGTGAGGGCATCGAGCTGGGCCACGATCACGGCCCGCAGCCGGCGCGCGGTCTCCGGGATGTCATCGTGGGCCCCTCCCGCAGGCTCGGGCACCACGATGTCGATCACGCCCAGGGCCTGCTGCTCGGCGGCGGTCATGCGCATCGCGACGGCAGCGGCCGGGGCCTCGTCCGCGGTGCGCCACAGGATCGAGGCGCAACCCTCGGGGCTGATCACCGAATACACGGCGTTCTCGAGGGCGATCACCACGTCCCCCACGGCGATGGCCAGGGCGCCGCCGGAGCCTCCCTCCCCCGTGATAACGGTCACGATCGGCGTGCGCAGGCGCGTCATCATCGCGACCGAGCGCGCGATGGCCTCGGCGATGCCGCGCTCCTCGGACTCCGCGCCGGGATGGGCACCGGGCACGTCGACGAACGTGACGATCGGCAAACCGAAGCGCTCGGCGAGCTCCATGATCCGCATCGCCTTGCGGTAGCCCTCCGGGTGCGGCATCCCGAAGTTGCGCCGGATGTTCTCGTCGGTATCGGCGCCCTTCTGCTGGCCGATGACGGCGATGACCCGGCCGTCGAGCGAGGCCAGACCGGTGACCATCGCCTCGTCGTCCCCGAACAGCCGGTCGCCGTGCAGCTCCATGAAGTCGGTCGCCATCAGGTCGACGAACTCGAGCGTGCGCGGCCGGCGCAGGTTGCGCGCCAGCTGGACGCGGCCCCACACCTCGTCGCGCCGGTCGCCCTCAGCCTGATCGGGCAGCTCCACGGGCTCCGAGCCGTTGCTGCCCGCCTCCGCCACCTTGTCGGCGAGATCGCTGAGGAACGACAGTGGCCGGAATGCCGGCAGTCCGGCGAGCACGTCGCCGTCCTGGCCGTTCTCGGGCAGCTCGGCGGGTCGCAGCAGGCGGAGCAGCCGGCTGAGCTCGTCGCGCAGGTCCGCCCTGGGCACGACACGGTCGATGAAGCCGTGGCTGAAGAGGAATTCGGAGCGCTGGAACCCGGGCGGCAATTCCTGGGCGATCGTTCCCGCGCTGACGCGGGCGCCGGCGAAGCCGATGAGCGCGTTCGGTTCGGCGATGTTGACGTCGCCCACGGCGGCGTACGAGGCGAACACCCCGCCCGTCGTCGGGTCGGTCAGGACGCTGATGAAGGGCACGCCCGCCGCCCGCAGGCGCTCGATCGCCGCGAGCGTCTTGGCGAGCTGCATCAGGGAGAACGTCCCCTCCTGCATGCGCGCGCCGCCGGACGACGAGACGACCACGAGCGGGATCCGGGCGACAAGCGCGTGCTCGGCGGCGCGGGTCACCTTCTCGCCCACGACGGCGCCCATGGAGCCGCCCATGAACCCGAAATCCATCACGCAGAGCGCGGTCCGGGTGTGGCCGATGGCGGCCGTGCCCCACACGGCGGCATCGCGCAGCCCGGTCGCGGTCTGGGCCGCGGTCAGGCGATCCGGGTACGCCTTCTGGTCCACGAAGCCAAGCGCGTCGACGGACTGGAGCCCGGCGTCGCGCTCCTGCCACGAGCCCTGGTCGGTGAGCTGCTCGATGCGGGCGGGAGCGGCCAGCCGGAAGTGGTGACCACACACGGGGCACACCCGGTTGGCCTTGTCCAGCTGCTTGTTGAACAGCATCTCCTCGCACGAAGGGCATTTCGTCCACAGGTCGGGCTGGTGGACATTGCGTCGCGAGCGGAACGACGGCAGCTTGATCGGCGGCATCAGGCAGGCCTCCCCCGCCCCACCGCGCGCACGGCACGTTCCATTGGCGTCGTTCCGGGTCGGGTCCGCCACCACACGGCAAACGCGGCCCCGGCCAGCGACAGCGCTGCCGACGTGAGCGCCCCGCCGATCAGCAGCGGCCGAACGCGATCCGGCCGGTCGTCGAGCGGGCCGTCGAAGAGCAGGTCGTCCGGGTCGGGCGTTCCAGCGTCCGGCAGGCCGATGGGGACGACCGTGCCTTCGCCACCGGCCGCCTCCCGAACGCGCATCGACGCGGCGATCTCCGCCAGCCGGAGCGCGACGCGCTCCTCGAAGCGGAAGGACGGGTGGTAGCGCGGTGCCTCGCGCGCCAGGCGCTCCGACGCGAGGCGGACCTGCGGCTGGAGACGGTCGACGATGCTCCCCGCTGCCGGGGTTTGGGATGGCTCGTTGAGTCCGAGCGCAAGCAGCGATTCGAGATATCGATCGGTGACGAGCGCCTCGATCTCTCCGCCGTCGCGCGTCGCGCCGGCGGTCACCGACTCCCCTCGTCGAGGTCCCGGGCGACGGACCGCAGCGCACGATGGATCAGGACACGGACGGCGCCTTCGGAACGGCCAAGCACGCCGGCGATCTCGGTCGTCGACATCTCGTCCACGAAGCGCAGGATGATCGCCCGTCGCCGGTCGCCCGGCAGCCGTTCGATCGCGCGCCACGCGGCGCTCGCCTCGTCGCGGCGGGCGACCTGGGCGGCCGGGTCTGCGGCACCGTCCGCGAGCGTCGCTGCGGCCTCGAGCCCCTCCTCCGGCCGGCGGTAGCGGGCACGCTGGCGGTCGGCGACGACGTTCCGGGCAATCCGGAACAGCCAGACACGGAATGTCGATGCGCCCTGGCCGTCCTCGGGGCGCGCGCGCTCCTCGAACCGGTGGAGGTTCGTCAGCGCGGCCACGAACGTGCGTTCGGTGGCGTCTTCGGCGTCGTGATGGTCGCCGAGCTCGTAGTACGCGTAGCTGTACACCTGGGCGAGGTACTTCCGGTACAGGGCCTCGAACCGGGCCGGGTCGATCCGCGCGGCAGCCACGAGCGCACGGTCGCGATCGAGGTGCGTGATGCGGGGTGGACCCGCCTCCTCCGGCTGGTCCGTGTTCCAGATCGCGCGGCGCGCCATTTCGTTACACCGTGACCTGCGCGCCATCCGTCAGGCGCACCCGACGGATCTCGCCGACGTGGACGATGCGCTCACCGGCGTCGGCTTCGGGGTCCTCGATGACGAGCCCGCCGCTGCGGACGTCGACGCCCAGCGCTCGGTGGCGTGTTCGCGTTCCGTCCGGCTGCTCGAGCTCCACGTCGTGGCCCGTGGTGAGTTGGCGCTCGGTCCAGTCGGCGACGTCGAAGCGCCCGCCGCGCAGCGCCTCGATGCGCACCTCCAGGCGCGACAGGAATGCGTCGAGCAGCATGGCGAGGTCGATCGGACGGCCGAGACCGGCCTCCCGCAGCGAGGTCATCGTCCCCGCCAGCTCGAGCGGGAACGCATCGGCCGGCCAGTCGGTGTTGACCCCGATCCCGATCACGGCCCGCGGGTCGTGTCCGCCGAGGCCGTCGGTCTCGCCGAGGACCCCTGCCAGTTTGCGGGGTTCCTCGTCGGCTCCCCTGGCATAGAGGTCATTCGGCCACTTGAGCGTGATCGCCCGGTCCGGCAGGCCGGCCACCTCCTCAGCGGCGTCGGCCATGGCCAGCGAGACCGTGGCGGCCAGCCGCCAGACCTGCGCCGGCTCCAGCCAGTCGGGGCGGAAGCCCACGGACAGCAGCAGCGCAGCGCCGGGAGGCGCCTGCCACGACCGGCCATTTCGGCCGCGTCCCGCCGCCTGCTCGTCGGCGACCGCGAGGCACACCTCGGGCGTCCCGTCGGCCAGCCAGCCGCGCACGACATCGTTGGTCGAGCCGACGACGGCGAAGCGCTCCTGGCGCGAGAGGAAGGGCGGCGCCACGACGTCAGCCGGCCGCCGCGGCTTCGACGGTCTCCGGCCGTTCCAGTTCGAAGGCGGCGTGGAGCGCCTGGAGCGCAGTCTCGAGCGCGTCCTCGGCGATGATCGTGGTGATCCGGATCTCCGATGTCGAGATCATCTCGATGTTGACCCCGGCATCGGCAAGCGTGCGGAACATGCGCGCAGCGTAGCCCGGCGCGTTCTGGATCCCCGCCCCGACGATCGACACTTTCGCCACCGAGGTGTCGGTGGTGATCTCGCGGAAGCCGAGGTCGCGGACGATCGGCTCGAGCAGCCGCTTCGCCCGGGCAAGCTCGACCTGCGAGATCGTGAACGACAGGTCGGTCGCGCCGCGATGGCCGATGTTCTGCACGATCATATCGACGTTGATGCCCTCCGCCGCGAGCGGTTCGAAGACGAGTGCCGCGACGCCCGGCCGATCGGGCACCTCGACGAGCGTGACCTTGGCGACGTTCCGGTCGTGGGCCAGGCCGCGGACCTTGTTGCGCTGCTCCACGAGCGGGTCCTCCGTGATGAGCGTTCCGGGGGCGTCCTCGAACGAGCTGAGAACCTCGATGACGACGTCGTTGACCCAGCCGAGCTCGACGGCGCGGGTCTGCATGACCTGGGCGCCCTGGTGGGCCAGCTCGAGCATCTCCTCGTAGCCGATGACCGGCAGCTGACGGGCCTTCGGGACGAGGCGCGGGTCGGCGGTGTAGATGCCGCGCACGTCGGTGAAGATCTGGCAGCGGTCGGCGCCGAGCCGCGCCGCGAGCGCGACGGCCGTCGTATCCGTCCCGCCCCGGCCGAGCGTCGTGATCTCATCGTCGCCGACCGCTTCGGCGCTGAGCCCCTGGAAGCCCGCGATGATCACGACCTTGCCGTTGTCGAGCTCCTGGCGCACGCGACGCGGCTCGATGTTGGCGATGCGCGCCTTGCCGTAGCGGCCGTCCGTGGTGATCCCGGCCTGCGGGCCGGTCAGTGAGATGGCGGCCACGCCGAGCGCGTGCAGCGCCATCGAGACGAGCGTGGCGCTCTGGTGCTCGCCGGTCGCCAGCAGCATGTCCAGCTCGCGGGGGTCGGGCTCCTCGGTGATGGCCGATGCGAGGCCGAGCAATTCATCGGTGGTGTCGCCCATCGCCGACACCGCGATGACCAGGTCGTTGCCGGCCGCGCGCTCGCGCGCGATCCGCCGGGCGACCCGCTTGATGCGGTCCGCGCCGGCGAGTGACGACCCACCGAACTTCTGCACGACGAGGGGGGCTGCCATAAGGGGCGGATTCTAGCAGCGGGTCCTGTGACCCCCGAACGGGCGCGTTCGTCGCCGCCGGCTTGTCTCACCTGTGGCACATTCCGGCAACGAACGAGCGTGGCTCCCACCGGATCCATACAGAATCCGCACGGATTCGAGAGCAGTCATGCACGGCTGTCCGAAGACTGTGTCAGCGGTGACTCACAGCCCTGGCCTCCGAGTCAATCGCGGTCACGTCACACGGCGTGTTGTTACTCGGTGGCGTGCTTGGCCATTGCCAGGCCGCCTTGATGCTCCGAGGGGATCACGGGAGGATCAGCGAGCGTGGCGATGAACGGATCCTGACGAATTGCGCCGCGGCCACGCTTGCTGCTGTACGTCCTGATCCGCCGGAAGCATCCGCATGACGCCCTGTGGCACGATGACCGAACCATGGGCTTCCTGAAGCGGCTCTTCGGTGGCGACTCCGGTTCCGAGGAGCCTGCGGCGCCGCCCGCCACGCCGGCCGAGGTCGAGGCCGATGAGCGTGAGTACGAGCTCGACTTGGCGCGCTCCGAGCAGGATCGCCTCACCGACCTCCAGCAGCGCCAACTGAAGTACTCCGACTACGCGTGGACGCCGCCGGCCCAGGGCGGAACTCGGCGCGCCGACGACGAGGACGCCGCGAAAGAGGACGACGCCTGATGTGCTACGACCGAAACGCCAGCCCGCCACTTCTTGCCGGTCCCCGCGCGGTCGGTGCCAGCGGCCGCCTCGTGCTCGAGTCGTCCGACGGCACGAGATTCGGCGCCTTCGAGGCTGCGCCGGATGGCGACGCTCAGGCGACCGTCCTGATCCTGCCCGACGTGCGCGGCCTGCACCCCTATTACGAGGAGCTCGCCTGCCGGTTCGCCGAGCACGGCTACCGGGCGCTGGCGATCGACTACTTCGGGCGGACCGTCGGCGCGACGCTCGATCGGCCGCCCGGCTTCGAGTACCACGAACACGTGGACGCGACGACGCTTGCCGGGCTGACGGCCGACGTGCTGGCCGGCGCGGCCTACCTGCGCGAGAGCTCAGCCCAGGCGACCGAGCGGCTGTTCACGATCGGCTTCTGCTTCGGCGGGCGATTGTCGTTCCTCGCGGCGACGCTCGGCCTCGACATCGCCGGTTCGATCGGCGTCCATCCGGGCCTCCACGCGCGGAACGACATGCCGGCCCCGGTCGACTTCGCTGCCGACGTGCGGGCACCGCTCCTCGGCCTGTTCGGCGGCGCGGACTCGTCGATCCCGCCCGAGGCGATCGCGGAATTTGACACGGCGCTCACCGCCGCCGGAGTCGAACACCGCTTCGTCACGTTCGACGGTGCGCCGCACTCGTTCTTCGATCGCAAGTTCACCGAGTTCGCCGAACAGAACGCGGCGGCATGGCAGGAAGTCCTCAGCTTCGTCGGACGCGGAGAGCGCGTCCCCGCCTGATCCCTAGGTCGTCGAGACGACCGTCGCCCCTGCGTTGCGCGGCGCGACCACGACCACCTTGCCGGGCAGGTCCTCATCCGCGGCCACGGCGAGGAGCGCGGCCTCGATCCGCGAGATCGTGGCCAGCTTGTTCGAGAACGCCAGGACCGCGGAACCCGCGCCGGACAGGCACGCCCCGAGTGCGCCCGCACCGAGCGCCGCTTCCACCAGCCGCGGCAGCGCCGGATAGTGCGCCGCCCGGTACGGCTCGTGCAGGCGGTCGGTCGTCAATCGCCGCAAGAGGTCGTAGCGACGCGTCGCGAGGCCGGCCACGCCGATCGCGACCGCGGACAGGTTTGCGACCGCATCGGCTCGCGAAACCGTGTCCGGCAACACGGCCCGCATCTCGTCCGTCGATAGGCGCAGCTCGGGGATGAACAGGACCGCACGCAGGTCGCGCGGGGCATCGAAGCGCACCGCCTCGACCCGCCCGTCCACCACCGACGAGACGACGAACCCGCCGAGCATCGCTGCCGCTGCGTTGTCGGGATGGCCCTCGATCTCGGTCGCCAGCGCCAGGAGCTCGTACGAAGCGAGCGGTCCGCCGAGCAGCGCGTTGGCCGCGATGAGGCCACCGACCGTGGCCGCCGCCGACGATCCAAGGCCGCGCGCGAGCGGGATCTCGTTGCGCATCTCGACGCGCCAGCCGACGCCGTCCGGCAGCTCACCCCGCGCCGTGTGCATCGCCGCTTCGACTCCCCGGACGAACCGGTTCTCGCGATCCTCCTTCAGCTCGCGCTTCCCCTCGCCGTCGACCGTCAGCTCGATCTGGCCGCGGCTCCAGCTGCGGACCTCAAGCGTGACCGTGTTCGTCAGGGCGAGCGCGACCGCGAGGCAGTCGAAGCCGGCGCCGAGGTTGGCGGACGTGGCGGGCACTTCCACCGTTGCCCGACGCCCGTCGAGCTCGGCCAGCCAGTGCGTGACCATCGGTCCTCCCTACCAGCCGAGGGCGACGGCGACGGAGCCGACCGTTGCCTCGGCCTCGATCAGACCCCCGGCCTGTGCCTCGGCGGTCGTCGGGTCCTTGAGCCCGTGACCGGTCAGCACGCACACGATGACGGAATCCGGGTCGAGCCGCCCCGCCTTCGCCGCCGAGCGTAGACCGGCAACCCCCGCCGCCGAGGACGGCTCGCAGAAGATGCCCTCGAGGCGGGCGAGGTCGCGGTATGCGGCGAGGATCTCGTCGTCGGTCACGGCCTCGATGACGCCACCGGACTCGTCTCGCGCGGCGAGCGCCTGTGCGCCCGACGCCGGGTCGCCGATGCGGATCGCGGTGGCGACCGTTTCGGGATGATCCACCCGCCGCCCGGTCACGAGCGGCGCGGCGCCGGCCGCCTGGAATCCCCACATCCGCGGCAGCCCGTCGATGCGACCAGCGGCGGCGTAATCCCGGAAGCCGGCCCAGTAGGCGCTGATGTTGCCGGCGTTGCCGACCGGGATGGCCAGGATGTCCGGCGCACGGCCGAGCTCGTCGCAGACCTCGAACGCGGCCGTGCGCTGACCGGCGATCCGGTGCGGGTTCACGGAGTTGACCAGCGTGACGGGGTGGTCGTCCTGCTCCGCGAGGGCACGGACGATCGCCAGCGCCTGGTCGAAATTGCCGTCGATCGCGACGACCCGGGCCCCGGCGACCAGCGCCTGGACCAGCTTGCCGAGCGCGATCTGGCCACGCGGCAGGACGACGACGGCCTCGATCCCGGCGGCCGCGGCGTATGCGGCGGCCGAGGCGGACGTGTTCCCGGTCGAAGCGCAGATGATCCCGGACGCGCCCTCCTCGAGGGCCTTCGACACGGCCACCACCATCCCGCGATCCTTGAACGAGCCGGTCGGATTGGCGCCCTCGACCTTGGCGTACAGGTTCGCGACGCCGAGCTCCGCGCCGAGGCGGCCCAGCGGCACGAGCGGCGTGAAGCCCTCGCCAAGGCTCAGGCTCGGGGTCGTCTCCGTAACCGGCAGGAACTCGCGGTAGCGGTCGACCAGCCGCGGCCGATCAGTCATCGACCGGGTAGAGCGTGACGTCCGTTCCTGGGGGCAGGATCGCGTCCAGCGCCTCGCGCGCCTCGGCGAGCGTCACGACCTCGGTGCGCAGCGCCGATCCCTCGTCGAAAGAAACCGCCGCGGCCTCGTCCAGCGCCGCCGGCAGGTCGGTGACATCGACTGGCGGCACGAACGCGAACCAGTGGCGAGGGACATCGAGCCCGTCGACCGCCGCGACGGCGGGGGCCTCGGCCGGCGGCAGTCCGGCCCACGTCGACGGCTGACCCCGCGCCACAGCGAGCAGATCGCCGAGCACCGCGCTGCTGGTGGCCGTTCCCCCGGCGCCGGGGCCGGCGAGACGCACGGTCCCGAGCGGCTCGGCATCGATCTCGATGCGGTTCGTGACGTCGTCGGTCCAGCCAAACGGGCTCTCTGCGGGAACGGCGGTCGGCAGCACGGAGGCGACGATCCCGCCTTCGCCTCGTGCCGCGGTCGCGAGCAGCTTGATCGACAGGCCGAGTGCGCCCGCGCCTTCGATCTCCTGGTCGGTCACGCCGGTGATCCCGGGCCTGCCCGTACCCCGCGCGGTGGGCGGCGCGGATGCGACCGTTCCGGGCTGCAGCCAGACATCGAACGCGAGCCGCGCGAGGATCACCAGCTTGTTGACAGCGTCATGGCCTTCGACGTCGCCGGTCGGGTCGGCCTCGGCGTAGCCGAGCTCCTGGGCGTCGATCAGCACGTCGTCGTACGGCCGCCCCTCCTGGGCCATCGCGGTAAGGATGTAGTTCGTCGTGCCGTTGACGATTCCGCGCACCCGCGTGATCCGGTTCGCGGCGAGGTCGCTGGCCAGCGGCGAGAGCACCGGGATGCCGCCCGCGACGGCCGCTTCGAAGCGGAGTGCCGCGCCTGTCTTGCGCGCGATTGCCTCGAGCTCGGGGCCGTGGTGGGCGAGCACGTTCTTGTTCGCGGTGACGACCGCTTTGCCAGCCGACAGCGCCGCGACGATCAGGGTGTGCGCCGGTTCGTCACCGCCCATCACCTCCACGATGACGTCGGTGTCGTCGGCGGCAACGAGATGGGCGGGCGCGTCGGTCAGCAGCCCGGTGGGAAGGCCGCGTTCCCGCGCGCCGTCGATGTTGCGGACCGCGATTGCGGCGAGCTGCAGCGCCCTGCCGTCGAAGGGTGCGAGCCGGTCGCCGAGCTGCTGGAGCCCGCGCACGACCTCGCCGCCGACGTTGCCTGCGCCGAGCACGGCGACGCGCAGTGGTGTACGGCTCATCGGGCGACGCCCGCGTGACGGGGATCCGGCATCAGCAGCATGGTAGCCGAGCGCCGCCGCCGACTTCGCGGCGGAGGCAGCCCGGTGCTCGGCTACACTCCGCGGCGATGACGATCGAGCTGGCGCCGGCTCCCGCCGAACTGGGGTCCCCCGCACCGCAGCCGCGCATCTTCTCGGGCATCCAGCCGTCCGGGGTGATCCACCTCGGCAACGAGCTCGGGGCGATTCGCAACTACGTGCGCCTGCAGTACGAGTACGAGGCGATCTACTGCATCGTCGACTACCACGCCCTGACGAGCACCCACGACGCCGACCTGCTTCGGGCTCGCACGCGCGACATGGCCGCCGGGCTCCTGGGCCTCGGACTGGACCCGGAACGTTGCACGCTGTTCGTCCAGAGCCACCGGCCGGAGCACACCGAGCTCGCCTGGCTGCTCATGACGGTCACGCCCGTCAGCTGGCTGGAGCGCACCCCGACGTACAAGGAGAAGCGCGAGTCGCAGCCGGACGACATCAACCACGGCCTGCTCACCTACCCCGTCCTGCAGGCCGCG
>DASTYU010000044.1:0-7589 GCA_035764655.1 Candidatus Limnocylindrales bacterium
ACGCCTCGCCGACGCCGATCACCACCAGCGCATCCGGCCGCAGCCACGCTCCCCAGGTGAGCCGGATGAGCGCCCGTTCGGGCACCCACGCGGTGATCCCCACGTTGCGCTCGTGGTCGACCGCCCGCAGGAAGCTCGCGAACACGTCGTGTGTCGCCAGCTGGTGGATGACCGGGGACACGGTCTCGATCTGGCCGTCAGGTAGCTTGCGTTTGCCGTCGGGCCAGACCATGCGCTCGAGTTGCTGGCGGACCGGCTTGGTCAGGGCATACGCGTAGCGGCCGCGTGGGCGCTGGCGGTTGGCCGCCCAGAAGCCCATGAGCAGGCCGTAGCCGACGAGCTTGGCCAGCCGGCGCTGGGCGATCCGCAGGTGGCCGTACGCCAGCAGCGCGGCGAGCTCGGCGGTGACGACGTCGCCCTGGACCAGCCACAGCAGTAACGCGCGGTCGCGCTCGGGCAGCGCGGTCCAGGCGGCTACCCCGGGCCCTGCCCGGACGAGCGGCCGGGCCACCGTGGTCATCGCTCGCCTTTCCGGCGTGTGGCACGCTTGCGCCGCGCCCGGGCCGACAGGTACGCGAGCTTCGCGAAGTGGGCCGAGCGGGCGTGGGCCGCCCGGCGCGCACGCTCCGCGGGCGACAGGATCCCGTCGGGGTCGACCTGCCGCTCGAATGACGCAAGGAACGCTTCGCGTCCGGGGCGCGACGTCTGGCGCGAATCGTGGGTGGCGTGCAGCCGGTACGCGCCGATCCGCCCGCGCAGGGCGCGGTCAGAGCGGTCGAGCCCGGCCATGGGAGAGGACCTCAGCGGGGTCGGTGAAGCGCGTATACGTCGTCGATGTCATCGTCAGCTCCAGTTCGCAGCGCGGCCTTAACCAAGGTGGCGGTGCGGAAGCTGGCGATCGACCGAGGCGACGGCGCGCCCGCGACCTGGCGCAGCCTCGATCGTCGCCGGAGGGAAGCGAGCGGTCCTCAGGACCGGCGTTCGCGCCCATCGCCCGATGAGAGGAAGTGGCGACGGCTACTGACCTGGTTCCCGAGTCCGGGCTCGTCTCACCCGGCCCCCGCCGTCCCGACATCGACAGTCGCGGCGTCCTCGATGTGGGCGGCCGGTGCGCGAGGGTGCTCGCCGCGTCCGGTCGTCGCTCCTCTCGGCGTCGAACCGTTGGGCCGACACCACTTCGAGTACGAGACCCGCCGCCGTCTCCGTCGGAGACGGCCAGGACGCCACCTTACGACGCGATCAGCTGGAGTTCAAGGGAGTTTTGTGTATCTGTTCCGTACAAGATTCGAGTAGGACACCGTCGTCGCAGGCACGCCTGGAATCGCGAATTGCCGGGCGCGTGGGCCACTCCTGCTTAGAGTCCGCGACGCGTCGTCAGGTAGGCCGCCGCCGCGAGACGACGATGGCGCCGGCGCCAAGGAACGCGACACTTAGCACGAGCCAACCAGCTACTTCGATCGGCACCCAGGCCCTGGCGGTTTGCACCGTGATCCCGAGCTGGACCTGTTCGTAGCCGTTCGCCATGAGCCACTCGTCGACATCGCCTTCGACTGTCGGTGGCGCGAGGCTCGCGCCGTCGGTGTATGGGTGTATCGTCCCAGTTTGGTCGAGCCACCCGAGGCCGACGACCTGACCATCGAACGCGTTTCCGGTCTCACCGTCGATGACGACGGTCGGCTGGCTCGACGCCCACCCTTCGCGAGCAAGTCCGGATCCCATGAACAGGATCGCCATAACGATCGCCCCGACGATGAATGCCGGGAGCGAGCGCCCGGTCAGGGCCCCGACGAACAGGCCGACTGCCAGCGCAGCACACGCCCGGGCGAGGACGATCGCGCCGTGGAGTCCGTGGTTTTGGAACGGCGGGGCCAGCATCGATTGGGCTCGGGTCGCTTCGAGGATCTCGGAAGTAATCGACGCGAAGCCGACGGCGACCAGCAGGATCAATCCGACGACGAGCAGCTGGCGTGCCAGCCATCGCACGCGGGACGGGGTGATGCCCCAGGCAAACTGGGCGGTCCCAGTCTCGAGCTCCCGCCCGACCACCGGTACTCCGGCCAGCAGGCCGACGGCGAACGGCAGCACCGCCATGCTCGCGAGTACAGGCCCGGCCTCTTCGAAGTAGATCCGCCCAAATGCCTCGAGGAGCGGAGTGCAGCGGTCAGCCGTACCGACGGAGTCCAACCATGCCGCGGCACAGTCGGGGGGAACCCCAACGCCGGCCAGGCGTGTTGTCACGAAGCCCGCGGCCAATCCAGCCACGAGTGACACGACCACGACGAGCGCGAGTTCGAACCGATGCTGCTTGGCGACGAGGCGAACGGTCGTGATCATCGCGCGTCAGGGATCGGCGACCGCGCGGTGGGCGTCGCGAGGTAACCGAGGACGATCTCCTCGAGGGTCGCCCGCTGGCTGGGCTCGGCCGCAGCCCGGACGAGCGCGAGCGGCTCGCCCTTAGGCCCCGCGAACGTGGCGATCGGAGCGAGCATGTTGAGGCTGGCCAAAGGCATTGCGATGTGTTGATCCCTCGCATCTTCGATGGTGTCGTGCAACAACAGCCGGCCATGCGAAAGCACAATGACCGAGTCGCAGGCTTGCTCGATGTCGGTTATGACGTGCGACGACAGGATGACCGTCGCCCCCGATTCGCGTACGTCCTCGACGAGTATCGCGAGGAACTCACGTCGAGCCAGCGGGTCCAGGCTGGCAGTGGGTTCGTCTAGGAGCAGGATCGGAGCCCGCAACGACAGCGCGATCGTTAGAGCGACCTGGGCCTTCTCGCCGCCCGACAGTTCCGAGACCTTCCGTGACAAGTCCAAGCCGAGCCTCTCGACTCGCTTGATTGCGTATCCGCGGTCGAAGCTGGAGCGGTAGCCCGCGACCCATCTGAAGTGATCATCGATCGCCCAGGCGCGATAGAGCGCGTTGGACTGTGCGACGTAGCCGATGGACGCAATCGCCCGGTCACGCTGGCGCTGAGGATCGATCGACCCGACCAGGGCGGTTCCCGCATCGGGTCGCTCGAATCCCATCCAGCAGCGGATCAGTGTCGATTTGCCGGCACCGTTCGGTCCGACGAGGGCGGTGACGGAGCCGGCGGGCACCGTGAAGCTGAGGTCTCGGACCGCCCACGGTCCCTGCCGGCGATATCGACGTCCGAGCTTGTCGGCGGCGAGGGCTACCTCCAAGGTCGCCCTCGCGGAGTGCCCTGTGCCTCGCACCTCAAGAGCGGATCGATGCGTCGTAACGCGACCACGAGTCGCCTTCGGCCGACGTACGACAACCCGTGCGCCCTAGCACGAGTAGAAGATGAAGCCCGATAGCTGATCGTTGTACGGGAGGTTAATTCGCGTCCCGGACGAAGGGCCTTGGACCGTGATACCCATGTTTCCGCCCTGTCCGGCGCTCCGGAAGAAGTCGACGCACTGATTGGCGGGCACCCAGACTGCAACCGAGCTGATGCAGTCGTTCCAAGTTACGGAATCGAAGCCGTCTGAGTTGCAGTTGCCCGGAAGAGTGTGGTCGTTGTTGCTCAGGTCTGTGTCGCTGGTGCACAGCCACAGGCGGTCGTCGTTGTCGCTGGTGTCGCCGATGGAGTTCTCGTAGAGCCTGAGCTTCGAGGTGTCGCCGCTCGGACAGGATCCCTGCGTCCCCGCGAATGCGAGTGCAGGAAGCGCGGCAAGCGCGAGAGCGGCCAATAGCATGGCCACGCCGAGGCGCGTTCGGATGAGCTTGGACACGTCGCTCCTCCTGAATTTGGACCGCCGACCGTAGGGTCGGGGTCAGGCCGTACGCGCTCGCGCAGCATTGTATCTCTTGGGCGTTACAGCAGTGTCATTCGATTTGACCGTCTCGCCGCTCAAGCTTCGTGCGCTCCATCGGCTCCTCGGTATGGCCGGTCAGCTTGGCGGCCGCATTGGGTGGGCGGCAGATCGGTTCGTCCTTTGATTCCGTCGTCAAGTGACCGAGAGCAGCGTTGCGGCTGTTCCAGCCAGGACCGAATAAGGAGCAGCGCACCGGCGGATCGCTCGAGGCACGACGTGCTCATGCCCCGTAGCGGACAACGGGCCCCTGGCCAACGGGTGGACCCGGGGCCCCTCTCCCGATATGCCGTCACATGTACCGATGTTGGACGAGGGCACGGCGACTCGGCGCTGACAGCGGATAACTGGGCGGATTCGCGAGTACGTGCCCGCACGTCGCCATGGCGTTGGCGCTGGTCTACTCCGAAGTCAGTCGCTCTGATCCACTGAGCTACGGGCGGCCGTTCACGCTCAAATAGAGCGGATAACTCGTCGAGTCGTCTTGCATGGCGTCTGCACAGCTGATAACTTGGCGAGGTGCACTCGACTCAAAGCAGCCATCGACGCGCTCCATGACGAACCCGACGCAGGGTATTGAACAGGCCGGGGGCCTCGCCGTCAACGCGGCCCGCTTCCGGCGCCACCTGCGCGCCGTCGGTCTGTCGGCCAAGACCGAGTCGACCTACCTGCAGGGCGTCGACCACCTCTCGGCGTTCCTCGCCGAGCGCGACCTGCCGACCGAACCCGCCGCGATCCGGCGCGAGCACCTCGAGGAATGGCTCATCGCGATGCACGCCGCGGGGCGCAAGCCGGCGACGATCGCCAACCGCTACCGCTCGGTCCAGCAGTTCTTCAAATGGGCCGCCGACGAGGGCCTCGTCGAGCGCTCGCCGATGGCGACGATGCGCCCGCCGCGGATCCCCGAGACGCCGCCGCCGGTCCTGCGCGACGAGCAACTGACTCGACTCCTGCGTGCGGTCGAGGCCGACAAGTCGTTCGCCGGGCGGCGCGACGCGGCGCTCATCCGGGTGTTCATCGCGAGCGGCGCGCGGCTCGCCGAGGTCGCCGGGCTGCGCTGGACGCCCGCCGAGCCCGCGACCAACGACGTCGACCTCGACTCGGGGCTCATCCGGGTCGTCGGCAAGGGCGGCCGCGAGCGGCCGATCTACGTCGGGGCCAAGGCGGTCCGCGCGCTCGACCGCTACCTGTTCGACCACCGCGCGAAGCACCGGCTGGCCAGTCAACCGTGGCTGTGGCTCGGGCCGAAGGGCCGCTTCACCGCGTCGGGGATCGCCCAGATGCTGCGAACCCGCGGCGAGGCGGTCGAGCTGCCGGGGCTCCACCCCCACGCCTTCCGCCACGCCTGGGCCCACGCCAACCTGGCCGACGGGATGCAGGAGGGCGAGGTCATGATGCTCGCCGGCTGGCGCAGCCGCGAGATGCTCCGCCGCTACGCGGCCTCGACCGCCACCGAGCGTGCTCTAGACGCGGCGCGTCGCTCGGGCCTGGCGGACCGTCTCTGAAGTAGATCTATCGGGGTCGTCGGATAGGTCGCGCGACTGGTCGCGCGACCGGTCGCCCGGGCGACCGATCAGCGACCGATGCCCGAACTGGAAATCGGCAAGTCGTTGCGGGGACGGTCGGTAGTAGATGGACGGATCAATCGCGGTCAGCCCGGGACTCCGTCTCTTGGACCTCGGCCTCTTCCTCCGTGGGGGCCGCGGGCTCGTCGAATAGCGCGAGGTACGGGTTGTACCGGAACAACCGGTTCCGACGATAGCCCGTGATCTCGGTCAGGACTCCGAGCTCCTCGAAGCTCTGGAGCAGTTTGTGGGCTGTCGGCACTGACACCGCCAGGGATTCCGTCACGAGGCGGCTGTTCACCAGAGGATTCCGATACAGCAGATCGAGGAGGGCAAGGCCGTTGTTTCCGAGCCGTTGCACTTCGGCACGGTGACGCTCCCGCAGCGTCACGATGGCGCCGGCGGTGCCCGTGGCCTCCTCTGCGGTTTCGGCCACGCCGGTCAGGAAGAAGCGGAGCCAGCCCTCCCAGTCGCCGTCCTCGCGGACGGCCATGAGCCGGTCGTAGTAGCTGGCCCGGTGGCGCTTGAGGTAGTAGCTGAGGTAGAGGAGTGGCCGGCCCAAGACACCGCGGTGCACGAGCAGGAACGTCACGAGCAGGCGACCGACTCGACCGTTGCCGTCGAGAAATGGATGGATGGTCTCGAATTGGGCATGCGCCATGGCCGACTCGATCAGTGGCGGGAAGCCATGGTCTGTGTGCAGGAACGTCTCGAGGTTGCCGAGCCCCTCGTGCATCTCGTGCGGGGGCGGCGGGACGAAGGAGGCATCGCGGAGGAGGCCTCCGGCACTCCCGATCCAGTTCTGCGAGGTGCGGAAGTCGCCAGGCATCCGCTCGGCGCCGCGGCCGCTGCTGAGGAGCTCGCCGTGGATCTCGCGGATGAGCCGCAGCGATAGCGGGAGCGTGGTCAGCCGATGCAGGCCGTACTCCATCGCCTTGACGTAGTTGACGACTTCCTCGACGTCACGATGCATGCCGACGGTGCCTGCGAGTTCATACGCGAGCACGTCGTCGAGCGTGCTCTGTGTGCCCTCGATCTGCGAGCTCAGGACGGCCTCGCGCCGGACGTACATCGCCACGAACAGCTCCGGGTTCGGCAGCGTCTGGCTCAGGCCGTCGAGACGCCCTACCGCCTGGTCTGCCCTGGAGAGGATCGTCACCAACACACGATCAAGTTCGAGCGGCGGATCCGGCGGAAGGGGTGAGGGGATGAACGCCCGGTAGCCAGCCGGGTGTCGGACGTACGCTCCGGCGCGATCAGATGGCACGTGCAGTCCTTAGTTAAGAAGACTGCCTAGTAGTTTAGTACACGTCGCGTTGCTGCGGCTGTGCTTAAGTGGGCTTCTGCTTGGGCGGTGGCCAGGCTTCCATCGTTAAGCGCCACGCGTTGGGAGGTGCACCATGAGCGACGTATCTCCCGGTTGCTGATGATGGGTCGAGCGATCCGTCCATTCGCACCATGGCCGGGGCCGCGGGGGAGGAAAGGAATCACGATAGTGATGTCGCGGTTCGGGTGTTCGTGCTCGCTGAGTACGTCCCGCCTGTCGTGCCCGCGGTCGCGACGTGGTCGCGACCCGGTCGCGGCTCTCCCTGCCCGAGATGCCAGGGATGCGACAGCGGGCGCGACTGACCGATCCCGGCTCAGCGGGCGACGACGCGCAGCAGCGGTACGAAGCCGATGACCCGCTCGTCGAGCATCTCGAGCGCATCGGGATCGGCCAGGCAGCCGGGCTCGAGCAGGTCCCAGCGATCGCCCGTCCAATGGGCCGTCAGCTCGGTCGTGCGTGTCGCGTCGCCCGAAGGGGACAGCCAGACGGCGTCGTACGGGTTGATGGCGAGCTCGGGCGCGGTCGTCACCCAGGCCCGGACCGCCGCCCCGTCGGAATCGCCGCGCAGGCCGCGCCGGACCGAGGCCGCCCGCCGTGGCGTGTCGACGACCAGACCGACGTGGACCGGTGCCGCCTCGGTCCGGCGGTCGTACACGTCGTGGTACGACTTGACCTTCGCCCACAGCGTGCCGCCCCGCTCGGTGCCGAGGTCGCGCTCGATGAACAGCACGATCGACGCCTCGCCGACGCCGATCACCACCAGCGCATCCGGCCGCAGCCACGCTCCCCAGGTGAGCCGGATGAGCGCCCGTTCGGGCACCCACGCGGTGATCCCCACGTTGCGCTCGTGGTCGACCGCCCGCAGGAAGCTCGCGA
>DASTYU010000045.1:0-41313 GCA_035764655.1 Candidatus Limnocylindrales bacterium
ACGCCGTCGCACTGGATGAGCGGCCCCGCCGGGATCGGCGCGCGCTGTCCCGGCCGATGCGGGCTGGGCGCCTCCATCCCGCGCGTGGGCGCCTCCTCGACGCCGATGCGCGACGTCGCGACCGGGCGCGCCGGAAGGTCGATGATCTCGGGAGCTCCGAACTCTTCTCGATTGCTCACGTTGCATCCCCGGCACGCAGTGCCTCGATCGGCGGCGCTCGGCGCGCAAGCCAGGTGCTCAGGGCGATGGCCACCGCGACCACCATCAGGAGTGCCACCGCGACAACAGCAATGCTCGCCCATTCGACGTGGATTCGGAACGGGACCTCGGGACCGATGAACGCGCCGAGTCCAAGGCTCGACTCGAGGAGCCCCGCCACGGCGATCCCGATGAGGATCCCCGGGACCAGTGCGACGAGGACCGGTGTCCCGTGCTCGAGGACGGTGATCCCGAACGACTGACGCGAGCTCAGACCGAGCGTCCGCAGGAACGCCGTATCGCGCGTCCTGCGCGACGCCGACAGGATCAGTGCGGCGACGACCGCGAGCATCGTGTAGGCCGCCGCCACGACCAGCGCGACCCGGAACCCGTCGCCCACGACAGCGATCAGCGGCGCCTCGCGCAGGCTCGCGTACCACACGTGACGGGAGACCGTCGCGTTCGACGGAACCGCGGCCTGGACGCGCTCGGCGATCGCGGGTGCAGCGGCCTCATTGCCTCGGACGAAGAGCACGTTGGGGGCGGCGACGCGGTCGAGCACCGCGTTGAGCGCCGGCAGCGAAGTCACGATGAACGGGCTGCCCGCCGGCACGCCGGGGAACGAGGTTCGGACGTCCACCGCCTGCAGGATCACCTCCTGCGCGTTGACCATGACGGGGAACATTGCGCCTCGCTGGAGCGGCCTCGCTCCGGACGGGCCGCGCGCGGAGACGATGGCGGGGATCGGCTCGTCTTCGGTGCCCAGAGTTGGGGACTCCGAGCCAGTGCTCAGCTGGAGCGCCGGCGGCCACTGCGGGTCCGCCGGGCTGCCGGCCGTCACGAGCGCGTACGAGGCCGGGTCGACGGCAAGGAAGCGGGTCCGGCTGGGTACGCTCGGATCGCTGCGGTACTCGGTGCTCGTGTCGAGGAACGCGGGCGCGGTCGCCTCAACGCCGTCGACACCGTTCAGGGCGAGGTCGCGCACCGTGCTGCCGTCGCGCCCCTCGATCCGGTAGTCCGCGCCGACCCCAGCCCACGACGCTTCGACCTGGCCTGCGTCGATGCTCGCCATGAGGACCGCGGCGAAGGAGCCGAATGCCGCGGTGAGCATCAGGACGAGCAACGGCAGGGTGCTGAACGAAGCTCGGCGCGACACGCTGCGCAGCCCGAGAACCGGCACGAGGTCGCGTCGCCGCGCGGCAAGCCAGCCGAAGGCGCGGATCGGCACGGGGTACAGCCGGATGGCGACGATCGCGGCGGCAATTCCGGCGAGGATCGGGACGGCGGCCAGGAACGGGTCGAAGCGAACGATGTCATCGCCGTTCGATTCGCCAATCGTCAGGCCCCGCTGCTGCAACAGCAGGATCCCGGCAATGGCCAGGCCAACGGCGGTCGCCTCGAGGACCAGCCGGCGCGGGGACGCGCGCAACCCCGGCGGTTCGTCGCGCCCGGCGCGGGACTCCTGGCGGTGCGTCGCGGGCCACGTGGTCGCCACCAGCAGCACGACGGCGCCGAGCGCCGTCGCCGCGGCGAGGATCGGTGAGAGCATCGAGCCGCGGCCAGGTACGAGCAGCACGGCGATCGTGTAGCCCACGATCGCCCCGAAACCCGCCAGCACGACGGCCTCCCACAACTGGGCGCCAAGGAGCAGGCGACCCGACGCGCCGCGGTCCCGAGCGAGCACGAGGTTCGCCCGGCGGCGCGCGACCAGCAGCACGGCCGTCATCGCGAACGCCCCGGCGGCAAGGGTGATCGGGCCGGTCGCGGCGACGGACAGCACGGCCTCCGACGCGGCGCGCTCGCCCTCGTACCGTTCGATCAAGGCGATCAACCCGCTTCGGAATGAGACGCGCTCGGGACCGGCGGCCCCGGTCGTGCGGGAGAACTGGGTTGCCGCGCGCCGCAGGTCGGGCAGCAGCGTATCCAGCTGCCCCGCGTCGAGCCGGGATCCGTCGAGGAAGTAGCGCCACTCATACGCGACCGGCAGCGACATGGCCGACACGTCCGCGAACGCTTCAGGGGCGATGAGCGCGGTGGCGAACGCGAGCGGCGTGTCGACGCTGCCACGCAGGCTGATCTCGTTCAGCGAGTTGTCCGAGTACCAGGTCTCGGCTTCCGGATCCTCCACGTCGAAGATGCCCACGACCTCGAGCTGGGCCGCGAGCGGATAGTTCAGGGTGCCCGGCACCAGCGGATCGGTCTCGTCGATCGAGCCCTGGAGCACGTCACCCACGTTGACGAGGATCGCGTTCGCCGTCCGCTCCGAAAGGGCGATCTCCACTCGCGGGGGGATGTCCGGCGGTCCGGCCCCTTCGCCGGGACCGAAGACGAAGGAGGCAGGCGGCAGCTCCTCGCCGGTGGCACGCGGCGGACGGCCGTCGACGTAGCGGATCGCCTCGTCGAGTCCGCTCTGGTGGCGAAGCGACACGAACGTCGTGAAGTTCGGGGGATCGGCGATGGCGAAGCGCGGGGTCGTCGCACGCACCGCGCGCTCGCGCACGAGATCGCGGACGGGACCCGGAAAGCGGTCGAGGTACTGCTCGCCGAGCTGGTCAACAACCGCCAGCGGATCGTTGAAGGTCGGGACGACGAACTGGCGCGACAGCTCCACGTTGCGCGCGACGGGGGAGGCGTCGTCGAAGGCGGTCTGCAGCCCTTCGTCGGCGACCAGGTTGAACAGCCGCGGCGCGCCGGCGAACAGCGCCGTGGTGATCCCGACGAGCAGCAGGATGAGCAGGGCGATGCCGGCCTCGGCCCTCAGCCGGCGGAGCAGGAAGGCCGCCGCAGCGATGGAGCGCACGTCAGTCCTCGCCCATGCGCAGGACGCTACCCAGGCCCGAGCGGCGCATCACGCGCGTCAGGACGAACAGGGTCGCCACGAGGGCCAGGGCGGTGGCCAGCTCCAGCACCGCGATCGCCGCCCACGGGACCTCGACGATGACCGGCGGAAAGGGCACGGCTGCCTGCTGGGTTACGGTGACGAAGGGCAGCACGACCCAGCCGATCAGCAGTCCGAGCAGCGTGCCGCAGACCAGCGATACGAGCACGAGACTGCCGTTCTCGAGCCACAGCCAGCCGGATAACTGGTCCGGCGAGAGCCCGAGCGCGCGGAGCAGGGCAAATTCGGTTCGACGCTGGCGGACCGATACGGCGGCACTGACGACGAGCCCGATCACCGCGAAGAGCGCCGCCACGACGAAACCGAGCGAGAGCGCCCCGATCATCGCCAGCGCCAGCGGATCCGCGCTCAGCTGTTCGAACGTCTGGGCGCGGCTGAGGACGGTGGCGCCGCGCAGCGGGCCGTCGCCTCGGTCGGCGAGGATGCCAGGGATCGCCGCCTCGTCAGCGTCCAGCCACCACTCGACCGGGAAGCCCGCGCCGCGATTGGAGTTGAACCGCAGCAGGCTGAGCGATGCCACGTCGACGACCGCGGCCGGCTGCAACGGGTTGGTGGTCGGGAACGATTCGAGGACCCCGGACACGATGAGACGTCGCGGTTCGCCGTCGATCGGGACCGTCAACTCGTCACCGATCGCGGCCCCGGTGGCCTCCAGGAACGGGCGATTGACGACCGCCGGCAGGACGACCCCGCCGAGGTTGAACACGGAGCTCGGCAGGAAGCTGACCGTGATCCCGCGCCCGAAGCGGTCGACGCCGGGCATCGATGAAAATGCTTCGCCGTCAGCGTTGTCCCCGCGGCCGATGTCCATGCCGAGACCATCGGTCAACTCGGGCGGCACCAACGCGAGTGGCGCACCTTCCCCCTGCGACCAGCCCAGCTGCCACGAGCCCGCGGTCGCCACGTCGGCGGGCCGCCAGTCGCCTCCGTCGATCGACTCGCTGCTGGCGACGCCGTCGATCGCCACCGCGCCGCGGGTTGCCTCGGTCAGCTCCGGAAGGCTGATGATGAGCTCGAGCCCGGGGACGTCGACGGGGTAGGTCAGGGCGGCGCCGGCGGCTTCCGTGGCCGCGCGTGCCCGCTCCGAGCTGGGTACGAGGGCCACCTCGAGCTCCTGGCTGCCGTTCTGAAGGGGCACCGTCTCCGACACGAAGCGATGGATCAGGCCACGTCCGTCGCGAGCCGTGACCATGGCGGCGAGCGTCGCGGAATCCAGCTCGGACAGGTCGACAGGTTCGAGGACGGGCTCGCCCGTCTCGTCATCGACGACCGTCGTGGACAGTTCGTCGACGCGCACGGTCGTCGACAGCCGGACCCGCTGCGTCCCATCGGGTAGCGCCGTCAGCGCGATCTCGGGGCGACCCTGCTCAAGCGGTGCGAACAGCGTTCCCAGGTCCGTCGCGGTCTGGTCGCCGCGCAGCGACACGAGCGAGGAGGCAGCCGCGGGGTCGAGCGCCAGCAGCTCGCCGTTTCCGGCGGTGGTCGTCACGCGCAGGCTGTGACGCTCGACGGGGGTCACGGCCCCCATCCCGTCGACGGCAGCGAATGCTGCGTCCAGGGTCGACGGGGGGAGGGCGCCAGGTCCGCGGACGGGCACCACCCGGAGGTTTGCACCAACCCGGAAGTCCGCCTGGTCCGATTGCGACGCGGTCCAGGTCGTCGTGTACGAGACCGCAAAGACGCCCATCGACACCGCGAGCATCAGGAGCAGTGCGGCACGGGTGTAGCGCAGCGGTCGCCGCGCCAGCTGGCGCGACCCGAGCGAGCCGACGAGACGGCGGCCGCGCGACGTCAGGCGCTCGGCGGCGGACGCCAGGAGCGGGACGAGTCGCAGCGCGAGCACGCTGCCGGCGAGGAGTCCGATGGCGGGCGCCGCCACGAGGAGCGGGTCGACGCCGAGCTGGCCCTGGACGGTCCGCGTGAGCGGCGCGCCGTAGAGCCGCAGCTGCCACAGGCCCACGGCGGTCAGGGCGATCAGCGCAATGTCGATACCGAGGCGCTGGCCGAGGGGTCGCGTTTCCTGGCGTGCCCGGCCCGCTCGCTCCGCGGCGTACGACCGCGCGGCGAGCACGGCAGGCAGGACGAGCAGCGCCGCACAGCCGAGGGCCGCCGCCCCGGCGGCGATATACGCATCCGAGCCGACGACCGGCTCGATGGACAGGCCCACGCCGGCCAGCGGACCAGCCACGTTGAACAGCCGGAGGGCAGCCGCGGCCAACCAGGGACCAATGAGCGCGGCCGGCAGCACGACGAGCACGGCCTCGGCGAGCGCAAGCGCCCCGACCTGCATCGGGCCCGCACCGCGCGATCGCATCAACGCGGTGTCGAGCCGCCGATGGTCGACGATCAGGTCCGCCGTCAGCGCGATCGCATAGCCGGCGAGGATGGCCAGCTGGGCCATCAGCAGCAGCACCCCGGTGCGGCTGACGAGGAGCGAGCGATCCGCGTCCTCGAGGATGCCGGGAAGGCCGGTCTCGGCCGAGGCGAAGCTCGCGGGCAGCGTCTGTTCGACGACGGCCTGCAGCCGATTCAGGCGTGCGCCCAGCCTGTCGACGCCGTCGATGCCAAGCTCAGCGACGTGCGGGAACGCGTGCCAGGTCAGGCGGGCGCGCTGATCCCCGGAATGGGCGAGAAACGCTTCGGGCGTCGTCAGCAGCGGCCCGAACGTGCGGTACTGCTCGCTCTCGACCAGGCCATCGGTCAGGCTCGGATCGCCCCACCAGTAGCGCTCGGTCGGATCGTTCGGGCGGTAGATCCCCGCGACAACGACGTCGACGACCCGCTCTTCGCCGACACGACTCTCGAGCGCAAGCGTGTCGCCGACCCGCAGACCGAGGGTGTCCGCGGCGGGCTCGACCACCGCAACCGGCAGCGGCCGTTCAGGTCCGCTGGCCGACGGCCACTCGCCATCGGCGAGCGTGGCATGGTCCTCGACTCCTTCGAGGAATCCGATCGTGGCGAGATCGCGAATCTCGTCGGGGTCCTGCCCGGGCAGGGTGAAACTGTCGGAGCTCCCGATCGCCACCACGTCGAGGCCGACCGGCGCGACGGCCGCCGAGAGCGTATCGCGCAGTGCCTCGTTCGCGGCCTCGACGTTCTCCGGCTCGACGCGGGCAACCACCTCGATCGCCGCGTCCGCGACGGGCGCAGACTCGAGCTGCCGATGCAGGCCGGCCACCGACACCGCACTCGAGTAGATCGGTCCGGCGGCGAGGAGCGTGGCGGCGAGGAGCGCGACGAGGCCGGCTGCTGCGACGATCGGCCAGTCAGCACGCGTCCGATGCAGGCTGACCCGCCACGCAGCAAGGATGGATTGCACGTTGCGCGGTCTCTCCCTGGGGTTGCGCCCTACCGTACAGCACCGAGTGGAATACGCTCGCGACGCCGATTTGGTTCCGTCACGACTCCCTCCGCGTTGACGGCTGCCGATAGGATCGGCGTGTGGATCGCCGTCTCGGCCTCACGATCGTGCGCATCGCCTCGGTGGCGATCGTGCTGTTCGCCATCGGCTACACGATCTACTGGTTCGTTGCCGAGGACCGCTTCAATCCCTGGCAGTTCTTCGCGTTCTTCACCATCCAGAGCAACCTGTTCGGCGTGGCGGTCCTGGCCTCCGTCGTGGCACGCGGCGACCGCCCGCGGTCAGCGACGCTCGAAGTCCTCCGCGGGGCGGCCGCGCTCTACCTCACGATCACGTTCGTGGTCGTCACCCTGTTCCTGTCCGGGGCGGACGTGCAACTCGAGCTGCAGTGGGTGGATTTCGCCCTACACACGCTCTTCCCGGTCGTGGTCGTGCTCGACTGGCTGCTCGACCCGCCGCCGACGCGCCTCGGCGTTCGGCACGCGCTGGTGTGGCTCAGCTACCCCCTCGTCTGGGTGACGCTGACGCTGATCCGTGGGGCTGTGGACGGCTGGTATCCGTACCCGTTCCTCGATCCGGCGAACGGCGGCTACGCGAGCGTGGCCCTGTACTTCGTGACGATCCTCGGGTTCTTCCTCGTGGTCGGAATGGCGCTGATCTGGCTCGGGAATATCCGAAGTCGAACATCCGAAGGGCGCCTCCAGACGGCGACCTGACGACGAGCGGGGCTGCAACGGATCGCTCGCCCGAGCTGTTCCGAGGCGCATGACGCAATCTCCATCCAACGAGACAGCGCCCGGAGCGGACTGGCTCGCCCTCGGCGCGGCACTTGTGACGGTGGTGCTGTGGGCGTCCGCCTTCGTGGGCATCCGCGCGGTGATCCACGACTTCGGGCCGGGCGCTCTCGCCCTTGGCCGGCTGCTGACCGGTGCCGCCGTGCTCACGCTCGTCGTCGCGATCCGCCGTCCCGCACGACCCAGCCGCCGGGCACTGCCGTTCATCGTCGGGTCGGGCGTGCTGTGGTTCGCGCTCTACATGGTCACGCTCAACACCGCCGAGCGGTTCGTCGACGCGGGGACCGCCTCGATGCTGGTGAACGTCGGGCCGATCCTGATCGCGATCCTCGGCGGGCTGTTCCTGAACGAAGGCTTTCCGCCGCGACTCTTCGCGGGCTCGGCGGTTGCGTTCGTAGGGGCGGCCGTCATCGGTCTCGCAACGTCCAGCGCAGCGTCGACCACCGACCCGACGGCGGGGATCGTGCTGTGCCTGCTGGCAGCCGCCGCGTATGCCGTGGGCGTCGTGCTGCAGAAGCCGGCCGTCCGCGACACGCCTGCGCTGACCGTGACGTGGCTGGCCTGCGTCGTCGGTACTGTCGTCCTCGTCCCGTTCGTCCCCGCCCTGGTCGAGGAGACGCGTTCTGCCTCGCCGGAGTCCATTGCCTGGATGCTCTACCTGGGTGCCTTCCCGACCGCGCTGGCGTTCACGACGTGGGCCTTCGCGCTCAGTCGCACGACCGCGGGCCGTCTTGGCTCCACCACCTATCTCGTCCCCGCGATCGCGATCATCCTCGGCTGGTTCATCCTCGGCGAGGCGCCGCCGGCCGTGGCGATGCTCGGCGGTGCGATCGCGATCGGTGGCGTCGTCATCGCCCGATCACGCCCGTCCCGACGGGCAGTCGCCCCGACCCCGGCAGCGGCGCACCGCTGACAGGAGCCAGTGCACCCCGCAGACTCCGCCTGGAGGGAACCGGCTCAGGCGAGGAGCGCGAGATGGAACCTGTCGGCAGGCGGAAGCGGATCGGGCTCGTGGCCCACGACAACAAGAAGCGCGACCTGATCGAGTGGGCGCGCTTCAACCGAATGCTGCTAGAGGGGCACGACCTCGTCGCGACGGGGACCACAGGCACGCTGCTGGAGGATTCGCTGGGCGTCGGGGTGGAGAAGCTGCAGTCCGGCCCGCTGGGTGGCGACCAACAGCTGGGCGCATTGATCGCCGACGGGGACGTCGACCTGCTCGTGTTCTTCTGGGACCCACTGGAGCCGCAGCCGCACGACCCGGACGTCAAGGCGCTCCTGCGGATCGCGGTCGTGTGGAACATTCCGATCGCGTGCAACCGCGCGTCGGCCGACTTCATGATCTCGTCGCCGCTCATGACCAGCGATTACGTGCGGGCTGTGCCCGACTACGAGACCTACCTCAGCCGCCCGCTCGAGTAGCGGCCGGACCTGCGGAAAAAGATCGGAGCGGCTCCCGAAGGAGCCGCTCCGTTGCTGTCCCGGTGAATACACCCGCCGAGGCGGACGCTTCTGCCACGCGTCAAGGGCATCTATCACGTCGGCTGCACCGACTACCCTGACCCTACCTACCCATGACCTTGCCGCTGGGGCAGCTGGCTGACTGAGCAGCCTCTATATCCTACGTCGTTGGTGGCATTTTTCCAAGGGTTTTGGCGTACGGCTTGGTGTAAATTCCTTAACCTTGCTTGCGGGGACCGTGCAGGATGGCCTGCCGTGAGCGGTCAATCCTCCGAAATCGTCACCGACTTCATTGCAACCGGCTCGTTGGGCAGGTCACGCGAATCGCGCGGGGCGTTGACGATCTGGTCGACCACGTCCATGCCCTTCGTGACCTGGCCGAACAACGTGTAGTTCTTCGGCAGCTTGCCCGACAGGTCCTGGTGGCAGATGAAGAACTGGCTCCCGTTCGTGTTCGGGCCGGCATTCGCCATCGCCACGGCGCCGCGCGCGTAGTCGCCCTTCACCGGCTCATCCTCGAACTGGTAGCCCGGACCGCCGGTGCCGACGCGACCGCGCTCGAGCGACGCCTTCTTGCCGTATTGCCCGTCGCCGCCCTGCGCGACGAAGCCGGGGATCACCCGGTGGAAGACGACGTCGTCGTAGTAGCCCTTGCCTGCAAGGTCGACGAAGTTCTGCGTCGCCTTCGGGGCATCGTTGCTGTACAGCTCGATCTCGATGTCACCGAGGTCGGTGGCGATCGTGGCACGGGTCATGAGGGGCCTCCTGGGTTAGGGGGTGGCGACGGTGACGCGGTTCATCGTGACGGGCTCGAGGGCCTGTCCCGCCTGGCCGCCAGTGCTCGGTCCTGCCGAGATCTCGTCGGCGACCTCCATGCCGGAGGTCACGCGGCCGAACACCGAGTAATCCGGTGGCAGCCCGGCTTCGGCCAGCACGATGAAGAACTGGCTGCCGTTGGTGTCGCGGCCCGCGTTCGCCATGGCGACGACGCCACGCTGGTACGGGACTGACACCGGGTCGTTCGGGAACTCGTAACCGGGGCCACCCGAGCCGGTACCCGTCGGGTCGCCGCCCTGGATCACGAAGTCCGGCATGATCCGGTGGAACACGACGCCGTCATAGAAGCCGCACTGGGCGAGCGCGACGAAGTTGCCCGCAGCGAGCGGACCGAGGTCGGCCTCGACTCCGATGACGATATTGCCGAGCTCGGTCTCGATCGTGACCTCGCGCGTCTCGCCAGCAGGAAGCGGCTCCGGCGGGGAGGTAGGGCAGCCCCCGGCCAGCGGACCGCCGGACTCAGCCGGCGCCGCCGATTGCGGGGCCTGCGACTGGGCCGGGGGCTGCGATTGCGACGCCGGCGGCGTGGCACTCGCGCCGGACGAGGCGCACGCCGCCAGTCCCACCGCCAGGGCCAGCGCGGCGAGTGCCGCGGGCGCGCGGCGGATGCGGGTCAAGCTCATGCTGCGGCCTCCAGGGCTGCTGGGTAGTCGATCGCTCCGGACAGGAGGGCCTCGCCGAGGATGACGCCGGCGACACCGGTGTCGCGCACGCGCCGGAGCCCATCGAGATCGTGGACCCCGCCCGCGACGAGGAAGTCCGCATCGTACGACCGAACGAGCGAGGACGTCCGCTGGCCGTCCGGCTCGGCGCCGCCATGACTCAGGACGAAGCGGGCTACCCCCTGGCCGACGAGCTCGCCGACGACCGCGTCGAGCGTGGGCGGCGGACCGGACCGGCGCCACGGGAACGTCGCCAGGCGATCCGGCCGTGGATCCAGGCCGACGGCCAGCCAGTCGCCGGCAACCTCGAGGCACGCCCGCAGGTCCTCGGGCCGGTCCACGATGCCCATCCCCAGCACCACGCGGGTCGCGCCCGCGGCGAAGGCCAGGCGGATCTCGTCCGGCCCGTCGACACCGCCCGCGACCTGGAGGGGCACGGCGACCTTCGAGGCGATGGCGCCGATCGCGTCGAGGTTCACCGGCGCGCCGCTCCGTGCGCCGTCGAAGTCGACGACATGGACGACGGGCGCGCCCAGCGCCACGAAGCGCTCGGCGATGCGGTCGGGCCGATCCGTCGGGGTGCCGATCCCGGCTCCCGCGCCGGGCCAGTAGACGACCCGCGAACGACCCTTCTCGAGGTCGATTGCCGGGATGACCTGCACCAGGCGGTCAGGCGCTCGCCGTCAGCAGCCGGCGATGAAAGCTGATTGGGATCGAGCCGTTGCGGAGCAGCGTGTCGTGGAACTCACGCAGGTTGAAGCGATCTCCGAGTCGTCGCTGCTCGTCGGCCCTCAGCCCGAGCAGCAGCGTCCGGCCGAGCAGGTACGACATCGGATACGTCGGTCGGAACGAGTACCACTGGACCTCGGCCCGGGCGTTCGGCTCCTCGAAGCTCGTCTGCTCGACGAGGAAGCGGACCGCTTCGTCGATCGTCAGCTCACCGCGGTGCATGCGCACGTCGAGGATGATCCGGCACGCCCGCCAGATCGCGTCGGTATGGAGGATGAGGCGGAAGCGCGGGTCGTCGTCGAAGCCGTGCTCGCGCATCATCAGCTCGCTGTACATCCCCCAGCCCTCGACGAACTCCGGGGCGTTCGCGAGCAACCGGGTCAGTGAGGGATGGCGCGAGGCAACGGTCAGCTGGAGGTGGTGGCCCGGGTAGGCCTCGTGGATGCTGGTGTTGCTGATCGACGCGACGTTGTGCTCGCGCATCGCGCCGGTGTTGTCGCCGACGGACGGCGTCACCACGTAGATCCCCGTCTGCGTGCGATCGAACTTGGCGGGTTCGAAGTAGGCCGCGAACGGGATCACGTTGTGCAGGTAACGCGGCGTCTCCACGACGTCGATGCCCTCGCCCTCGGGGATCGACGCGAGATCGTGGTCGATCAGGTGCTGCCGGGCGCGAAGCATCGCGTCGCGATAGCCGTCGAGGGCGCCCTGGAACGTGGCCGCGTGGTCGGACTTCACCCGGTCGATGACCTCGGCTTCGGTGGCATGGGGATCGATCTCGCGCGCCATCGCGGCGCGGCCCTCGCGTTCCTCGGCAAGCTTCTGCAGGCCGAGCTCGAGGATCTGGTCCGAGTCGAGCCCGTCGAAGGCGCGATGGGCGACGATCCGGTCGTGTAGCTCGCGCCCGGTGGCCCATTCGTCGGTACCGTCGGCCAGCGTGTCGTGCAGCCAGCCCCGATGCTCCGCGACCGCGATCTTCGCTCCGTCGACGGCTCGCTCGAGCCGGCGGAAGTCGCGATCCCCGAGGACGCCCTCCGCTGCGGCCACGATCTCGTCGAAGAACGACGGCATCTCGGAGGCCGACTCGATCTCGATCTTCTGCCACAGCCGTACTTGCGGTGCGCGTGCGCGCGTGCGCGCCTGTTCGAGGTACACCGGGGCGTCCTCGAGTCGGCCGGCGATGGCCTGCAGCCGCTCGGCCAGCGGCGCGTGGTCGCGCACGAACAGCAGGAACAGCCCGTCGCCCAACGAGTCGAGGGCGATGGAGCGCCGCTCCCAGATCCGCAGCTCTTCCGCCTCGAGCGTCGACTGGCGCACGTTGTGGATCTCCAGGTCGCGCTCGAAGCGGGCTTCCTCGGACAGCTCGTCCGGATCGAGCGACTCGATCATCGTCAGGTGCGCCTTGTCCGCCTCGACCTCGGCGAGCAGGGCGTCGACGCTCGCGTCACCGAGCTCGTCGTCGTGCTCGTGGATGCCGATCGCGGTCGCCAGGATGGGGTTGTCGCGGAGAAGGCGTTCGAAGCGGGCTTCGACCAGGTCGTAGAGGGCCTCGTCGAGGCGGCCCGCGGGTCCGGCGCTGCTGGGGCGCGTCAGCTCGGGATAGAGCGACGGGCGGGAGTCGGTCACGAAGTCCTCCTGGGTGCGCACAGGGGCGCCGGCGGAATGGCCGCGGCGTCAGGCCCGAACGGCAACCGGTGACGGCTGGGCGGCGGTTTCGGCGAGGGCCGCTTCGGCCGCCTCGAGTGTCACGTCGATATCGTCGGTGTCGATCCCGACGTGGGTCACCGCTCGGATTTGTCCGTACGGATACTCGACCATCAGCACGTTCCGTGCCCCGAGCGCCTCGAGGAAGGCGGCTCGGTCGCGGTCCACCTTGAACACCACGAAGTTGGTGCGCACGCGGTCCGGGTCCAGCGGGCCCGGTTCGGGCTGGGCGATGCCGCCCGGCGAGACGATCCCGTCCATGCCGGCGAGGCCGGCCGCAAGCCGGCGGGCATTGGCGTGGTCCTCGGCGAGGCGGTCGATCATGCCCTCGGGTCCGTCGCGCAGAGCGACCAGCCCGGCCGCGGCGAGGATCCCGGCCTGTCGCATGCCGCCCCCGACGAGCTTGCGCGCGCGGCGGGCGCGCCAGATGAAGTCGCGGCCGCCGACCACGACGGAGCCGACCGGGCAGCCCAGCCCCTTGCTCAGGCAGAACGTGACGGAGTCCGCCGGTCCGGACAGGTCGGTTGGCCGGACACCCTGTGACACCACGGCGTCCCAGAAGCGTGCCCCGTCGATATGCAGCGGCACGCCATGCCGATGGGCGAGGTCGGCGATCGCGCGCGTGTAGGCGGGGGTCAGCGGCTGGCCCATCGAATGGGCGTGGGTGTTCTCGATCGCGACCATGCCGCTGATGGGCTCGTGCGGGTCGGATGGATCGCGGAACGAGGCTTCCACCTCGTCGAGGTCCAGCGTCCCGTCCGGCCGGTCGTCGAGGGCGCGGATGCTGGTGCCGACGATCACGGCATGTCCGGCGGCCTCGTCGCGGGTCAGGTGGTGCTCCTTGCCGGCGATCGTCTCCTGCCCGCGGGCGAGGTGTGCCAGCTGGGCGACGATGTTGCCCATGGATCCGCTGGCCACGAACAGTCCGGCCTCCTTGCCGAGCAGCTCGGCAGCGCGGGCTTCGAGTGCGTTGACGGTGGGGTCGTCGCCGAAGACGTCGTCGCCGACCTCGGCCTCCGCCATCGCCCGGCGCATGGCCGGGCTGGGCTTCGTGACGGTGTCGCTGCGTAGGTCGATCACGGGCATGAGCGCCGAGTATAGGGCGGCCGAAATTCTGACAACCCCGACGCCCTCTGGTATGCTCCGCCCTCGCCGCAACGGACCCGTGGTGTAGCGGCCCAACATGCCAGCCTGTCACGCTGGAGATCGCCGGTTCGAATCCGGTCGGGTCCGCCATCACAGCATCCATCCACGCCCCGTCCGCCCGCCCGGACGGGGCGTTCTCTATCCCCCGGCCGCCCGCCGAAACGGGCCATGCGGCCCTTGGCCGGTCCTGCCGGCCGGCGACGATCACAGCCATGAACCGACGGATGGTCGTCATCGTGGTTGCCTGTGCGGTGCTGGTCGCCGCGTGCAGCATGAATGGCTCGCAGCCCACCGTCGCCGGCGTGCCCGCCGATGTCGACGTGACGACGGCGGCCGGCCTTCGCGACGCCGGCGCGTTCGTCCTCGACGTCCGGGAGCCGAGCGAGTGGGCCGAGGGTCACGTTCCCGGTGCCACGCTGATCCCGCTCGGGGAGCTGGCGCGGCGCGCCTCGGAGCTGCCCCTGGACCGGACGGTCGTCGTGATCTGCCGCTCCGGGAACCGGAGTGC
This sequence comes from Candidatus Limnocylindrales bacterium, assembly GCA_035764655.1. GTDB lineage: Bacteria > Chloroflexota > Limnocylindria > Limnocylindrales > CSP1-4 > DASTYU01. The sequence goes on from DASTYU010000045.1 coordinate 14,300, forward strand.
CCAGGGGCGAGACATCCTCCGGGACGCGGGCTACGACGCAACGTCGGTGCAGGGCGGCATGACGGCATGGCGCGCGGCCGGGCTGCCGGTCGAAACCGGCGGCTGAAGCTCGGCCGGACGCGAGCTCTGGCACAATCCGCGCGGTGAAGCGCCTCCCCCTGCTGATCGTCGTCGGCCTCCTCGCGCTTGCGGTCGCGGTGCCCGTCAGCGGCGGCCTGCTCGGGTTCAACGCGAGCCCGTCGCCGGCTGCCCCGAGCGAACAGGCCGTCGAGCCGTCGGCAGCAGCGCCGACCGCCGCCGCCCCGGCGTCCAGCGAGGCGCCGGTCACGACCGAACCGCCGGAGACCCCTGCGCCGACGCCGGTCTTCGCCGACGTTGCGATCGTGCCCGTCGCTCACTTCCGGTCCACGCGCACCTCGACCGACCGCGAGGAGGTCGAGGCGGTGCTCGCCGGCAGGAGCACTCGCTACAAGGCGCTGGAACTGGTGGCTGGCGACGCGGATGCAATCCTCGCTGCCCTGGACATGCCGCGGCCTGCGGAGTCGCGCCATCTCATCCTCGCCAAGGATGCGAAGACGCTCAAGCGGCACCTGGCCAAGAACCGCAAGCGGCTCGCCATCATCCGCGCCGAGGAGGTGACGGCGGGGGTCCGCGCGCTGGCGTGGGGCAAGCGGTCGCTGTTCGGGGTCGATCGCGTACAGGACGCCGCGGACTGGCGGCTCTTCGCCCACCTGCCCGACGCAGACCGTGACGGACGGGATTCGTTCGACCCGTCCACGACGTGGACGATGTTCGCCGGCGGAGACGTGCTGCTCGATCGGGGTGTCCACCAGACCATCACGATCAGGGGCAAGGGCGAGGACTTCCCCTTCGACGGCGGCTTTGCCGAGATCACCGGGCACACCTGCTGTTCGGGGTTCGGTCACCCGGTTCCGACGATGCGCCGGACCGGGGGCAAGGGTGCGATGCGCGACCTGATGAAGGGCGCGGACATCGCCATCGCCAACTTCGAGAACCCGGCGCCGAACACGTTCCGCTGGCACACCAGCGGCGTCGTGTTCTCGGCGGACCGGCGCAACCTGGAGGGCCTTGTGCGGGCAGGCCTCGACTATGTCTCGATCGCAAACAACCACATCGGTGACGCCGGCCGGAACGGGATCCTCCAGACGATCAAGAACCTCGACCGCGTCGGGCTCGAGCATTCGGGCGCCGGCAAGGACCTTGCGGCGGCGCGCAAGCCGGCGATCCTCGAAGCGAACGGGACGACGGTCGCGATCCTCGGCTACGACGCGATCGCTCGCTACTACAACGCCGGGAAGGGCCGGCCCGGCAACGCACCACTGAGCCGCAAGAACGTCAAGCAGGACGTGGCCAAGGCGCGCGAGGCTGGCGCCGACGTCGTGATCGTCTTCCCGCACTGGGGTGTCGAATACCGCGCAACGCCGTTCACCGGCCAGCAGCGTCTCGCCCGCCAGATCATCGACGCCGGAGCGGACATGGTGATCGGCAACCACGCCCACTGGGCCGGGGCGATGGAGGTCTACAAGGGCAAGCCGATCTGGTACGCGCTCGGTAATTTCGTGTTCGACCAGACGTGGTCCGAACCGACGATGGAGGGCATGACGCTCGAACTGACCTTCCGTGGCAGCGAGCTGGTCCAGGCGAAGATGCGGCCGCACATCATCCTGGACAAGGCCCAGCCCAACTTCCTCGACGAGCGGGGCGACGGGAAGATCGTCATGGGCCAGGTCTACGAGGCCTCGAAGGGCATCCTGCCCTGGTAATCGGGGCCGCGTGGCCGCCGTGGGTCGAGGTTCTGGCCAACGATCAGCCCGGGTAATCGAAGTCAGGACATCGACCCGCGGAATGGCTCAGTTGGCGGCCAGCCACCACCCCGGCTGATGTCTGGCCACCAACTCGGGCCTGCGGACGCCCGAGGTTGGGCCTTTCACTACCCCGACTGATATCTGGCCGCTGACGCGGCCCTCAGGCGATCCCCGAGAACAGGTCGTCCTCGGGAAGAGCCGTTTCGATCCGTGACTCGCGGAGGATGAACGCCTCGCGGCTCCACAGCTCGCGCCAACCGTCGAGTCCGAGCGCGACCATCGGGAAGTCCGGAGCGATCTGGGTCACGTGCTCGTGGATCGCGGCCCATTTCCGCTCGAGCGGCTCGCCGCTGATGTCGACCCAGGTCGTGATGGTCTCGTCGGGGACGAGCATCCTCGCGGCCTCGGCCTCCATCTCGGCAAGCTGCTCCGGCGTCGCGTCGTCGGGTGGCGCCCACGGGTTGGGCTGGCCGGTTCGCTCGTAGTAGGCGTTCATCGCCTCGAAGAAGGACGCCGGATATGCCTGTTCGTACAGCTTCGACGGGGTCCACGGTGCGAGCCCGCCCTCGTCGGCCGCGGGTCCCCTTCCGCCGTGCTCGGGCGCCAGCTGCTCCGGGTACCACGCGGGGTCCCCGGCCCGGGGGAACGCCCGGACGGCGACGTCATGCACGCGGATGTGATCGGGGTGGCCGTACCCGCCGTACTCGTTGTACGTCGTCACGACGTCGGGCTGGTATCGCCGCATCAACCAGACCAGCCGGCCCGCGGCTTCGTCGAGGTCGGCGCGCCAGAACGAGCGCGGGTCCAGGTTCCCGACTCTTCCCATCATGTCCGAGTCGCGATAGCCGAGGTTCTCCCACTCGGTCACGCCAAGCTGGCCCATCGCCCGCTCAAGCTCGGCGGCGCGGAGCTCGCCCAGCCGCCGGTGGTTGTCAGGCGTGTCCAGGTCCGGGACGACGATCTCGCCGAGCTCGCCTCTGGTGCCCGTCACCAGCACGACCCGCCGACCGGCGGCGACCGCCTTGGCCATCGTCCCGCCGCAGCCGATCGACTCGTCGTCGGGATGGGCATGGATCGTCATGAGGGTCGGAACGTGGGGAGCGCTGAGATCGCCAGTCATCGAGGGTGATGCTAGCGGCCACGGGTCGACCGTTCCGCGGCGACACGCCACGTCATCCGCATGTCATGGTTCCGGCGCACCCTGAGGTGACGATGCTCGCGAGATTCCGCATCACGTCATTGGCCGCTATCGCCGTCGTGCTGGCTGCGTGTGCGCCTGGCGGCGGAACTGGTCCCTCCCAGACGGGGACGCCGACGACGGTGCTGCCCCCCACCGCCACGCCGGCCGCGCCAACGGCCTCGGGCGAGATGTCACCACCTTCCCCTTCCGCGGGCGCCGGGCCTGCCACAGCAGCTCCGACGGCCACGCCCCCGGTCATCGACGCGGCGTGGGCCCAGGTGGACCTGACCGATGTCGCAACGGGTGAGCCGTTCCGCATTGCGGACCTGGCCGGCAAGGCCGTCATCGTGGAGACGATGGCCATCTGGTGCACCAACTGCCGGGCACAGCAAGGCGACGTGTATCGGGCGCTCGACGACCTCGATCCGGACCGGGTCGCGTACGTGCTGCTCGACGTCGATCCGAACGAGACGGCACCCGCGCTCGCCGACTACCGAACGCAGAACGGCTTCACCGGAACCTACGCGATCGCCGGCCGGGAGACCGCCCGTGCGCTGGCAGACGAGTTCGGCGACCAGGTCCTGAACCCGCCGTCCACGCCGATGATCCTCATCGGGACGGACGGACGCGTCACGCTGACCGACTTCGGCCACAAGTCGCCCGAGACCGTCGTCCAGCTCGTGCGCGATCACGGCGCGTAGCGCCGAACCTCCCGGTGGACGGCCTGTGGCTTTCGTTCTCGCTCGGCCTGGCGAGCGCGGCCAGCCCCTGCCTGCTGCCGCTGTATCCGAGCTTCCTCGCATACCTGACGGCGAACGCGGGCAGCCTCGATGGACGTCGCGGCACGGGACTGCTCGGCTTGCTGATCCTCGGCGGAGTGCTCACGACGATGCTCGGTGTCGCGATCCTGCTCGTCGTCGCGGCGGTCCCGATCGGGGTTGTCCTCGGCTACGCGATCCCGCTCGTCGACGGCCTGCTCATCGTCCTCGGCGTCCTGCTCATCGCCGGGCGCAACCCGTTCGAGAGGCTGCCGGGGACGCGCGTACCGCTGGTCGGCGACCCCTTCGCCCAGGCGTACCTCTATGGCCTCATGCTCGGGCCGCTCGCCCTGCCCTGCGCGGGAGCGTTCGCCCTGGCGCTGATCGCATACTCCGTCGGGCTCAGTGAGACGCTGCCTCGGATCGCGACATTCCTGGCCTATGGCTTCGGGTTCGGGCTGCCGCTGGTCCTCCTGTCGTTGCTCGCCGGTGCCCGTCGGGAGCAGGTCGTCCGGGTCATCGTCAGCCACCACCGGACCATCGAGGTCGTCGGTGGCGCGCTCCTCGTCGGCGTCGGAATCTGGGACCTCGCCGTCAACCTCGACAGCATCCGCCTCACCTTCGGGGTCTGAGCGGCGCTACGATCCGGCCCGATGGCTACGCCACCCGCCGCGCGCGGTCCGCTCGCAGGGATCCTCGTCGCGGACTGCTCGACGGTCCTGGCCGGACCGCTGTGCACGATGCTCCTCGGCGATCTGGGGGCGGACGTGATCAAGGTCGAGCCGCCCGAGGGGGATGCGACGCGGAGCTGGGGACCCCCGTGGGTCGGTTCGGACGAGGCCGGGACGCGAACCGCGGCGTACTTCCTTGCGGTGAACCGCAACAAGCGGAGCATCCGCCTCGATCTGCGATCAGAGGACGGCAAGGGGATCCTGAAGCGGCTGCTCGCGAACGCCGACGTCGTGATCGAGAACTTCCGTGTCGGCGGGTTTGCGCGGCTCGGCTTCGACGACGCGGAGCTCGAGCGTCTCAACCCAAACCTGGTGCATCTCGCGATCTCCGGGTACGGGACGCACGGCCCCGATGCCGACCGGCCCGGCTACGACGCGGTCGTCCAGGCGACCGGCGGGCTCATGTCGATCACGGGCGGTGCCGAGGCCGAGGGCGGCCGGCCGACGAAGGTCGGCGTGGCCATCAGCGATGTCGTGAGCGGGCTGTTCGGGACGATCGCGGTCCTCGCCGCGCTGCTCGATCGTGCCGGTGCGGGCGGCAGCGGAGACGGTCAGCGGATCGACGTGTCGCTGCTCGCCTCGACGCTCGCGGTCCTCGTCAACCAGGCGCAGAACACGTTCGTCACCGGCGTCGCGCCGGTCCGCCACGGCAACGCCCATCCCAACATCGTCCCGTACGAGGTGTTCGACACGGCCGATGGCGGCCTGATGGTCGCCGTCGGCTCGGAGCGCCAGTGGCGGCGCTTCTGCGACGCACTCGGGCTGCCGGCCCTTGCGACAGACCCCCGCTTCGCGACGAACGGCGATCGGGTCGTCAACCGCACGGCGCTGCGGCCGCTGATCGCCGAACCGCTCGCCACCCGCACCAGGGCCGCCTGGCAAGCTGCGCTCGAAGCGGCCGACGTCCCGTGCGGCCCGATCTTGGACCTGGCCGAGGCATTCGCCGCACCACAGGCCCGCGCCCTTGACATGGACGTCACCGTCGAGCACCCGGTGCTCGGAACGATCCGCCAGGCCGGCTTCCCCTTCGCGTTCGAGCGGACGCCTCCGAGCATGCGTTCGGCGCCACCGCTGCTTGGCGAACACACCGACGAGATCCTGGCCGAGCTCGGATATGACGCCGGGGAGATCGCCCGGTTGCGCGCCGGAGGGGTCGTGTAGTCCTACAGCTCCTGGCGACCGAACGACCAGGCGGATACGGCAATCGCCGCGGCGATGAGGACGAGCGTCGCCGCGATCGGGTAGAACAGGTTCGTCCCGAGCTGACCGACGCTCACGGTGTTCGCGGCAAGCTCGGTGGCGGGCCCGAGCAGACCGCCCGGCGTGAACTTCCCGAGCCCGGGGATGGCCGATACGATCCCGAGGCCGAGCAGCGCAACGAAGCCGATCCCCGCCGCGGCCGCCGTCGAGCCGGTCACGACGCTTCCCGCGAAGGTCAGCGCCGCGAACGCGAACAGCCACAGGCACACGAGGAACGTAAGCCACAGCCAGCCGAGGACCGGCAACGGCTCGAACAGGAGTGCGGTGTAGATCCAGCCCGCGATGACCGCGATGACCGTGCTCGCGCCGAGGACGACGCCGAGCCCAACGAGCTTCGCCAGAAGGAATGCCCGGCGGGTTACCGGTTTGGTCAGGATGAACGCGGCGGTGCCGCGGTCCTTCTCTCCCGAGACGAGGGGCATCGCGAGCAGGATCGCGGCAAGCGCGCCGAACTGGGCCAGGTTCTTGACCAGCTGGTCGACGGCGTCGAGGGCGGTCGGCGTCGGGATCTCGAGGACGCCCAGCTGGTCGCCGCCGGCCAACTCGATGATCTCGGGGAGGTAGCGCGCGAGCACCGGTGAGCTCAGGCCGGTGAACAGGAACAGGCCGGCAACGATCGGCAGGCGGAACGTGCGGACGGACTCGAGCAGCTCCTTGCGCAGGAGGACCCCGAAGGCGCTGCCACCGCCACCGGCAGACGGAGCTCGCGCCGCGGGCGCGGCCGCGGTCATGCCGCCGGTTCCTCGGCACGCCGCCCGACGAGCCGCAGGAACACGTCCTCGAGGTCGGGCCGGACGCGCTCGAACGATGCCAGCCGCAGCTCCGCGGCGACGACGGCCCGCAGCAGCTCGCGGGACGCCGTGGTCTCGTCGGTCACGCCGACCGTCATCGCGACGCCATCGACGTCGACCCGGTCCACCCACGGCACCGTCCGCAACGCCGTCGCCAGCCTCGCCAGGCCCGCATCCTCGCCCGGCTCGGGCACCAGCCGGTAGAGCGGCAGGGCGTAGCGCGCCAGCAACTCGTCGAGGGGCGCCTCGGTCACGAGCTGCCCTCGATCGAGGATCGCGACGCGGTCGCAGATCCGTTCGATGTCGGTCAGCACGTGCGTCGAGAAGATGACCGTGGCGGTCTCGCGAAGCTCCGCGATCAGGGCAAGCACGTCGCGGCGGCCCTCCGGGTCGAGCGAGCTCACCGGTTCATCGAGCACGAGCAGGCGTGGCCGATCGACGAGAGCCTGCGCGATCCCCAGTCGCTGGCGCATGCCGCCCGAGTACCCGCCGACGCGCCGCCTGGCCGCATCCGCGAGCCCGACGCGCTCGAGCACCTCCGCCGCGCGTTGGCGAGCAACGGTCGCGGACAGCCCGTGCAGCCGGCCGACCATCTCCACCAGCTCGCGGCCGCGCATCCAGCCGTAGTAGCGCGGCTCCTGGTCGAGCACGCCGATCCCGCGCCGCCGGTCGGGTCGTGCCGGATCGATCAAGCCATCGTCGATGACGACCGACCCGCGCGTCGGTCGCGCGAGCCCGACGAGCAGCCGGAGCGTGGTCGTCTTGCCCGCGCCGTTCGGGCCGAGCAGCCCGAACACCGAGCCTGCCGGAACGTCGAGCTCGAGCCCGTCGAGGGCGAGCACGCCGTTCGCTCCGCCGTACCGCTTCGTGAGGTCGCGGATCTCCACGCGCGCGCCGGCGGCGCGAGCGTCTCCGGCGGCGGTCACTCCGGCTCCCGGCCGACCAGGAAGTAGAGGATCGGGCCGATGGTCGACACGAAGATCACGATCAGCGCCCAGACCACCTTGCTGTCGCCGCGCACTCGCCGGCCGGGGCGCGTGAGGTCGTACAGGGCCGCAACCAGCAGGACGAGCTGCAGGATGATCACCGGGAGCAGGATCGCGATGATGGCTGCTGGATCCATGCCGTGGAGTTTCCGCTACCGAGGCAAGCCCGGGACGGCCACCTGCGACGAACCTGCTAGCGTGCCCGGTGCACATGAAGGTCAGACGCTCGTTCCTGCTGCCCGTCATCGCGCTCCTATTGGCCCTGGTGGCCGGCTGCCAGCCGTCCGCCGAGGCGCTGCCGCGGTTGGACGACCCGAAAGAGATCCTCGAGGAGGCGGTCCGCACGACCGCGGAGCTGGAGTTCGTGCACGCAAAGCTCGAGGCGGCGACCGGCGCGCTCGGCCAGACGCAGCAGTACACGGTCGACGGGGACATCGACCTGGCACAGCGGGAGTTTCACGCCCTGGCAGAGATGGGCGCGGGCGGCATATCGCAGCGCGCTGAGCTGCTGCTGGTCGGGACGGACCTGTTCCTGCGACTGCAGGACAGCCGCGCCGCGCCTCCCAGCGCTGGGGACCGCTGGCAGCGGCAGGCGCTCGACGGCGGCAACGATCCGCGCAACGGCCTGCCGGCGACGCCGGCCATCGCCGTCGCCCTCAAGGCGCTCCTGGCCGATCCGGGCATCACGAGCGAGCTCAAGGGAATGACGAGCTGCGGCGACGGGCAGTGCTACCACGTGACGATCACCGTGGACCCGCAGGTGACGTGGCGCGCCTTGAACGGCGGCCTCATCGGCGGCGCCCCGGGGGACGAGATCGGGCCGCCTGATCCGGCGGTCCCGGAGCTGGTGTTCGATGTGAAGGTCGACGAGGCGACGCGCAACCTCGTGTCCGTGGCGACATCGATTGCCGCGGAGGGCCAATCCGTCGATCTCGCGGCGACGCTGAGCGGCCACAACGTCGAGTTCGACCTCGTGCCACCGCCGGCCGACCAGGTCATCGATTCGGACATCGGCGGCGGGTTCAGCGCTCCGGGCGCGGTCCCGCTCGGGCCGCGCGAAACCCAGGTGGTCGGGCCGACACCGGCACCGATGGAATAGCCCTGGACGCGTGCATGCGTGCACGCGTGTGGCAGGGACGTCCCGGACCGGCTGCTAGACTCGCGCCCGATTTCCCCGCCCACCCTGGAGGCATCCCATGACCGACGACCGTGAGCGCTGGGCGCTGATCCTTGGCGCCTCGAGCGGCATGGGCGAGGCCACTGCGATCGCCCTTGCGCGTGCCGGGTACAGGATCTGCGGCATCCACCTCGACTTCCGCGCCGGTCTCCAGCACGTCGACGAGGTCAAGGCCGCGATCGAGGCCGCCGGCAGCGAGGCGCTCTACATCAACATGAACGCGGCCGATGACGAGAAGCGGGCCGCAGCACTCGCCACGCTGCGCGAGCGCTTCGACCGCTCCGCAGCGGAAGGCCGCCACCCGTACGTCCGGGTGGTCATGCATTCGCTGGCGTTCGGCTCGCTGGTCCCGTTCATCGCCGACGACCCCAAGGCCGCGGTCGACCGCAAGAAGATGGAGATGACCCAGGACGTGATGGCGAACAGCCTCGTGTACTGGGTCCAGGACCTGTACCGCGGCCGCTTCCTCGAACGTGGCTCGAAGGTCTACGCCATGACCTCCGAAGGTTCGGCCAGGGTGGTGCCGTCGTACGGCGTCGTGTCGTCGGCGAAGGCCGCCCTCGAATCGCACGTCCGCCAGCTGGCCATGGAGCTGGCCCGGCTCGACACGGGGATCGCCATCAACGCGCTGCAGGCAGGCGTCACCGACACGCCCGCGCTGCGCAAGATCCCGGAGGCGGCACGGATGGTCGAGATCACGCTGGCTCGCAACGCCCACGGGCGGCTGACGACGACCGAGGACGTGGCGGACGCCATCGTCACGCTGTCGTCGACGGACTCCGACTGGGTGAGCGGCAACATCATCCGCGCCGACGGCGCGGAGTTCGTCACCGGCTGATCAGCGCGGAGGCCTCCGGCTCGGGTAGCCAGTAGTCGCCCGTCTCCACATCCCGGACGCCCAGCCAGCCTTCCCCGTCGCACAGCGATGCGACCGTCGCATCCAGGACGTCGAGCCCACGGCGTGCGCCGCTCCGCAACCAGGCCATGGACCACGCGTAGAGTGGCGTCGGATCGACCAGCTGGCGGACCACGCCGTTGGGCGGCGTCACGTGGTCGATCGCGGTGAGGATCGGCAGACCTTGGCGCACGAGGTGGTAGCTCTGCTCCTCGAGGCCGATCGCCGGCAGGTGCGGCGGGGTTGGGCGGGCTCCCGTCAGGGCCAGGAACTGGCGGACCAGGTCGGCCCACTCGGGTGCCGCGGTCGTGGCCGGGTCGGCATCGATCTCCTGGCCGCGTAACAGCGCGAGCGGGATGGCCGACAGCTCCGAAAGCGGGTGCCCCACCGGGAGCAGGACCGCGAGCGGTTCGAGACGAATGAGCTGGCGGCCGATGTCGTCGACCGGCGGTCGGTCAAGCCAGTCGAGGCGGCCGAACACGACATCCACCTCGCCGCTCCGAAGGCGCTCGAGGGCAGGGCCGACACCACCACCGAAGCGGCCGCGGAACTCGTACCCCGGAGAGGCCTCGCGCGCCGTGTCCAGGATGCGCACGCCGGTCAGGCGGCCCGCGCTCAGCTGGTCGACGATGATCGGCCGTGCGTCAGCGGCGCGGAGATCACGCCATAGCCGGTCATGGACGGCAAGCAGCTCGCGTGCCCGCTCCAGCAGCCGCTCTCCATCCGGGGTCAGCGCGACACGACGCGTGGTCCGCACGAAGAGCTTGCGGTCGAGGTCGCGTTCGAGACGGCCGATGTCCCGGCTCAGGGCCTGCTGCGCAACGAACAGGCGCGCCGCGGCGGTTGTGAAGTGCAGGTCTTCTGCCACCGCGACGAAGTAGCGCAGGGAGCGGATGTCGAGTTCGCTGCCGACCGGCGGGATGTCCTCATTCACGCGCCGCCGATGTTAATCCAATCCCCGCTGGTGTTGGACCTGCGGGCTCCCCGTTGCGATCGTTGAGCCACCAATCACCCGACCTTCAGACCCGACAAGGAGCCCAGCACCGTGATGGATCCAGGAGCCCTCGGCACATTGATCATCGGCCTCGGATCGGTTCGCCTCGACAGCGAGCAACCGGCACGCGCGAGCCGCGCGAAGGCCCGCTCCCGGCGACCGTACCGATCCTTCGGAGCGGCCCTCGCCGGAGGACTCCGGGCGCTCGCCGATCGTCTCGACCGACCGGTCCCGCACAACGTGCCAGGTTGACGATTCGTTTAGCCCTCGCCGGCGACCCAGGCCGTCATCGGCCGGGCCGCCGGTGTCATCCCCAGCGTCCCTGAGTCGTCGACCCACCACGCGGCGAGCCCACGGCTGCGCGCCTCGTCCCCGATGGCGTCCGCGCCTCCGACGAACAAGGACTTCGACCACACCTCCGCCCACGCCGGGTCCGGTCCCGCGACCGTCACGGCCTGCAACCCGGCCCCGCCCGGTTCGCCAGTGGCGGGGTCGATAAGGTGATGGACCAGGCGTCCATCGCTGCGCCATTGATGGACCCGAATAGAGGACGTCGCGACGGCAGCCCCGGCAGGACCCACGGCGATGACGGCCTTGGGGTCGGGCCCACCGAACGGATCCTCGATCCCGATCTTCCACTCACCCGCGTCCGGGGCCGCCCCACGCGTCATCAGGTCACCGCCCGCCTCGAGCAGGAAGTCCGACAGGCCGAGACGCTCGAGTCGGCGCGTTGCCCATCGCACGGCAAGCCCTTTGCCGATTCCGCCGAGATCGATCGGGTGGTCGATCATCAGACCGGCACAGCCACTCCGCCGAACCACGGCCCCGCTCCACCGGCTGCGGGGCGTCGCGTCGACCACGGGGAGCCGTGCTCCGCGATAGCCGACCCGATCGAGGGCCGTCAGGACGCGGGGCTCGAAGCGCCCGCCCGTCACGCGGCGCGCCCGTTCGGCCGCCGTGAGCGCCATCCTGAGCCGACCGGACACCACCACGCTCTCGGTCTTCCCGGCCAGCCGGTTGAGCCTCGTCAGCTCGCTGGTCTCGCGGAAGCGCGACATGGCCTGCTCACTGAGCTCGAACTCGTCGAGCACTGCGCGCCAACCCGCCTCGGCATCGGTCGTCCCCGGGACCGACAAGCGCAGGGGCGAGCCCATCGCCCGGCCCTCGAACGTGCGCATCGGCTATCCGGAGGCCCCCGTGGTCGCGTGCACGACGACCCGTTCGGTGACCTGGATCGGGGCCGAACGGGTCAGGCGCGGCAGGGCGATGTTGCCGGGAAGCCTGGCGGCGCGGCCGCTCACCTCCTCGACGGCGACGCCGAGCGCGTCCACCGAACCGTCGAGCGAGGTCATCGCCGCGGCCAGCGCCTCGTAGTCGGCGGCAACGTGGCCGTACGAGTCCGACGCTCCGCCGAGCAGCGACTCCAGTCGGTCGTTCGAGCCTTCGACGGCGCCGATGGCATCGACGACGGGTTGTCGGCCGGCGATCGTCGCGGCATCGGCCTGCGACTGCAGCGAGACAACCGTGGCCAGCGCGACCGAATAGAGTCCGGCCGATCCGCCGACGAGCGTCGCCAATCGGACGATCCCCCGACGATCAGTCATCGTCGTGCTCCTCGTGGTCCTCGTCCTCCTCGTGTTCGCCGCCGGACGTCTGCGTGGCGACAGTCCGGACCGTGGTCACCGTGGTGGCCGGCTGGTCGGCGAGCGCCGCCCGCGCCTTGCGGATCTCCTTCTCGAGCTTTGCCAGCTTCTTCTGCGCGGCGTCGAGGTCCTTCGCGAGGTCGGCCGCGTGCTCGCTGTCAGCGGCGATCCGGCCGTTGGCCGCGTCCAGCGCCGTACTGAGCTCCGACGACTGCGACGACAGCCGCCCCAGTTCGGCGAGCAGCTGCTCGGACCTCGCGCGTTCGGCCTCGAGCTGACCCTGGAGCGTCTCGACCGAGACCGGCGAGACGGTGAGCGGTGCCGAATCTGCGGCCCACGTGGCCGCCGCCCGAATGGCGAACAGGCCGATGCCGACGGCGAACAGGATCGCGACGAGGGTGGTCCCCCGGCGGGCGGCGAGTGCGCTGCGATTCATGAGGCGCTTCCCTTCGGGTGCATGGCCGGCAGGGGGCGCGAATGCCGGACGATCCAGTAGCGGTACCCGGCGGCGCCGAGGACGGCGAGGCCGGTGATGAGGTACATCGGCGTCAACGCTCCGCTGTCCGTCCCGGCGAGCACGCCGTGGGACCAGGCGAGCGCGATCACGACCCACGCGACACGGTGGAGCGTGAGCCACATCCCTGGTGGGAGGAGCCGCGTATAGCGCGCGGTCAGCGTCGTGATCAGGAACGCGTAGAGCGCGAGCGTTCCGAGCGCGACGGGGGCACTCCGATACTCCGACAGCCCGGGGACGAAGGCCCCGCCGACACCGACTCCGGCGTATGGGTCGAGCACGATCGAGACGACATGGACGCCGAGGAACGCGACGATGAAGATCCAGAGCTGGTCGTGCCACGGGAAGAGAGCCTTCGACAGCTTCCAGGTCGACTTGTTGGTCGGGTGACTGAGGATCAACCCGAGGATGACCTGGAACGTGAGCAGCAGATAGGCCACCACGCCGGTCGATCGAGCTGCGAGCCACAGGCGCACCTGTGCCTGCCGCTCGGAGGATGCCGGCACGATCTGGTCGGTGGCATAGATGACGACGAGCGCGACCAGCGCCCCAACGACCGCGAGGGTTCGCATCGAAAGACGTCCGCCGGATGCGGTTGACCGGCCCGTTTGCGGAGGTCCGCCGATCCCGGCGGAAACGGGTTGGATCTGCATGGTGTCTCCAGAACGCAGGTGGTCCCCGCTCTCCTGAGACACGGCCTCGCGAAAAGGTTTCAGCCGGGTGGTGGCACCACCGCTTCCGCGGGCTGCGGCCGAGCCCGGCGCAGCAGGCCGGTGCGCGGCGAGATGGCCAGGGTCGCGAGGAAGATCCCCGTCTGGACGAGCACGATCGTCGCCCCGCTCGCGACGTCCAACCAGAAGGACAGGTATAACCCCGCCACGGAGCTCGCGACACCCACGGCGATCGCTAGCCCCATCAGCGACCCGAACCGGACGGTCAACAGCTGCGCGGTGGCTGCCGGCGTGACGAGCATCGCCACCACGAGGATGATCCCCACCGCCTGCAGGCTGATGACGATCGTCAGCGCGACGAGCGCCAGGAACAGGTACTCGAGCCAGTCGACGCGCAAGCCCGATGCAGCGGCCCCGAGCGGATCGAAGGTCGCGTAGAGCAGCTCCTTCCAGAACACGCCGACGATCGCGAGCACGAGCACCCCGAGCGCCGCGAGCGCGATGAGGTCGTTCAGGTCGATCGACAGCAGGTAGCCGAACAGGAAGCTGAACAGGTCGGCGACGTATCCCTCGATCGTGCTGTACAGGAAGACGCCCAGCGCGAACGTCCCCGCGAACAGGACGCCGATGGCGGTGTCGGCTCGGATCCTTGCCCGGCGCGTCACGTACCCGATCGCCAGCGACGTGGCCACCGCCGCTACTGCTGCGCCCAGGTAGAACGGGATGCTCAGGAGGTATGCCGCGACCACCCCCGGGAACGAGGCGTGCGCCACCGCGTCGCCGATGAACGCAATGCCGCGCAGGACCACGAACGTGCCGACCACGGCACACACCGTGCCAACCACCACGGCCGCGACCAGCGCCCGAACGAAGAACTCGTACGCAAGCGGATCGAGCAGCGCGTCCGTCATCGTCGCGCCTCGTCGTGGAAGTGGGGTTCGCCGCCCGACGACTGGTCGTGGTGGTGGGCGTCGTCGAGGACGACCGCCTGGCCCCCGAGCACCAGCAGGTGACCGCCGTAGGTCGCGGCGAGCACATTCGGATCGAGGACGAGCGATGCCGGGCCGTGCGCCACGATCCGCCCGTTGACCGTCGCGACCTTCTGGAAGCGCTGCGCGGCGCAGGCCAGGTCGTGGGTCGTGGCGATGACGGTCTTGCCCCGGCGCGCCTCCGCCTCGAGGAGGTCCATCAGCTCCTCCTGGGTCTGTGGGTCGACGCCGGTCACCGGTTCGTCGAGCAGGTAGACGTCGGGATCCGCTGCGAGTGCCCGGGCGAGGAACACACGCCGCCGCTGACCACCCGACAGGCGGCCGATCTGGACGTTGCGGTGGTCGGCCATCCGGACCTGTTCGAGCGCCTTCGTCACGGCCTCGCGGTCCACCGCCGACGGCCGGCGGAGCGGCCCGAGCGCCGGGTAGCGGCCCATCATGACGACGTCCCCGACGGTCACCGGAAAGGCCCAGTCGACCAGTTCCGCCTGGGGGACGTAGGCGATGCGATGCGCCTGCTGACCGGGCGGCGCGCCGAGCACCTCGACGCGACCGTCCCACGGCGCCAACAGGCCGGCCATCAGCTTGAGCAACGTGCTCTTGCCGGCGCCATTCGGACCAACGATCGCGAGCAGCGTGCCGGGCTCGACCGCCAGGTCCACGCTCTGCAGCGCCGTGCGTTCGTCATAGCCGGCGGTGACGCCCGACAGCCACACCGAGGCGTGCGTCCGGGCGTGCTCGGGGTCGGCGACCGCGCGGTCCTCGAGCGACGGCAGTTGCCGTTCGTCGGGATGGCGATGGGGGTGGTCGTGCGGATCGAATGGGACCGTCATGCCCGGAGCGCCTCGACGACCTTCTCGACGTCCGATCGGATCATTCCTTCGTATGTGTCGGCGGGCGCATCGCCGAGCGAATCCGTGGAGAGGTCGGTCACGACCGTGATCCCGGCCTCCTCGGCGATGGTTCGTGCCAGCTCCGGGTTGAACTGGGCCTCGCCGAACAGTGCAGTCGCGCCCGAGGCGCGGATCTCGTCGATGAGCCCGGCGATCTCACCGGCGCTCGGGTCCTGCCCGGGCGCATCGACGATCGTCCCGACGATCTCGAGCCCGTACGCCTCCGCGAACGACGGCAGCGCGTCATGGAACGAGACGACCTTGCGGCGCTCAGCGGGGATCGCCGCGAGCTGCTCGCGCGCCCAGCTGTCGAGCTCGGTCAGGCGCTCGGTGTACGCCCTCACCTGGTTTTCGTAGCTCGCGGCATTGGCGGCGTCGACGCGGCTCAGCTCGTCGCCGATTCGCACGGCGTAGCGAGTGGCATTGCGGACGTCCATCCACAGGTGCGGATTGTCGGTCGCGCCGTCGATCTCCTCGCCGAGCCGCACGATGGGTGCGTCGGAGCCGCTGGCCGTGGCCAGATCCGCGACCCACTCGTCGAGACCGAGGCCGTTCATGACGACGAGGTCGGCATCGGCGACGCGCGCGATGTCCGCTGGGGTTGGGTCGAACGTGTGCACTTCGCCACCGGGCGGGACGAGGCTCGCCACGTTGACGTGCGATCCGCCGACCTGCCGGACGAGGTCGGCCAGGACGGTCGTGCTCGCCACCACCTCGATCGCGTCCGCATCTCCAGGCGGGCTGGATGGCGTGCCGCCGCTGCCGGCCGCACCGCAGCCCGCGAGCAACGCCCCGCCGAGCACAGCCGCGACGATCAGTCGGCTGATATCCAGTCTCAGCGACCAGGCTGGTGTGAGTAGGCTGGGCAACCGGTTCATCAGGCGCTGTGACGCAGTGGCGCGGGCTCGCTCGCCTGGCACGCGGGGCACAACCCGAACAACTCGAGGCGGTGCTCGTCGACGCGATAGCCCGTGCGCCGGGCAACTTCGAGAACGACCGCCCGCAGCCCCTCATCCGCGATGTCCGTCACGCGCCCGCAGCGTGAGCAGACGACGTGGTGGTGGTGGAGCGGCTCGCAGACCACGTACGCGTGCTCGCCGCTCGGCAGATCGATCCGCTCGATTGCATCGAGCTCGACGAGGACGTCCAGCGCCCGAAAGACGGTCGCCCGGCCGAGCCCAAGGCGTTGGGCGCGCGCGTGGGCCACGAGATCGGCGGCGGTGAAGTGACCGTCGTGCTCGGCAATGAGCTCAGTCACGGCGCGCCTCGGGTCGGTAAGCCGGTAGCCGGCGCGCTGGAAGGCGGCGAGGAGAGCATCGGCTTGGGGCATGGCCCGAGGGTAGCAGCTTCATGCCGTTCTGTCGAGACTCAGTCTCAGTAGCCGTGATCCCTGGGTTTCGCGCGGGCCGGACGTCATCGCGGATTCAGTGCCTCCGGCCCTCAGCCGCTGGCCGGTTCGCCCCGATCCTGACCGTGGATGCACGGCGTTGCGCGCACGGGCCCGTCCACGCCGCGCCGATCACAGGAGCCGCCGTGAGCACACGAACCACGAACCACCTCACGAGGCATGAGCGTCGTGCGCAGGAGCGCAGGTCAGCCGCGCCGCGCGCCGCGAGCTCCCCGTCTCCGCGGTCCGCCTGGCGCTCGCCACTCGTGCTCGTCACGATCGGCGCCGTGGCCGTCATGGCCGTCGCCATTGCCGGATTGCTGCTGACCACGAAGCCGGCGACCAGCACCGTCGGCCCGATTGTCGACCCGCCGGCCACGGGCCTGTCGGCGTATGCGGACGGCGAGGCACTCGGCGAGGCGACTGCCCCGGTGGTGCTCGAGGTGTTCGCCGACTACCAGTGTCCGTGGTGTGCCAGGTTTGTGCGCGAGGCCCTGCCCGGACTGGCGCGGACGTACGTCGCCACCGGCCAGCTGAGGATCGAGGAGCGCGCGCTTGCGTTCCTCGGCACCGGCACGCCCGACGAGTCGCTGGACGCGGCCGCCGCGGCGGCATGCGCTGCACCAACGGGCAACTACTGGACCTTTGCCGATTACCTGGCGTGGAACCATGGCGGCGAGAACCAGGGCGCCTTCAGCCGCGAGCGGCTGTCCGCCATGGCCGAGCGGATCGGACTCGACCGTGCTGCGTTCGCCGCCTGCCTCGACGACCCAGCGACGCGGGGCAACATCCGCGATCGGACCACCAGTGCGTTTGCCGCCGGGATCCGGTCGACGCCGACATTCCTGCTCGACGGCGAAACCGTGAGCGTCGGGTCGTTTGCCGAGCTCGGGCCGCTCATCGAGGCCAGGATCCCGGCCGCGACGCCGTGACGGTCCTGTCGCAGCGCGTGCCGGCGCGCCCGATCCTCGGGGTCCACCCGGGCCTCATCCTCGCAGCGCTCGACATCGCCGGGCTGCTCATCGCGAGCTATCTCGCGGTGGTGGAGGTGGGTGGCGGCGTCCCGGCCTGCGGTCCGATCGAGGGCTGTGAGGAGGTCGCTCTCAGCGACTACAGCCGGATCGGTGGCGTTCCCGTCGCGGTGTTCGGCGTGATCCTGTCGGTCGTCCTGTTGACCTGCGCCGTTGCCTGGTGGCGGACCGATGCGTACGGCCTGCTGCTCGCTCATTACGGCTTGTCACTGGCCGGCGTCCTGTTCGAGGTCTACTTCCTGTACCTGCAGGTGAACGTCATCAGGGCGCTGTGCGTGTGGTGCACGGCATACGGCCTTTCGCTGATCCTTCGCTTCGTGATCGCGTTCGTGATCTGGGTTCGTCAGCCACCGCCCGAGCGTGCCGCCGGCATCGGCTGATCTGCACGAAATGGCGCGGCCATGGCCGCGCCGGCAAGGAGCACCAACGCGGCGACGACCGCGACGACGCACGCCATCGACCCGACCAGGATCAGCGGAACGACGCCCCCGAGGACTCCGGCCGTTGTCAGCGAGACGCCCGCGTTGAGCAGCGCGAAGCGCGCCGTCGACCAGCGACCGAGAAGGACGCGCTGCCGGGCGTGTGTCACCTGGTCGCCCGGGCCGATCGACGGTACGAGGTGCGTCCACGACCCGATGAGGACCTGGACGAGCCAGCCGACCGCCAGTGGCATGGCGATGAGCTCGATGGCCCAGGCCGACGGCACCGCGCCGAGCCACAGGAGTCGTCCGGAGGCGATTGCGACCGCGGCGGCAAACCATGCGGGTGCTGCGGTCAGGCTCCAGCCCGACATGCGATGCCAGGCCGGGTCCGTCGTCCATTGCCCGCGATCGCGCCGGACCACGACGGCGTGCGCGACGAGAGCGGTGGCGCCGATCAGCTCGCTCAGGGCGCCGAGCCGCGCGATCACGTCGGAGCCGAGTGCGAACCCCAGCGCGACCAGCGGTGGACCGGCGAGCAGGGCGACGACGGCAACCATCGCGGACGCACGGGGCCGGATTCGGGCGCCCGCGACGGTCGGCGCCAGGTGGATCAGGGAGGTGGCGACGACCACGGACAGAAAGCCGAACACGTTCAACCATGCGTGCGCGGGCTTGAGCAGCGCCCAGCGGACCGTGACCGGCTCGAAGCCGGCCAGCAGCGCCGTTGCCAGGGCGGCGCCGATGGCGACCTGGGCAAGCGCCAGGCCATACGCGGACGCGATGATGCGCACCCGCGGCGCCAGCGCACGACGCAGCGGCACGAACGCGGCGATCGCCACGATCCCCAGGCCGACGAGGTAGGCGAGCCCGGCGGCTGCTGCCACCGTCGACATCTCCCCGACCACGCCGCCGCTCACGACCAGTGCGCCAGCGGCGATCAGCCCGATCCCGCCGATGCGGATTGCCGGTGCGGACGGTCGTGCCTGTGCGATCGCCGCGGCGAAGAAGGGCAGCACCGCCGAGACCGCCGTGCCCGCCGCGCCGGCCAGGGCAAGGTGGAGCGGCAACCACAGGCCGTGGCGGTCCGCCGGCGGCAGGGCGATGGACGCCGCCGCCAGGCCGAGCAGCACCGCCGCCAGCAGGACGCCGGCCATCGTGATGCGCCGGTCGGCATCGCGCGAGATGGGCTGCGTCAGCGTCGGGAGCGGCTTGGACCGCTTGCTCGCGGCGCGCGCGGCCGCGGCGCGGTCGTCCGTGGCCATCTGCTCCCGCGTCGCCTGTGCGGCGCAGGCGCCACAGCAGGCCCCCTCCTCGAGGGCCTGCCGGGCGACCGGAAGGGTTCGCGTGGCGGTCATCAGTTCAGCGGATCGCCATCGCCTGCCTGGAAGAGGCCGAGCGCGCCCCGGCCCACGAAGTTGAACGCGTGCGTGACCATCGGGTAGAGGCCGTCCTCAGCCGTCGTGAACTCGACGATTGCTCCCTGGGCGGGCGACAGGTCGACGGCCTGGGCGCCCCAGTTGCCGTCGTTGCCGTTCCTCAGGGTGACCCCTTCCTTGATGACGGTGTTGAAGATCGTCCCGACGATGTGGAACGAGCTATCGACGGACGGCCCGGCGTCGAGGACGAAGACCCGGACGGTTTCGCCGGTCGCGACCACGAGCGGATTGTCGACGTACTGGTTGGCGACGCCGTTGAAGAGCACGAAGTCGGGTTGGGGGGCCGCTTCCATCGCCTTGCCGAGGTCCGATGGCTGGCCCTGCGGGCCGAGGTACCACTCGCTCTGAACGATCGCGAACTCGTTGTCGACGGGCGGCAGGCCCTCCTCGGGTTCGACGATCACCATCCCGTACATGCCGTTCGCGATGTGGTGGAGCGTCGGGCTCGTGCCGCAGTGGTACATCCAGACGCCGGCATAGTCCGCGCTCCACTCGTAGACCTTCTCCTCGCCCGGGGCGATGGTCGTCATCTCGTCGTTCCACGCGACCTGGCTCGAGTGGAAGTCGATCGAGTGCCCGAGCGCGTTCTCCGGAGGGTTGATCAGGTGGACCCGGATGGTGTCGCCCACCTTCACCCGGATGACCGGTCCGGGAACCGATCCGCCGAACGTCCACACCTGCTGGACGAAGCCCTCGGCGATCGTCTTGGTCTCTTCGGTCATCACGAGCTCGATGTCGTGGACCTTGCCATCGAGCCGGGCGGGTGCCTTGGCGTCGAACAGCTCGTAGGCTGGTGCGTTGGGGTCAGCCGTGACGTCGGTGGTCGGCGGCGGACCGCCGTGGTCGCCTCCGCTCGGAGGCTCGCTCGCGGGAGCTCCCTCGACGTTGACGGCGCCCGTCATGCCGGCCTGCTCGTGACCGGGGATCGAGCAGATGAACGTGAGGCCGTCAGCCGGAACGTCGACCTCGACGGTGGCGGTCTCGCCGGCGTTGGCGTGCGCCACCTCGCCACCCGGGAAGGTGATGTCGTGCGGGATCGATCCCGTGTTCGTCAGGCTGACTTCGTAACGCCCCGGCTCCGGGACGCTGAGCTGGGCCGGCTCGAAGCCGAGATCGAACGCCGTGAGCTCGATGGTTCCGCCGGCTGCCGCGGGCGCAGCCGGTGCGTGAGAGGCGGGCGGCGGGTTGCCGCTCGCCGATGCCTGCTGATCCGGCCCCGGTGTGCCGGGGGCATACGTCCACGCCGGCAGCTTCGAGGAGGACGTGCAGCCGGCCAGGAGCGCGCCAGCGACAACCAGCGTGACGGTGAGGAGGGTGCGGGTACGCATTCGAACGGGACCTCGGTGAGAAAACTCATACCAACGTGATACAAGAATGCCACGAAGACACGAAACGATGGCAGGTGCCATTCGGCCTGTTTCGGCCGAGCGCCCGGACGCGCGGAGTCAGTCGCTCAGGCGGAGGTCGGCAAGTCGCGCGGTCGCGAGGGTATCGAGCATCGCGTTGCGGGCGCTGGTGAAGACGCCGTGAACCGCGCACACGCCATCACGGCCGCAGGGCCCGCCCCGCAGCACACACGTCCGCTCGCCGTCGTCGTGTTCCACCGCCTGGATGACTTCGAGCAGCGTGATCGAGTCCGCGGGCCGGGCCAGGCGGTAGCCACCGGTTCGACCGAGGTGGCCCTCGACGAGGCCTGAGCGCGCGAGCTCGGTCATGACCCGCGGCAGGAAGCGCTCGGGGATGTCCATTGCCGCGCTGATCCGCGCGACGCTCAGCCAACCGTTGCCGTCGTGTTCGGCCAGCGAGAGCATCGCCCGGACGGCGTAGTCGCCGCGACGGGTCAATTCCAGGCGCATGCCGGCAGTATCGCGCGGATCGGCCGGAAGGCCTTCCGACGCGGCTCGTGACCGGTCACTGGACCGCGAGCACTGTCGCGTACCCGGTCAGCTCCACGTATGCCTGGCCGCCGAGCGCAACGCCGGCTCGAGTGGCGCGCACGACCTGCGAACCCTCCCAGTAGATGACGCCGGTCGTCGCACGCGTGTCGAGCTCCTGGTCGGCGACCGTGGGTTGGAGCTCGATCTCGAGATCCTCCGCGGGGATCGAGATCCGCCAACCGGCGGGATAGGTCGCCCCGCTGCTGGGGCTCGTCCAATCGGCGGTCGCTTCGACGGCGAAGGCGTCGGCCGGCAGGTGGCGTGTGCCGCCGTCCGGGTCGACGAGCGTGCCGTACACCAGCGGGTAGCTGCCGTCGGCATCGCGGACCAGGGACAAGGTGATGTCCGTGCCGTCGTCGAGGTTGACCGCGAACCAGTCCCAGCCCCCGCCCCCTACGGCGATGAAATCGCCCCACTGGTGGTCGAACCATGCGCTGCCCTCGACGCGCAGCTCGCGATCACCCAGCGTCAACGTCCCGGTCGCGTCCATCACGGTGCGCGAGTAGTAGTACGAGCCGCCGGCCGGGCCGAAGTCGATCCAGGCGTCGGTGTCATGGAGGGCCGGCGGCTTCGTGGCCGCCACGTCGACCGTGAACGAGACGGCACCGTCAAGGCCGGCCGCCCTCGCTTCGGACGGAGTGAGCGTGGCGGCAAGGCGGTCCGTGCCGTCCGAGCCGGTCATCGTCCAGGGGGGCTGGGTTAATGTCTCGGGACGCTGTGGATCCGCGCCGACCAGCCGCAGGTCGAAGCCTGTTGGTTCCTCGTCGCCGTCGACCGTCGATTGGTCCACCTGTGGCCCGATCTCCTGCCGTTGGGCGTAGTGGAACGCATCTCCCGTTTCGTCGGTCAGGGCGAAATGCGATGCCCACGACACTGGGAAGGCACCGCGCTCCGCGCGGAAGATCACGTACTCGAAGCCCCAGCGGCCGCCACCGTCGTCGCGGAGATGGCCGGTGTAGTACCACCACTCCATCAGCCGGTCGTGCGGGCCATCGTCGCGTGGCAATTCGACGGGGCGTGGATCCACCACCGCGACCGGCGGCTCGGTCGGCTGGATCGTGATCGGCTGCTGGGCCGGCGGGTTGGCGAGGATCGGGCCCGAGCACGCGGCGACGATGAGCGCCAGAACGGCCGCGGCGAGGGCACGGGCGGAGTTCATCGGACGGCCGCCTCGATCTCGGCCTCGGACGCGGGGAGGCGAGACCCGACGATGCGCTCGAGGCGCGCCGGCATCCACCAGTTCCACTTGCCCAGCAGGCGCATGGTCGCCGGCACGAGGAGGGCGCGCACCACCGTGGCGTCCAGGGCGACGGCGACCGCCACGCCGATCCCGAGCGCCTTGATCAGGACGATATCGGCAAATGCGAACGACGCCGCGACGACGACCACGATCAGCGCCGCGGACGACACGATCCGGCCACTTCGTTCGAGGCCCTTCGCGACGGCTTCCATGTTGTCGCCGGTCCGGTCCCAGACCTCCTTCATGCGCGACAGCAGGAAGACCTCGTAGTCCATGGACAGTCCGAACAGGACGCAGAACAGGATCACCGGCTGGGTCGTCTCCACGAAACCGAGCGGCTGGAACCCGAGCGGGCCGGACAGGTTGCCGTCCTGGAAGATCCACACCAAGGCTCCGAACGAGGCCACGATCGACAGCGTGTTCATGGCCAGGGCCTTGATCGGCAGGATCACCGATCGCAGCAGCATGAACAGCACCAGGTAGGTCGTGATGACGATGAACAGCGCCGTGCGCGGGAAGTCGGCGCTGACCCTGCTGACGACGTCGTCGACGTCGGCCGCACCGCCGCCCACGAGCACGGTCATCCCGTCCGGCGGTGCCAGCGGGGATCCCGCGCGTCGCAGGTCTGCGACGAGCGAACGCCCTTCCGCGCGGTTCGGGCCGTAGGGCGTGTAGACGGTGAATGTCGTGAGGTCCCCACGCGTCGTGCCGTCGAGGACGACCTGCAGGAAGCGGTCGCGCGGCCCGTTCGGATCGCCGTACAGCAGCTGGTACTGCACGAGCGAAAGCCTGGGGTCGACGTCCACGATCCCGGTCAGGCGGCTCACCCGGGGATCGGCGCCAATCCGCCGGGAGTAGTCGTAGAGCGCCGCGATGTTCTCCGATGACGTCGCCGGGCCGTCGGTCCGGATGGCCAGCGCGATCGGGGCGAACTCGCCTTCACCGAACTCCCGCCGGAGCAGGTCGAACGACGCGCGCGACGGAACGTCCGGTGGCAGGATCGAGGCGTCCGGGGCATTGAACCGAGCGTGCAGGAACGGTGCGCCGAGGAGCAGCAGCAACGCCAGCGTCGGCACGAGGACCGCGACGGGCCGGCGCATCACCGCCCGGGCGAGGCCGGCCCAACGCCCGTCGGTGGGCGCTCCGACGGCGACGCGGCGGATTGCGTACCGGTCGATGCGCGTGCCGACGATCGCGAGGATGGCCGGCATCAGGGTGAGCGCCGCGGCAACGGCCAGCCCGACGACGATGGCCCCGGCGATCCCCACCGAGCGCAGGATCATGAACTCGAACAGCACGAGGCCGAGCAGGCCGAGCAGCACCGTCAGCCCGGAGAAGAACACCGCCCGACCAGCCGTCGCGACCGTCGCCCGAACGGCATCCGGAACGTCTTCCTCGCGGCCGCCGCGCGATGCAAGCTCCTCCCGGAAGCGGCTGGTCATGAGCAGCGAGTAGTCGACGCCGAGCCCAAGCCCAAGCAGGGTCGCGAGGTTGAGCACGAAGACGCTCATCGGCGTCAGCGAGGCGACGAAGAAGATCGCCGCCAACGCAACGAGCACCGCCGCACCGCCCACGGCCAGCGGGACGCCGGCCGCGACCAGGGAGCCGAACACGAGCAGCAGGGCCGCGGCGGCCAGCGGCAGTGAGATCACCTCACTGCGGCGCAGGTCCTCCTCGGATACGCGCTGCACGTCGCCGTAGAAGGCGGGACCGCCGGCCAGCGCGACCTCGAGACCCGGCGCCTCGCCCAGGCGTTCCTCGAGGACGGGTATCGCGTCCGGGGAGTCGTCCGGTGGCAGGTCGAGCGTGATGATGTCGTACGCGGTGTGGCGATCCGCCGACACCTGCCGGGGCGACACCAGGTGCGAGATCACGCCGGCAACGTGTGGCGCGTCGGGCACGTCGCGCATGGCCTGCGCGGCGGCGACCTCGAAGGCGGGAGTGCCGGCCTCGAGCGTGTCGCTGTGAAAGACCACGACGAGCGCCGACGGAGGCAGGTCGAGCTCCTCTTCGAGCAGCGCCTTCGCGCGCGCGGACTCCAGGTCGTCGAGGATGAAGCCGCCCGCCGAGAGCTGGCCGGGTGCCTGGGGCGCGAACGGCAACGCTGCGAGCAGGACGATTGCCCACGCGGCGACCACCCACCACTTTCGGCGCACGACGAACCGGCCCAGACGATCGAAGAGGGTCACGGCGTCAGCGTACCCGCGAGCGCCGGATCGGGCCGCTGCCATCTGCTAGCATCAGCCCGTCCTTCCCCGCCCCCCTGTCTCGAGGCCCGCGGTGCAGCTCTTCACGATCATCTTCCAGCGGCCCATCGAGTTCGGCATCTCGATCGGGATCACGCTGCTCATGGTCGTGATCTTCCTGCGCGCGGCCATGTCGGCCGAGCGCCGCGAGAACTGGGTCCGTCGCATCACCGGCCCGAACGGCAAGTTCGTCTTCGGCTTCCTGTTCCTCGTGTGGGCCGTCGTGTTCGGCGTCGGCCTTCAGCTCGTGCCCCACATCGGGGCGAACTCGCCCTACGGCGGCATCGGGCTGATCGCGATGTTCACGGGCTTCTTCATCATGATGGGCTTCCTCTGGGCGGTGATCGGGGAGTAATCCCGCGTCCCCGCGCGCCGGCAGGCGCGGCTGACGGCAGCGCGTGCCGGCGGAAGCCTCCGCCCCATTGAATTCCTGTCAGGTCTCGCCGGCGTCGGAACGTGCTTCTCGCCGGCAGCTATGGCGGCCCGAATGCGCCCCAGGCATCGCAACGCCCATAACGGGGGCTTCTGACCGGGCGCACGCGCTCGATAGACCTGCGATGCATCGCGTGCCTCCGACCTCCGGCGACGGTGGGCGGTCGACCACGCCCTCGAAGGCGGTAGGCCCTTCGTCAGGTGGACCGCCACGACGGACGGGCGGTATCATCCCGTGAACATGCAGACTGCATAGGTTTTATGCGTCTGGTACTTGGAACGGGAGACGATCAGCGAGTGGACGCCCAGGAGATCAAGGCCGCGGTCGCGCACCAGGATGCCGCGCGCGCCGCTGCGGAGACCCCCTTCGTCAACCGGCGAGACCCCGCGCAGGCGCTCGGTCCCGATGGCCGTCCCGCGGTCAGCCGCCGCGCCCCCCTGTGGGAGGACGTTCCCGAAGAGAAGTGGAACGACTGGCGGTGGCAGCTGAGCAACCGCGTCAACGACCTCGAGGAGATCGAGCAGGTCCTCAACCTGACCGACGAGGAGCGCGCCGGCCTCAGCGCGCCGGACAAGTTCCGCGTCGACATCACGCCCTACTTCATCAGCCTGATCGACCCCGACGACCCGAACGATCCGATCCGCCGCCAGGTCATCCCGCTCGGCCGTGAGCAGGAGGCATTCACCGCGATGATGGAGGACTCGCTCGCCGAGGACCGCCACTCCCCGGTGCCCGGGCTCGTCCACCGCTACCCGGATCGCGTGCTGATGCTCGTGACGACTCAGTGTGCGAGCTACTGCCGCTACTGCACGCGCAGTCGGATCGTCGGCGACGCGACCCAGAACTTCAATCGCAAGGACCACGAAGCGCAGCTCGAGTACCTGCGCCGGACGCCCCAGGTCCGGGACGTGCTCATCTCCGGCGGCGACGGCCTGACCCTCGCGCCGAAGCTCTTCGAATCGATCCTGCGCGGCCTGCGCGAGATCCCGCACATCGAGATCATCCGGATCGGGTCACGCGTGCCGGTCTTCCTGCCGCAGCGCATCGACGACGAGCTGTGCGAGGTGCTCGAGAAGTACCACCCGCTCTGGATCAACCTCCATTTCAACCACCCGAACGAGATCACCCCGGAGGTCAGCCGCGCCGTCGACAAGCTGACGAAGGCGGGCCTGCCGGTCGGCAACCAGAGCGTCCTGCTCGCCGGCGTCAACGACTGCGTGAACATCCAGCGCGCGCTCGTGCACAGGCTCGTCGAGAACCGGATCCGGCCGTACTACCTGTACCAGTGCGACCTCGTCGCGGGCTCCGGCCACTTCCGGACGCCGGTGGGCAAGGGCCTCGAGATCATGGAGGGCTTGCGCGGGCACACGAGCGGGTATGCCGTGCCGACGTACGTGATCGACGCGCCCGGCGGCGGCGGCAAGATCCCGGTCATGCCGAACTACCTGATCAGCTACTCGGACCACAAGGTCGTGCTCCGGAACTACGAGGGCTACATCACGACCTACGAGGAGCCGCTGACGTACCAGCGCCACGACCAGGCCTCGTGCGCGTACTGCCAGCACGGGCGTCCC
>DASTYU010000046.1:0-7072 GCA_035764655.1 Candidatus Limnocylindrales bacterium
CGAGGACGCCCTCGCTCGTCCAGTCGATCGGCAGGACGTCGTCGGTGACCTTGAACGCGAGCCGCGACCAGCCGGCGATGATCGCCTTGATCGGAGGATCATCGAGCGGTTCGTCCGACGACGGGTCCTTCGCGAGCAGCGCCTGGAGCGCCTCCGCGATCTTCGAGAACTCGAACAGCAGCGGCGACGGGGACGACGGCTCCGGGTTCGTCCCTTCGGTCACCGCGAGGTTGGCGATGGCCTGGGCGAACTCGGCCGACACGGTCTGCTTCGGTTGCAGCTCAAGCGCCGTCGTGAAGTACGCGACCTCGGTGATGTGCTGCGGCGGCAGGGTGACGATGAGGAAGGCGTCGCCGGGGTGCGCGCGGTGGAGCCGTGCCGGCTGGGCCTCTTCGTCACCCTCGGCGGGCTTGCCCGGGACGAGGGTGAGGTTGACCCACCCGACGTCGAACACCAGCAGGTCCTGCGGGCGGATCAGCCAGCGGTGGCGATGCGGCGCCGGCGGTCCGAACCTGACCGCCGGAGGTCGCGCCGCGACGCCCGCGATGCGTTCGCTGCCGAAGCGGAAGTCCGTCACGGTGTACCACCCGGCACGAGCGTCATCTGCTCGCAGTACAGGTGGGCGGTCAGACGCCCGAGCTGATCCGGTGGCGCGTCGTCGTCCCGGTCGGTCGTC
This sequence comes from Candidatus Limnocylindrales bacterium, assembly GCA_035764655.1. Classification (GTDB taxonomy): domain Bacteria; phylum Chloroflexota; class Limnocylindria; order Limnocylindrales; family CSP1-4; genus DASTYU01. The sequence goes on from DASTYU010000046.1 coordinate 677, forward strand.
AGGCGGTAGATGCCCACGCCGGCGAGATCGACCCGCGCCAGCTCGTCGACCAGGTTCGGGCCGAGGAGCGAGATGGAGCCGCTGCGTTCGGCGGCGGGGCCGTTGTTGCCGTTGAGGACGAAGTCCTCGTACCAGTCGAACCACGAGTCCGCGCCCGCCATCGACAGCGTGATCCGCAAGGCGGGGAAGTCGACCATGCCCGCCTGCAGGGTCGTGGTCCCGCCCGACGACACGATCTCGATGGGTCGACGCACCACGAATGGCGCGATGCGGCTGACCTTCGAGGTATCGATGCCGCCGATGGCGAGGCGGAAGTTGGAGGTGAGCCACAGCTTCTGCTTCGGGCCGATGCCGAGGTTCAGCTTGACGTTCGGCTTGGTGCCGGGCAGGACGGACCGCGGGGTGAGGCGAAGGGTCAGGTAGCCCGCGGTCTTCGCGGCCGCATCGAGGGCCGGGAACGTGGTCTCGGAGATCAACGCGCCGACGAACGCCCGCTCGCTGCGGATCGTGTACTGCAGGTCGCAGGCGAGGATCGCGCCGTCGTGGCTTGGCGGATTCGGACCCCATGACGCCGCGATCCAGTCGAACAACCCGCTCGACATCGCCATGCCCAGCTCGACGTGCAGATCGTCGGTGATCGTTCCGTCGAGCTGCTTCTGGACGACGGGGTCATTGCCGCTCGCGAACGCAATGACGCGACCGACGACGTTCCCGCCCGTCGCGTTGCGCAGGAGCGTGATGTCGCCCTGGGCGGGCGGACCGAGGCGCAGGGCGAGCGGAGACGCGGCGACTCGGGCGGCGATCGGCGGCGCGACGGGCATCGCGTGTCCCCACGGTACCGGATCGCACGGAACAGGCACGAACCCGGCTGCGCCCGACGATACCAGCGGCGTCCAGTGCCCGGAGTTCTACGCTCGGCGACAAGCAGGCTCGACGGCAGGCCGACCAACGGCGGCGGCAGCTTGGGCCACGTGCCATGCCACCCATTCGTGCTGGGAGCACGACGTCCATCGACAGGGGCCGTACGGAGCGGTGCTTCACCCGCATTCACCGCCCTGGCACGAATGGGGACGATTCGGGGCGCGCCTAGCGGGCGGCCAACGGGCCTTGGCGATCCCCACTGTGCGTGCAGCACGAATGGGCACGATATCGGGTCCACGAGGGGCCGGGCCCGTGTCGGCCGACCTGGGCATCCGCCCCACGCAGCACATGGCATCAACCGCTGCATGGTTCCCATGCGTGGGAAACTGCACGTTGGGCTCCCTGGATCGAGCCCTGCTACCGGGGGTGTGGGGATATGGCCAGGCAATCGGTCCTCGATCGTTCGAATCCCAACCAGGCGACGGTCGAGCTCTTCGTTGATCGGACGTCGGACGGCAAGCCGTTCTACGAGGAAGTGCCCGTCGAACCGATCGGTCCCGATCGCTTCCGGGTCCTCGCCTCGCCGGGACTGCTCGACGGGCTTGCCGCGGGCGACGTGTTCGAGCGGCGCGCCGACGGACGCTTCGAGGTGATCGAACGCTCGGGCAACCTGGCGGTGCAGATCTGGTACCCGGATGAGGATCTCGGGAGCCGCCTGGATGCGGAGCTGCTGCCGGACGTCCAGGCACTCGGCGGATGGCTCGACGGCCGGACGAAGGGCGGCTCGGTCCTGACGTTCCCCTTGAGCGCGGGCTTCCCGCGCCTCGAGAACGTGCTGGACGCGTGGGTCGCGACCGCGCCCGCTGCCCGCTGGTCGTACGCCAACGTCTACGACGCCGACGGTTGGACGCCACTGCGCTGGTGGGAGCGGGAGAAGTTCCGCGATCAGCTGGCGGCGGCCGCGGACAACGCGTCTCGCAGCGAGAGCTGACCCTCGTACAGGGCGCGCCCGACGATGGCGCCCGCGCACCCGATCCTCCGTACCGCGGCGATGTCCTCGACCGATGCGATCCCGGCTGAAGCAATGATCCGGCCTGTCCCGAGTTCGACCGCGCGCGCGAGCAGATCGAGGTCCGGACCCCCGAGCAGGCCATCGCGGTCGATGGCCGTGACCTCGAACGTGGACACGCCCACGTCGGCGAGGCGAAGGATCGCCTCGAGCGGGTCGGTGGTCGCCGCGCTCGACACCCAGCCGTCGCCGCTCGCCCGTCCGTCCCGCACGTCGATGGCGACGGCGACGCGGTCAGTGTCGTAGTTGTTGATGGCCGCCTCGGCAAATGCGGGATCGCGCAGGGCTGCGGTGCCCAACGCGACGCGCGACGCTCCGGCTGCGAACGCCCGCCGCACTCCGGCGGCCGTTCGGAGACCACCGGCGACCTCGACGCGAACCTCCCCGCCGACAGCGGCCGTGATCGCCTGCGTCGTGGCGACGTGCGCCGGAGACCCGGTCCTCGCCCCATCGAGATCGACCAGGTGGAGCCACTGCGCTCCGCCGGCCGCGAACGCCACAGCGACGGCTACGGGATCGTCGCTGTACGCCGTCTCACGTGCGAAGTCGCCCTGTTGCAGGCGAACGACGCGACCACCGCGAAGATCGATTGCCGGCAACAGCTCGAACCCTCTTGTCATCGCCCATACCATCGTGTTAGCGTTTTAGCACGCTAATACGTTAGCACGGAAAGCAAAGCAACGCGAGACGAGGTACGGCGAGCACATGGCCGACGACTGGAGGACCCCCGACGCCGAGGCGCTGTTCGAGGCAATCCTGCGCCTGGAGAGTGTCGAGGACGCCGAGCGCTTCTTCCGCGACCTCTGCACGCTCAACGAGCTGCGCGACATGGCCCAGCGCTGGGCGGTCGTGCGCCTGCTCGACGAAGGCTTGCACTACGGCGAGATCTCGCGAACGACGGGCGCCAGCACGGCGACCATCACCCGGATCGCGTCCTGGCTGCACCACGGCGAAGGCGGCTACCAGCGCGCGCTCGAGCGCATGAAGGCCGAACAGCCCGGCAGCCGCCCCTACCCCACCCCCGTCGAACGATGAGAGATCGCCTGCGGCTGGCCATCCCGAACAAGGGACGGCTCGTCGAACCGACGCTGCGCCTCCTCCACGACGCCGGGCTCGTGTTCGACGAGCACGACCGAAGCCTCGTCGCCCGCGTCCAGAACTTCGACCTCGACGTGCTATTCGTGCGCACGAACGACGTCATCGAGTTCGTCGGCGACGGCGTGGCCGACCTGGGCATCACCGGCATCGACCTGCTGACCGAGACGAGCGCCGAGCTGCCCCGCATCCGCGATCTCGGTTACGGGCAGTGCCGCCTGGCCGTCGGCGTCCCGACCGAGACGCCGTACCAGGCCATCGAGGACCTTGCCGGCCTGCGCGTCGCCACCGCCCACCCGAACACGGCTCGCCGCTTCTTCGAAGGGCGCTCAATCCCGGTCGACGTGATCCCGATCTCCGGCGCCGTCGAGGTCGCCCCGAAGCTCGGGCTGGCCGAGGCGATCGTCGACCTGGTGTCGACCGGCTCCACGATGGTCATGAACGGCCTGCGCCCGATCGGCGACGTGCTCAGCTCCGAGGCGGTCCTCGTCGCCAACCCCGCCGCACATCGCGAGCGGGCCGCGGAGCTCGACGCGATCGACACGATGCTGACCGCGGTAACCGCAGCGCGCGGTCAGAAGTACCTGCTGATGAACGCCCCGGCCACGAAGCTCGCGGAGCTCGAGGCACTCCTGCCGGGCCTCGAGTCCCCGTCGGTGATCCCGCTGGCGCACGAGGGGATGATCGCCATCCACTCGGTCGTCGGGTCGGACGACGTGTGGGGCCTCCTGCCCCGCCTCAAGACGGCCGGAGCGTCAGGCATCCTCGTGCTCCCCATCGAGAAGATCGTCCCGTGAGCGCGCCGGGTACGGCGGCCCAGCTCCGCCTTCGCCGCTTGATCCTCGGCTCGGCTGATGCGGGCGCCCGGAGCGAGCGTGACGCCCTCATCCGCCGCGGCGCCATTCCCGATGCGAGCGTCCGCGACGGAGCCCGGACCATCCTCGCCGCGGTCCGCCGCGATGGCGACACGGCCGTCCGCGCGGCCAACGAGCGCTTCGGGGGTGGACGACCGGATGGCCGCCTCCTGCTGGACCGAGCCGACCTGATCGCCGCCCGCGACGCCCTCGAACGCCCCGTCCGCCGCGCGCTGGACCAGGCGATCGACCATGTCCGGCGCTTCGCGGAGCCGCAGCTCCCGATCAGCGCGCGGACCCACATCGCGCCGGGGATCGACCTCGAGCGGCGCTGGTCGCCGCTGTCGAGCGTCGGTTGCTATGTGCCCGGCGGTTCCGCGCCGTACCCGTCGTCGCTGGTGATGACCGTAGTCCCGGCCCAGGTCGCCGGCGTCGAACGCATCGTCGTCGCCTCTCCGGCGGATCGTGGCGGCGCGAACCAACCGGTCCTGCTTGGCGCGGCTGGCCTCCTCGAAGTGGATGCGTTCGTCGTGGCCGGCGGCGCCCAGGCGATCGGTGCGCTGGCATACGGACTGCCCGAGGCCGGCCTCGAACCCGTAGACCGGATCGTCGGGCCGGGAAATACCTGGGTGACCGCCGCCAAGATCGAGGTCTGCGGCGAGGTCGGCATCGACCATCCCGCCGGCCCCTCCGAGGGCATGGTCCTCGCCGCCCCGCCGGCGGATCCGGACCGCGTCGCCGCCGACCTCATCACCCAGGCCGAACACGGGCCGGACTCGCCGGCAATCCTCGTCACGACCGACGCCCAGTTCGCCGACTCGGTCGAGGGCGCCGTCCGACGACGGCTCGCGACGGCCGCGCGTCGCGACATCCTCGAGACCGCCCTGTCGGCGCACGGCCGCATCGCGCTCGCCCAGGACCTCGACGAGGCGATCGATTTCGCCAATGCGTACGGGCCCGAGCATCTCTCGGTCGACGTCGAGCCGCTCGAGCCGACCGTCGCCCGACTGCGCAATGCGGGTTCGCTGTTCGTGGGTCCGTGGGCGCCCGAATCGGCCGGCGACTACGCCACCGGCGCGAACCACGTACTGCCGACCGGCGGCCTGGCCCGGTCGTCGGGCGGATTGGCGGTCGAGACGTACGGAAAGTTCGTCCAGGTCCAGCGGATCAGCGAGGAGGGGCTCGCGAAGATCCGCGACACGATCGCGACGCTCGCCCAGGCCGAGGGACTGCTTGCCCATCGCGACGCCGTGCTCGCGCGGTTCGGCGACGAGGGGGCCGCGCGATGAGCCCGACTCCCGTCACCTTCACATCGCCCGTGCTCCCGACCGCGTATGCCTGGGAGGCCACGAACGAGCAGGTCGCCGAGCGCTACGGCGTGCCGATCGCCTCGATCGTCCGCTTCGACCTCAACACCTCCCCCACCCCACCGGCGCTCGTGGACCGGCTGCTGGCCGCCGGGCAGTTCGACGCCCCGCTGTCCGAGTACCCGCCGTCCGACTACCGGCGCCTGACCGAGGCAGCGGCCGCGCGGTACGGCGTGACCTCCGACGAGCTGCTGGTTGGCGCCGGCGCCGACGAGATCCTCGACCTCGTTGCGAAGGCGTTCCTCGCCGAGGGTGCCCGGGCCGTTCTGCCTGCACCGACCTACGCGATGTACCGCGTGCTGACCGAGCAGCGCGGCGCTGAGGTCGTCGTCGTGCCCCGACGGCCGGCGACCGAAGGCTGGGCCCTCGACGTCGAGGCGGTTCAGGTGGCGGCGCGTGGTGCGGCGGTCGTCTGGCTGTGCAGCCCGAACAACCCCACCGGCATGGCGGAGCCGGAGGGCGTGATCGAAGCGCTGCTCGACGGCCTCGCGACGGAGGCTGGCTCGGCCGAACCGCCGATCGTCGTGCTCGACGAGGCCTACGCCGAGTTCGTCGGCACGAGCCTGCTCCCGCTCAGGGATCGCTATCCGCGGCTGATCGTCGTTCGGACGGCGAGCAAGGCGTACGCGCTGGCAGGGCTGCGGGTGGGGTTTGCGATCGCGAAGCCGGAGGTCATCGCCCGGATGAACCCGTTCCGGCCGCCCGGCTCCGTGTCGACCGTGTCGGTGACGATCGTGACCGAGGCGCTGATCGACCCGCACATCCTCGAGGGCAATCTTGCGCGCGTGGAGCACGAGCGCGACCGGCTGGCCGAGGCGCTGACCGCGGCCGGTTGGACCGTCGGTCCGAGCGTGACAAATTTCCTGCTGACGGACTTCCGGTCGGCTGAGCGTGCCGCCGCCACCGCCGAGGGCCTCCTGGCGCGCGGCCTCGTTCCGCGCACGTTCCCCGCGGGCCACCCGCTCGCCGCCTACCTGCGCCTGACGGTTCGCGACCGCCACGAGAACGACCGGCTCATCGACGCCGCCCGCCAGCTCAGCTCGGAGACAAGCGCATGACGACGCCGCTCGGCACCATCGACGTCACCGGTCGCGGTACGCGGCGCGTCACCGTCAGCCGCCGCACGCGCGAGACCGAGATCGACATCACG
>DASTYU010000047.1:0-2874 GCA_035764655.1 Candidatus Limnocylindrales bacterium
GAACTCGACGCGGCCCTCGTAGTCGGCCGCAACCGTCCGGGCGCTCTCCAGGAACAGCCCGTCGGACAGCTTCATGATGTTCGCCTTGTGCACGGCCGTGACCTTTCGCCGGCCGTTGGCGACCGCGTACTCGAAGGCGAAACGCGCGATCCGCTCCGACGCCTCGCGCGTGATGATCTTGATGCTCTCGGCGGCGTCCCGGCCGACGCGGTGCTCGATACCGGCGTACAGGTCCTCGGTGTTCTCGCGGACGATGATCAGGTCGACGTCACTGAAGCGGGTCACGACGCCCTGCATCGAGCGTGCGGGACGCAGGTTGGCGTACAGCCCGAGCGCCTGGCGGAGCGTCACGTTGACGCTGCGGAAGCCCTCCCCGACCGGGGTGGTGATCGGGCCCTTGATCGCGACCTTGTTGCGTCGGATCGACTCGAGGACCCCGTCCGGGAGCGGCGTGCCATGGGCCGCGATCATGGCCTCGCCCGCTTCGACGACCTCCCACTCGAACTCGATGCCCGTCGCGTCCAGGACGCGGCGGGTCGCCTCCGCCAGCTCCGGTCCGATGCCGTCGCCGGGGATCAGGGTGACACGGTGGGCCATGGCTCGATTGTAGCCGCGGGAGGTGCGTGCCGCCGCCAGTGGACGGCGCTCGCAGGTGGTTTGCCCGCCGGATACGAACGCGGTCCCGAGTCGTTGACTCGGGACCGCCCATGGCGCGGTTCAGCCGTCAGGGCGCGAGCCGCTGGATGCCCACAAGGGCGAGATCGCCGTGTCCGAGCTCGGTTGGGGTAGAGCCATCGACCGGCAGGAGACGGGCCGTCTTGTCGTTGTCGTAGTTCGCATAGACGGCCTTTCCGTCCGGGGCGAACGCGTAGTTGTTGATCGATTCGCCGCCGTCGGCGATGGTCGGTCCCAGCTCGATCCCTGAACTGCTGCCGTCCACCGGCGCGACGACGAGGCGGACACGACCATCCGACCACCATCTGACGTACACGACGGACGTCGCGTCGGGCGAGAAGCCCGCCCCGTACTGGGCGGTCCCTGGGGGACCCGGAAGTACGCGCGCGACGTTGGTCCGCTGGTCAAGGATCGAGACCTGGAACTGCCCGCCAGCATCGTTGTTGTTGTACGCAATGAGGTTTCCGTCCATCGACGCAGCGAGGCCGTTGTAGTCGTTGGCGTATCGCGGCGGCGACGGGGACAATTCGCGCAGGCCCGAGCCATCCGGATGGACCGCGAAGATCCCCGGCGCGGGATCGGCGTCGCTCGCCTGATCCCCGCGGAAGAGGATCTCCGGCTCTCCACCCGGCAGCCAGGTCACCATGTGAGCCGGCCGGAAGACATCGAGCGTCCTGAGACCGGTGCCATCGGTGTTGACGACGTTGATGGCGTGACCGTCGCCATACGGGCGTTCGCCGAGGAACGCGATCTGCGAGCCATCGGGGGACCAGTCCACCCAGTCGAGCAGATGCATGGCTGGCGTGAGCTCTCGGATCCCGGTGCCGTCCGCGTTAGCGACCGCAAGGATCGCGCCGCAGTCGGGCTGTCCACAGCCTTCTGCGCCGCGGAGGAACAGCAGCTTCGTTCCGTCCCGAGCGAACAAGGGCCCGAAATCGAACGTCGGTCCGCCGATCAACACCTGGCGTTCGCCCGACGCGGGGTTAACGGAAAGGATGTCGCCATCCTCGCTGACCAGGACGGCACCGTCGCGGGCCAGGCCGAACGGCTCCGGAAGCCGGCGCTGCGCGCCGGCGAAGGCGATGGCCGCGACAACCGCTACCACGAGAGCGAGGATGAGGAGGAGCCACGCCACGCGCGGCGCCGGTGTGAGACGTAGTGTCGTTTCCACAGGGAGCCACCTTTCGGGGCTCGACCACCACGGTCGCTGGCGGGTGGCCGCGGTCCGCACGAGCACCTCGCCGAGGTGATCGGGCACGCGGTGCTCCGCGTCGTCGTGCAGCCAGCGCGAAAGGTCGCGTCCGATCGTATCGGGCGTGGTCATGACAGACGTCCTTCCGGCAGGTCGGGCCCGAGCCGCGCGTCGGCGTCGAGCGCCGCACGCAGCTGGCCCAGAGCACGATGGAGCCGCGATTTCGCGGTGCCCTCGGGGATCCCGAGGCTCGCCGCGACCGCCGGCATCGGGAGATCGAGGTAGTGATGCAGGACGATGACGGCTCGCAGCTCCGGGGTGAGTCGGAGGAAGCCGCGTTCGAGTTGGTCGCGGTCGGCGATCGCCGACTCGAAGCCAGGGATCGACGGCATCGCGAGGTTGAGGTCGGTCATTTCGACATCGACGCGATGGCGCCGCAGGCGGCGCGCCTCATCGATGCAGGCGCGGACCACGAGGCGGTTGAGCCACGCGTCGAAGGCATCCGGGTTGCGCAGCGTGGGCAGATCACGCCAAGCCCGGACGAGCGCGTTCTGCACCGCATCCTTGGCCTGTTCGACGTCCCGGAGGATCAGCCAGGCGGCACCATCCAGGCGTGAGATCGCGGCGCCTGCCAGCGCGGCAAAGGCGTCATGATCGCCCCGCCTCGCTCGCTCCACGAGATCCCGCTGCACGGCAGTCCCTCTGACAACCGGCCAGGTCGTGTGACCCGGCTCGTGGAGTATGGCGAGGCGGCCGATCGGGATCGTTCCGTTTTCGGCCCGGCCCGGGCGCTTGGCGCGGTACCATCGACCGGCCCCCGCCTCTTCCGATCACCCTGCGGCCCGTCCACGCCGCGCCCAGGAGCCTGCCCGCGTGAAGATCCACGAAGCCGATGCCAAGTCCCTGCTGGTCGCACAGGGTCTGCCCGTGCCGCCATGGGATGTCGCCCGCACGCCGACCCAGGCGCGTGCCGCCGCAGTGAAGTTCCTGGCCGATCCGGCCAACGC